>CAMBGS010000007.1 GCA_945866305.1 Bifidobacterium breve
ACTGGGTAAGCCTCTTTGCCAGTCTTCTCGGTGAAATACGTTGGGAGAATTTTCGCAAATGCCTCTTTAGAGCCACTAAGTGAGATGCGATCTTGCGGACGCTTTGGTCCTGAAATAGATGGAACAACTGTTGAAAGATCTAGTTCTATATGTTCAGAAAAGCGCGGACTTACTGCTGGGTCATGCCACATTCCTTGTGCTTTCGCATACTTCTCAACAAGTTCTACTTGTTCATCGCTGCGACCAGTTAGGCGCAAATAGCGAAGGGTCTCATCATCAATTGGAAATATGGCGCAAGTAGAACCATATTCAGGGCTCATATTGCCGATCGTTGTGCGATTAGCCATTGGAACAGAGACAACACCTGGACCATAAAATTCTACGAACTTACCGACTACACCGTGCTTGCGAAGCATTTCCGTAATTGTTAAAGCCATATCAGTTGCTGTAGTTCCAACTGGCAGCGCACCACTTAATTTAAAGCCAACTACGCGGGGAATCAACATTGAGACTGGTTGGCCCAAAAGTGCGGCTTCTGCCTCGATGCCACCAACGCCCCAACCAAGAACACCTAAACCATTAACCATTGTTGTGTGCGAATCGGTTCCGACAACGGTGTCCGGGTAGGCGCGAAGTACGCCTCCCACCGAACGAGTCATAACGACGCGAGCAAGAAATTCAATATTTACTTGGTGAACAATTCCTGTTCCGGGTGGCACAACCTTTAGCTCATCGAAAGCGCCTTGTCCCCAGCGCAAGAAACGGTAACGCTCGCGATTGCGTTCGTATTCAATATCAGTATTTTTCTCGAAAGAATCTTTACCACCGAAATGATCAGCGATAACCGAGTGATCAATTACTAGTTCTGCCGGAGCGAGTGGATTTACCTTTGCGGGATCTCCTCCAAGTTCAACAATTGCCTCACGCATTGTTGCTAGATCAACAATGCAAGGAACACCAGTGAAATCTTGCATTACAACGCGAGCAGGAGTGAATTGAATTTCAGTATCAGGCTCAGCAGCAGGATCCCATTGTGCGAGCGATTTAATATGATCAGCGGTTATGTTGGCACCATCTTCGGTGCGCAAGAGATTTTCTAAGAGGACTTTGAGCGAGAAAGGTAAATTGGCGGCGCCTTCAATTTTTGAAATGTCAAAGATTTCAAAATCTTTTCCAGCGACAGTCAAATTCTTCTTGGTACCTAATGAATTCTTGCTCATATGCATCCTTAACTTAATTTATCTTGACGTCAAGATACCTTAACTCGACTAAATAACGCAACAGTTTCGATGTGGTGTGTCATGGGGAAAAGGTCGAAAGCGCGAATTTTAGTGATTTCATATCCAGCTTCGCTTAAATATGTGGTGTCACGAGCAAGCGCCGCTGGATCACAAGCAACATAAATAATTGCACGTGGACTGAGTGCGGCCATCCCCAGCACCACATCTTTACCTGCGCCCTCACGTGGAGGATCCAAGATAATTAAATCGCTCTGACTAAATCGTGGCAATAACTTTGCTACATCACCGGTATGTACTTTTACATTTTTTATTTCCGCAAAATTACGCATGGCATCAGCGGTAGCGCTCTTACTTCCTTCGACTAAATCAATCTGTCCCGAACCCCCAACTGCTTCGATAAGCTGTGAAGTAAATAGCCCAACTCCTCCATAGAGATCTAGTACTCGATCTCCATTCTTCGGTTCGGCAAAATCACTAACAACTTGGGTCAGTACCTTTGGAGCTAATTTATGGCTTTGCCAGAAAGAGCGTTGGGAAACTTCTAACTTAAATCCATTTATTGAGTATTGACCTATATCTGGTCCCTCGCTGGTGCGAACAGGAGTTTCGTCACGGGTATAACCAGTTGCGATAGTTCGCTCGCTAGCTGAAGAAAGCGAAACTTCGACACGTAATTCACCCTTCCATTTACGTGAGCTCAACTCTTGGTATTTAATTTCAGGTTGCAAGATCCGACAGTCACTTACTGGAACAACTTTATTGCTTCTAGCCTGCTTAAAGCCAAGATCTCCGTTACGAGTTGTAACGGCGTTGAAGCGAGTTCGGTATCCGAGTGGCGCACCAACTTCTTCCACAACTACTTGCATATCGCGTTTAGCAATGCGAGCAAATTGCTCTGCTACGACCTCGGATTTTAATTGGCGTTGTCGTTCAAGTGAAATATGCTGGAAATCGCATCCCCCACAACCAGCTCGATGAGCAAATTGACACGGCGCACTTACCCGATCCGAAGATGGAGCAATAATTTTTACAACATCAGCACGATTAAATGAATTTCCTGTACCGGTTATTTCAATTTCAACTTCTTCGCCAGGAATTGCATGCCTGACAAAAATGACTGCGCCAAGGTGCCGTGCGATGAAGTGACCACCGTGAGCGACTTTCTCAATGGTCGTGATAAAGCGATCTCCCACCGTCAACGCTACGCGTTCTGTGGAATCCTGCTGGTTAGCCCCATTGGATGTCATAAAGATAAGAATAAGGGTGTAAGTTAAACCTTGTGCACGTCGTAATTATGGGATGCGGTCGAGTTGGTTCTTCTTTAGCCACCGAACTCGAAGCTGCTGGACATTCTGTGGCAATTATTGATCAATCCCGAGAAGCTTTCCGCCGTTTAGGTCCAGACTTCAAAGGTCGTACCGTCTCAGGTGTTGGATTTGATCGAGATACCCTGCTTGAAGCCGGAATTGAAACTGCGGATGCATTCGCTGCAGTAAGCAATGGCGACAACTCAAACATTTTGGCAGCACGTGTGGCTCGTGAAACTTACGGTGTGGCCAATGTTGTCGCTCGTATTTATGATCCAGGGCGTGCTGAAATTTATCAACGTTTAGGAATTCCCACCGTTGCAACAGTTATTTGGGCCACTGATCAGATTTTGCGTCGCTTAGTTCCAGAAGGTTCGCGCTCTGAATGGCGTGATGCCAGCGGTGCAGTTCAACTTTGCGAGATGCATCCACATAAAGATTGGTTTGGAATGGCAATTACTGAAATCGAAGCGGCTACTGGTGCTCGTGTGGCATTTATTACCCGATTAGGTGAAGGTCTTATTCCAGATGGACATTCAGTTCTGCAAGAAGGCGACTTACTGCACGTTACGGTGCGCGATTCAGAGATAAGTAAGGTGGAGCAGATAATCTCTCGTTCTCCAGAGGATCATTC
Organism: Bifidobacterium breve; assembly: GCA_945866305.1. Classification (GTDB taxonomy): domain Bacteria; phylum Actinomycetota; class Actinomycetes; order Nanopelagicales; family Nanopelagicaceae; genus Planktophila. The sequence continues at coordinate 3,183 of CAMBGS010000007.1, forward strand.
ATGAGAATCGCCATCGCCGGAGCCGGAAATGTAGGTCGAGCAATCGCGCGCGAACTTCTAGATAACGGCCATCAAGTTCTATTAATTGATCGTGATCCAAAAGCGCTCAAGATGGAGTCTGTGCCAGATGCTGAATGGTTAATGGCTGATGCTTGCGAGATAACAGCCTTGGATAAAGCAGTTCTTAGTAACTGCCAAGTCTTGGTTGCCGCTACCGGTGATGACAAAGTCAACTTAGTAACTTCCTTACTCGCCAAAACGGAGTATGGAGTACCGCGCGTCGTTGCTCGAATCAATCATCCTAAGAATGAATGGCTCTTTGATTCATCGTGGGGCGTCGACGTTGCGGTATCAACTCCAAGAATTATCTCTGCCTTAGTAGAAGAGGCAGTTAGCGTCGGCGATGTAGTTCGTCTGTTCTCATTCCGAAAAGGCCAAGCCAATCTCGTCGAACTAACTCTGCCGGATTCTTCAAGTTGTATCGGTAAAACAGTAGAAGAGATCGAGCTTCCTGACGACGCATCACTGGCAGCAATCGTTCGTGATGGTCGCGTGATTACACCAACTCCAACTGATGTGTTTAGCGCGGGAGATGAATTACTCTTCGTTGCATCTGCCACTGCTGAAGGTTTAATCAAATCTTGCTTTATTGCTAATTAACTATCCTTTATCTTTGTTATAGGTACGCTCTTTAAAATCATCCAAGATCCATATGCCGTAGCCAGAAACAATGGATAACCCATCGCCAGATTCATCGTTCCGAGTAAGTTGACGTTGCCACTGCGATAAATCGGGTACTGAACCGCGATTCGTAAGAAGAACATGGCGACCCAGAGCCAACTTGCTCGCTTATATGCTCGAGCGCGCGCTGGATCTTTTCGCCAAGATAAATTCTCGCCAAGGATCGGTCCAAGCAAGAGCCCGAGTATTGGCCATCCAGCTAAGTTAGCCATTAGGTAAACGCTGCCGTAACCCAAATTTGTCAGCAGCTTTGGAATATAGAGATCACTCGCATTTCCAGTGCGGTTAGCAAACCAAGCGCAGATTAGCGAACCTATCAACCCTGATATTGCGTGCTGAATTGTGTCGCGCTTTGCCAACCGAATAATTGTTAAAGAAGCAGAAACAATTAGCGATGCAATAAGAGCTCTGCGCAGATCATCTGCCACGTTAAATACAACGAGAAAAATAATAGATGGAATACCTGAATCTATTAAACCCTTCTTCCCACCAAAAGCAGCCAGCACTTTCGCTTTATCTGAATCGTTTGAATCAATTGGCAAGTTACTCATCAGCGCCCCGTAGATCCGAATCCGCTAGTACCTCGTCCTGAACCTGGTAACAATTCAACTTCAATGAACTCTGCTCGTTCTACTTGTTGAATTACTAATTGCGCAATTCGATCGCCACGCTTAAATGTAACGCTCTCGCTAGGATCATGGTTGATCAAGATTATTTGCAATTCTCCACGATAACCAGCATCAACTGTTCCTGGCGAATTAACCATGGTGACGCCATGCTTAATTGCTAACCCAGACCTTGGATGCACCAGAGCGACATATCCATCGGGCAGTGCGATAGAAATACCAGTTGGAACTAACTTTCGCTCCCCCGGGGCCAGCGTGACATCCACGCGCGAGACTAGATCAGCGCCAGCATCTCCACCCTTGGCATAGTTTGGAAGCGGCAGATCTTTATCTAAACGTGTAACTAAAACTTTTACGCCCATTATGGATTTATCTCAAATTCCGGATCAACAAAGGCCAGTATTTCAGGTGTCTTAGCGATATGTTCTAAATATTCTTTAGGCGCATTCTCTAAGAAATGTGACATTGGAACAATTACGAAGAGCGCTGCCGCCTTAACTGCAATTTCACCATCTGGTCCACCAAGGCGACCTTCTGCAGCGGTGTATACCTTTCGATTAACTTTTCCAGTAATTCGCGCAGTTATGTGCAGCGTCGTTCCCATAGGAACCGGTTTTAGAAAATCAGTTTCTAGCCTTGCAGTAACTGCTGGTGAGCGAATTAACCACATCAACTTACCGAGCGCTTCATCGAAGGCAAGTGAGAGAAGTCCGCCGTGAGCCAAACCTGGTGCGCCTTGATGATTTTCTGTGACGGTAAATTCTGCAGTTAAATCTGCATCGGCTCCAGCTTTAGCAACTAGATGAAGTCCCGTTGGATGCAATTCTCCGCAACCAAAGCAATGTCCAAAGTGTGAGGGAATTATTGTCCCAATTTCTGGCGCTTTAGGATGGCGCTCAGGAATTGCAGCTCCTTCTGGAGGGGTCGTACTTGCAATGCGACTCATATGCGCACTTTACTTCATCTAGACTCCAATGGTGGAATTTAGAGAAGTCCTCCGCCCGCCTATCTGGGTGCTTGCCTTCATTTATTTTCTATTGTTATCACTTGTAATCGCGCTTTGGGCAGCATTTGATAATTCTGTCGCATTGACTGCGTTTGTGGCCGCGACGATCGCAATTATCTACATTGCATTTGCAATGCGTTCAACAATTACATTTGATGGTCAAGAGCTGCGTATCGATCGCGCTCACATCGAAGTCAAATATCTAGGTAAAGTTACAATTCTAGATTCGAGCGCGATGCGATTGTTACGCACTCGTGATGCTGATCCAGCCGCCTATCTTGCAATTAAATTCTGGTCTCCTACGGGGATAAGAATCGAAGTTGCCGATTCGAGAGATCCAACCCCGTATTGGCTAATAACGAGCAAACGCGGCGAAGAGATCGCCGCGCTGCTTAATAAACTTTGAAATTTCTAACTACACTCTTTACAGACTGCTTTAGCTCCCTCGCCTTTGGCGAGTTGTGTTATGTGATGCACTAAGAAGCAACGTGAGCAAGTAAATTCATCTACCTGCTTTGGAACTACGCGAACGGCGAGCTCTTCTCCTGATAAATCTGCACCAGGAAGTTCTAGTGTCTCTGCCGCTTCCGCCTCATCAACATCTATTTGACCGGATTGAGCATCGACTCGCTTAGCTTTGAGTTCTTCTAGCGACTCCTCATGGAGTTCCTCATCCGTCTTTCGGGGGGTGTCGTAATCTGTTGCCACTGCTCTCACCTGCCTTCCATCAACTTAGTCAATTTCTCAAACGAGAATCATCGTATACGAGGCGCATACTCGCGCACTTATCCGTTATTACCCCTTACAACCAACGGCGTGTCGCATATATTCCCGATTTTTTAAGCACATTAGGGCTAGCGATGATTAAAGCAGTGCATCCTCAATCGCTTTTGCGAGTCCGCCATCCACTAGTGCGCGCATCTGTGTGCCTGTCTCAACGTATTCTTCGCTGAGAATTTCACCACGTTCGTGTACGGCACTTACTAGATCTCCGCGGTCGTAAGGGATTAGCGCGTTTATCTCAACATTTGGGTGTGGAAGCGATTTTTCGATTGCGCGAACTAAACCATCGATACCGAAACCGGTTCGCGCAGAGAATGCAAAACTATTCTTCTCTTTTCGCAATATCTCCATAACTACATCTGGATCTGCTGCATCTACCTTGTTTATCGCAATGATTTCTGGGATTTCACCACCACCAATTTCAGTGATTACCTCGCGTACTGCACGAATCTGCTCAAAAGGATCGGGATGTGATCCATCCACGACGTGCACTATGAGATCGGCTCCAGATACTTCTTCCAACGTTGACTTAAAAGCATCTATCAATTGGTGCGGTAGATGGCGGACAAATCCAACGGTATCTGAAAGCGTATAAACGCGACCCTCAGAGGTCTGCGATTTACGAACGGTAGGATCTAGCGTTGCAAAGAGCGCATTTTCAACTAACACCCCGGCATCAGTTAACTTATTTAGCAATGAGGACTTGCCTGCATTCGTGTATCCAGCGATGGCAACGGAAGGAATGTTAAATCGCTTGCGTTCTTGTCGCTTAGTATCACGAGAAACTTTCATCTCGGCTATCTCGCGCCGAAGTTTGGCCATTTTGTCGCGAATTCGCCGGCGATCGGTTTCAATCTTGGTTTCTCCTGGACCACGTCCACCGATACCAGCTCCACCTGCAGCGCGTCCACCAACTTGGCGGGAAAGTGAGTCGCCCCAACCGCGCAGCCTTGGTAGCAGATATGCGATCTGCGCCAATTCAACTTGCGCCTTTCCCTCTTTGCTTTTGGCGTGCTGGGCGAAAATATCGAGAATCAATGCAGTGCGATCTACAACTTTAACTTTTAACTTATCTTCTAGTTGCCGCAACTGCGACGGAGAGAGTTCTCCATCGCAAATTACGGTATCCGCTCCTGTTGCCACGACAATCTGACGTAATTCAACAACTTTTCCAGAACCAATATAAGTTGCGGGATCAGGTTTATCGCGACGCTGAATAACTGCATCTAAGACTTCAGATCCTGCGGTCTCGGCTAAAGCCTTTAGTTCAGCGAGTGAATTCTCGGCCATCTCTGCGCTTCCTTCGGTCCAAACTCCAACTAGTACAACCCGCTCCAGTTGTAACTGGCGGTACTCCGCATCGGAAATGTCTTGAAGTTCGGTGGAAAATCCCTTGACGCGCCGTAGCGCGTGGCGATCTGCGAGATCTGGCTGCGATGAAACTTCGTAATCGCTCTCATCTGAATCAAAATCGGCTGCAACTCTTGCGCTTTCGCGAAGCAGTTCTTCAAAAAGATCGTTATCGCGTGGGTTTTCTTCGTTCATGCATCCTGCAAAAATTTGGTCAAATCATGATCTGAGATCAAGACCGCCGGTCCCGTCAAGGTTGCGTTGGAATGTGGATCTATATCTACAACCAACCGCCCACCCGGAGGATAGATAACCCAACGCGCAGGTAAATTCTCTTTCAGATGTAATGTTGCTGCCAACGCAACCGCACATGTTCCGGTGCCACAAGATTTGGTTTCACCAATGCCCCGTTCATGCACGCGCATTTTAGCTTCATGATTAGGCATAATTTCAACAAACTCTACGTTGACACCTTCGGCATAAGTATCTTTGGGGCGTACAACAGGTGCATCTTTGAGTGATCCAACATCTTCAATTTTTTCGACAAATACAACTGCGTGTGGATTTCCTACATTTATGTTGTATCCATTCCAGATCTTGCCTTCTACGGATGCAGTGATCTCTCCGTTCTCATCGCTGACTTTGCCCATATTTACGGATATGTCATCAACCTTGGGTACTCGTAAATGTTTGATTCCATCTCGGGTATTGATCGCAAAAATACCTTCTGGCTGATGTCCACGTTCTACCAAGTAACGAGCCATAACCCGAATTCCATTGCCGCACATTTCTGCTAGAGATCCATCGGCATTTCGGTAATCCATAAACCATTTTTCATCCCGCTTTGTGATGCGAATCAGCCCATCGGCGCCTATGCCTGTCTCGCGATTACAGATTGCAGCTGTCTGGGCGGTGGTTATTGAAATTTCATCGGCTGGATCAAAGAGAAGAACGAAATCATTTTCGGTGCCGTGCCCATATGTGCCGATTACAGTCTCAATCATGATGAAGACGAGTTTATCTTCTCGAGCACCGTTTCCAGTCGCGGTTGTGTTGGGGATATCCACTTAATTCGCGTATCGCGAGAGAACCAGGTCTCTTGTCGTCTGACATATTGACGTGTAGCCCGCTTTGTTTCTTCAATAGCTAAATCCTCGGAGATATCTCCGCTTCGCATTGCGATGATCTGCGCATAACCTAAGGCGCGTCGCGCAGTAGTAGCCTGGGTTATTCCCGCGTCAATCAAACGATCTACCTCGGCCACAAAACCTGCTTCCCACATGCGATCAACGCGAGCCTCTACACGTTCGCCAAGTTCTGCTCGGTCCATCACTAAACCGAACTGAAGGGCATCGGGATAGAGAGAGCTGTCTTCGCGCGGTAAATTTGCAGTAAATGGTTTACCGGTTATTTCAATAACTTCTAAGGCGCGAATTACTCGCCTCTCATTTTGTCGATCTATGGCTGCCGCTGCTGCAGGATCCAATTGTTCTAGTCGTTGAAATAGTTGAACTATTCCAAACTCTTTTGCCTCCTCTGTCAATCTCTGGCGAACGACAGCATCTGTGTCTGGGAAGTTTAAATCATCCAAAATTGACTTAATGTAAAGCCCTGTTCCCCCAACAATGATTGCGTGTTTGCCACGACCATGAATTGCAGTAACCGATTTCCGAGCTAACTCTTGATACCACGCAACTGTGGAGTCTTGGGTGACCGCCAAAATATCTAACATGTGGTGTTCGATTCCACCTCGCTCAGCAGGTGGAAGTTTGGCAGTGCCAATATCCATACCTTTATAGATCTGCATTGAGTCAGCGTTGATAATCTCTGCACCAATTTCCTGCGCTAAGGAAACCGCTAAATCACTCTTGCCTGTAGCAGTAGCGCCACAGATAACGAGCGTTTTCATTTCACCTTGGGAATTCCGAGCATGGTTGGTTGTGGACCAATCTTTGCTTCTCGTTCAGCAAATGCATCTCCCCCTCGTGTTTCGAAGTGCGCGTCTTCCTTCCCAATTAAGTAATGCGCAGATGCATCAGAGATCGTCAAGTCTACAAAATCGCCTGGTCTAGCCTTGCTTATTGCATCGAAGTGGACGAGGCGGAAATCTTCTGTCTTACCTGTAAGTCGCGATTGTGCAGCATCTCGTCGGCCTTCGACTTCAGAGACAAGCGCTCGATGTTTGCTACCAATTGAGCGCTGATTAACGCCCAGTGATATCCCTTGTTGATGCTCATGCAATCTCGTATATCGCTCACCGACGACTTCTGTCGCAACTTGATTGGGCATCACACCCGCTGGAGTGCCAGGTCTAATTGAATACTTATATGTGTAGGCCGCCGCAAATTGTGCTTGCGTTGCCAAATCCATAGTTGCTTGGAAATCTTCTTCAGTCTCTCCCGGGAATCCAACAATTATGTCGGTTGTAATCATCGCCTCTGGCATCGCCTGACGCACTCGGTCTAGAATCCCTAAGTAACGGCTGGTTCTGTAGGAACGACGCATCTCTTGCAGAATGCGATCGGATCCAGATTGCAGCGGCATATGCAAATGAGGCATTACATTCTTCGTACTTGCCATGACTTCAATTACATCGTCTGTGAAATCGCGAGGATGTGGTGACATAAAGCGAACTCGTTCTAGACCGTCAATCTTTCCGCATTCGCGCAACAAATTCGCAAAAGCGCTGCGATCTCCAAAATCAACGCCATAGGCGTTTACATTTTGACCAAGTAGCGTAATCTCAATTACCCCTTGATCAACCAGGGCGCGAATCTCTTTCAAGATATCTGATGCAGGGCGGTCTTTCTCTATCCCGCGTAAAGTCGGAACGATGCAGAAGGTACAGGTGTTATTACAACCGACTGAGATTGATACCCAGGAAGTAAATGCCGAAAACCTGCGGGCGGGCAGCGTTGATGGGAAGTGTTCCAGCGCTTCTAAAATTTCAATTTGTGATTCTTCTTCAATACGGGCGCGCTCCAATAAAACTGGAAGCGAACCAACGTTATGAGTGCCAAAGACCACGTCTACGTATGGTGCTTTCTTTAAAATTGTTGACTGATCTTTCTGCGCCAAACAGCCGCCCACCGCGATTTGCATGTTGGGATTGGCTTTCTTGATGGGTGCTAAGAAACTTAAATTTCCATAAAGCTTGTTATCAGCATTTTCGCGAACAGCGCACGTGTTAAAAACCACGATATCTGCTTGCACTCCTGGAGCAACAGGGAGGTATCCAGCCTCGTCTAGGAGCCCGGCGATGCGTTCAGAATCGTGAACGTTCATCTGGCAGCCATAAGTTTCGACTGTATAAGTGCGGGTCATAAAGGCAAGAGTAACGCGGTGCTTAGAGTGGTAAAACCTCAAATGATAAATCACGTCGGTTAATGATAAGAATTGAATGATTTTGCAGGCGGCTCCAATGGTCTTTGCCCCATCCAGTCGATGCCACTTTAACCACGCCTTCCTCAACGCTGTAGCGGAGTTCATAGTGGCTATCTACTGTCCATTCAGTCACATCGGACTCATTAAATTCGCATACGGCAATCATGTGCTCCGGTGTGAGGAGCATGCAATTAATACTCGTAAATTTGCACTTAGCCACGATGGTTCGCACCGCTTTACGAACGCCCTCAAGCAACCCTAATTCATCTATCTCAGTGAGGACTGTGTAAAAATAACGCTCACTATCGGTGGTTGAGGTAAATTGCGAAAGGTATCTTGGGTCTACAAATTTCTCGATCTCGCTAATTGATTTGATAGTTCCGTTGTGCATAAATGAAAATTCTCCGTGCACAAATGGATGGTTATTTGCTAAATCTACCGCCAGTCCCTTTGAAGCCAGTCGTAAGTGTAAAAGTGCACCATCGGATTTGAGTCTATTAGTAGATTCGGCAAATTTTTCACTCTCTGCCGCCAAAGTTAAATCTCTTACTAAAGCAGTACTTCGGTTTGTTGCTGAGTTAGCTGAAATTCCCCAACCATGTTTATGTTCTTTAGAGAGTTCTACAAAGTTTTCAAAACCTTCACCAATTACATCTGCGAAGGTGCGCTCTTCATTTGAAACATAACCAAGTAATCTGCACATGGGGCAAATCTATCGTTGAAATCTAATTTTGAATACGAATTGGGGATTGTCCACGAGCAACAAGTCTCTCAAAGTGAACTTCGCGTTTGTCGTTAAAGATCGCCGCTTCTTTTCCAGACTTCTCCATAAAGGCCGTCAGTTCGTCACGTGCGACCAGGCCATCGCCAGACAGATCATTTCTTTCGAAGACGTTCCATGCGCGCAGTACGGGAGAGACAACATCATCTAAATGTTGCTGCAAATCATAAATTCCGGCGAGAGCGATCTGCACAGCTTTACGACCAAAGCCGGGCATATTTGCGCCAGGCATATCGAAATTCGTAACCACATCTGCAATTGCCCGCATTGCCGCGTTTGGCTCCATATCTAACGCTGCAGAAAGGGTATTACGGTAGAAGAGCATGTGCAGATTCTCATCTAGAGCAACGCGCTGCATCATGTTTTCTGCAATCGGATCATCAGAAATTTTCCCAGTATTGCGATGTGAAATACGTGTTGCTAGTTCCTGGAAAGAGACATATGCGATTGTGTGCAACATGTCGTTTTCATACGGTGTCTGGTAGCCAAGTGACATATGTGCCATACGTAAATCTTCTAGCTCATATGGGTCAACGCCGCGCGTGGCCATTAAGTAATCACGAATTACGATTGAGTGTCTGGCTTCTTCTGCAGTCCATCTTTCAATCCAATTTCCCCAAGCGCCATCGCGGCCCATCGAAATTGCGATCTCAGTGTGATAGCTCGGCAGATTATCTTCGGTAAGCAAATTCAAAATTAAAGAGTCTTGAGCAACCGGAGTTAGGCGAGAATCTTTCGCTTCCCAAGCATCTCCATTTAAAGGTCCGGCGTAATCTCGGCCTTCTGACCAAGGGACATACTCGTGGGGATACCAATTCTTTTGTACTGCTAGATGGCGTTCAAGTTCGACTGCAACGACGGGTTCCAAATCGCGAATTAATCTCGCTTGAATCTCTGCCGTTTCATCACTCATAGGTGAACGCTACGGGAGATTCGTGGTTACTGACGAGTCAATTTGTCCTTTTGGCGCGTTCTTCTGCCTGTAATTCGCGCCACTTTGCAATTTCGCCGTGATTTCCACTTAATAAAATCTCAGGAACGCTAAGTCCGCGCCATTCTTGGGGCTTTGTAAAGGTGGGGTATTCAAGGTAACCATCAGAATTATGTGACTCTTCTATAAGTGATTCAGGATTACCAAGTACTCCCGGAATCAAGCGAGTGATCGCTTCGATCATAACTAGCGACGCAACTTCTCCCCCACCGAGTACGTACTCACCAATTGAAACCTCGTGGACACGAACGCCGACTTTTGCATAATCTGCGCCTAAATAGTGTTGGCGGACTCGATCATCAATTCCTTCATAACGTCCACATGCGAAAACCAAGTGCCTACTCTTTGAAAATTCTTCCGCCATCTTTTGCGTGAAACGACTTCCAGCAGGTGTCAGAATTATTAGATCCACATCTGAAATCAAGAGCGGATCGAGCGCCTGGCCCCAAATTTCGGGAAGCATTACCATCCCTGCGCCGCCACCATATGGAGTGTCATCTACTGTGTTGTGGTTATCGTTGGTAAAAGCTCGCAAGTCATGAACTTGCAAATTAACTAAACCTTTATCTTGTGCTTTTCCAAGTAAGGAAAGTTGTGCCGGAGCGAAGTACTCAGGGAAGATTGTTATTGCATCAATTTTCATTGATTAGCCTCACTCTCGTAAAAATCAGGTGGGATTACCGTCATTGTCTTTGCCTTGACGTCTACAATCGGCACGAGCTGGCTTACAAAAGGAATCAGCACTTCGCCCGATTCGGTTTTAATTGAAAGCACATCTTGACCCGGCAGATTGAGTACATCAGTAACTTCACCGAGTAAATCCCCATCAACTAAGTAGGCCTTACAGCCAACAAGTTGTAATACGTGGTAATCATCTTCTTCAAACCCAGGTTCGTCGATATCAACTTGAGCAAATAGCAGGACATCACGTAGTTTTTCAATTGCATTGCGATCAGTAAATCCAGCAAACCCAAGTAACAAAATGCCATTATGGACTCGCGCAGAAACCACAGTTAAATCACCATGGTTATCTGTTTCAAGTTGTGCGCCGATGGCGAAACGTTCTTCCGCTAAATCGGTGCGAACTTCAATAGTCGCTTCACCAAGAATTCCGTGAGCGCGACCAATGCGACCTACATTTAGGCGCATACCTGACAACAGAGTTAACGAGCCTCGTCGGTATCGATGAGATCAACACGAACTGTGCGACCTGCAATTGCGCTTACGACAGTGCGTAGCGCCTTAGCAGTGCGACCGTTACGGCCAATTACCTTGCCGATATCTTCAGGATTGACACGAACTTCAAGAGTTGTGCCGCGACGGTGAGTCTTTTCCTTAACGATGACATCTTCAGGATTATCAACGATTCCTTTAACGAGGTGCTCGAGAGCTTCGTCCATCATTGTTATTCGGCAGCCGCTTCTGGTGCAGCAACTTCTTCTACAACAGCTTCTTCTGAGGCTTCAACTACAGCTTCAACCGCTACTTCTGCAGTCGCAACTTCAGCTGGAACCTCTGCCACAACTTCGGTCGCAGTTGGTTCGGAGGCTTCAACAACAGGAGCTGGGTTAGCTTTTGCAGCTAACTTCTCTTGCGCCTTCTTCTTCAAAGTTGTTGCGCCTTCTTTTGGCTCATCCATTGCCTGCTTAACAGCGGCTTCGTAAGCGATGCTCTTAGCCGGTTTTGGTGTTGCAAATTTAAGTGTTCCTTCAGTTCCAGGAAGACCCTTGAACTTCTGCCAATCGCCAGTGACCTTAAAGATCGCCTCTACAGCGGCAGTTGGTTGTGCTCCAACGCCAAGCCAGTACTGAGCGCGCGCAGAGTTAACTTCCATGATTGATGGCTCTTGTCCTGGAACGTAACGACCAATTTCTTCAATTGATAGTCCGTTACGGGCTTTACGAGAATCTGTTACGACGATGCGGAAAAATGGTGTGCGGATTTTTCCCATGCGCATTAAGCGAATTTTTGTAGACAAAGAACTTGTGCTCCTAAAAAGTGTGTCGCATCTAAAGTTCGTGCAGCGGGGTGCGCACTTACTAGATCCAACTTTGGATATGGATGTTGTGGGGGTAGAGGGCCCCGCAACAGGAGGCTAATCTTGCCATTAAGGCGTGCAGATGCGAAATTGAGCGCTTATCCGCGTTCTTCGGCGGCCCGTTTAGCTGGGTTGCCTGATTTGGACTTCTTCTTAACCGGAGCCTGCACTTTTTTCGAAGAGATGGGCCCCGCTCCCATTCCGGCAGGCACACCCATACTTTGCGCCATTGCAGGTGGCATTCCACCACCTTTTCGCATCTGCCGCATCATCTTCTGCGCTGCTGAGAACTTATCAACTAATGAATTTACATCTTGAACTTTACGTCCCGCACCAAGAGCAATACGCGCGCGCCTTGAACCATTTAAAACTTTGGGATCTTGTCGCTCAAGCGGGGTCATTGATTGAACGATCGATTTAGTGCGCACAATCTCGGATTCATCAAAGTTTTCGATCTGTTTCTTCATCGCACCGGCACCTGGCAACATTCCTAACAACTTAGACATAGATCCCATCTTGGACATCGCTTCTAACTGTTCCAAGAAATCTTCAAGAGTGAAATCATCTCCACGTGCGAATTTTTCTTCCATCTTCGCCGAAGATTCGCTGTCGAGCGCTTTCTTAGCTTGTTCGGCAAGCGTTGCCACATCTCCCATTCCAAGAATGCGCGAAGCCATACGTTCTGGATAGAAAATATCAAAATCAGTTAACTTCTCACCATTTGAAGAGAACATAATCGGTTGTCCAGTTAACTTTGCGATTGAAAGCGCAGCTCCACCTCGCGCATCTCCGTCTAGCTTTGTTAAAACGACACCATCGAATCCAACGCCATCTTGGAACGCTTTAGCTGTGCGAACTGCATCTTGACCAATCATTGCATCAACTACAAACAAAATTTCATCTGGATTTACCGCATTGCGAATGTTTATTGCTTGCTGCATCAACTCTTGATCAACACCAAGTCTTCCCGCGGTGTCGACGATAACCATGTTATAAAGTTTTGATTTAGCAAAGGTCAGCGCTGCTTCTGCAACTTTGACTGGATCGCCAACTCCGTTTCCTGGCTCTGGCGCAAAAACTGGTACACCGACGCTCTCGCCTACTACTTGTAATTGCGTAACAGCGTTGGGGCGTTGTAAATCAGATGCAACTAATAGCGGAGTATTGCCTTGATCCAAATAAAACTTTGCTAATTTCCCGGCAAGAGTTGTCTTACCTGCGCCTTGCAAGCCAGCCAACATAATTACAGTGGGTGGGTTCTTGGTGAAGCGGATACGTCGGGCTGATCCCCCAAGAATTTCGATTAATTCTGCATTAACGATTTCAAAAATTGCTTGCGCTTGATTGGTGCCAGATTGGAGAGTTGGTAGGGCGGCAAGTGACTTTTCACGAACTAACTCGATAAATGAATCAGCTACGGAAAGTGCGACATCTGACTCGAGGAGCGCTGCTTTAATATCGGCACAAGTTTTTTCAATATCTGAAGTACTTAACTTGCCACGAGAGCGAAGTGATGAAAGCGCTCCGTTTAATTTGGTAGATAGTGAATCAAACATAATGAGCGCACTCTACTTGAGGAGCATGGCTTTGCCCTTCTCAAGTAGAGTGCCGCATCACTAAATTGCCGCTGCTCCTCGCTCGCCAGTTCTAACACGTACGACCTGATCAACTGGGGTCGTCCACACTTTTCCATCCCCGATAGATCCTGTGTTGGCAGCTTTCACGATTAGAGCGAGAGCGCTTTCAACATTTGGTTCATCAACGAGTATTTCGAGGCGAATTTTGGGAAGAAGGTTAACTTCATACTCCGTACCTCTATAGACCTCAGTGTGTCCCATCTGACGCCCAAATCCACTAGCTTCAGAAACAGTCATTCCGGTAATTCCGGCTGCTTGAAGTGCATCCTTAACTTCATCTAACTTGAACGGCTTAATTATTGCAGTTATTAGTTTCACAATTGTCCTCCCTTAGATGAACTGAAAGCACTTCCTTGGTTGTTGTCAAAAATCTCATATGCACGTTCAGCATGAACGGCAATATCTATTCCCTCAAGTTCTTCATCATGTGTGATTCGGAACCCAAAGATTAGATCAATAGTTTTTCCAATAATGAGTGTCGCCACGAAAGAGTACGCGAGAACTGCAGCTGCGCCAATGATCTGACTGACGAGCTGATCTGTACCACCACCGTAGAAGAGACCAACTTCTTCCCCAACAAAACCAATCAGAACTGTTCCAACGATTCCACCTACGAGGTGAACGGCAACTACATCGAGTGAGTCGTCATATCCAAACTTGAATTTGAGACCAACTGAGAGCGCACAAAGCATGCCCGCAATTGCACCGATAACCAGAGCGCCGCTCGCATTAACTGCAGCGCACGCTGGAGTGATGGCAACAAGTCCAGCTACAACACCAGATGCTGCGCCAAGGCTTGTTGCATGTCCATCACGAATCTTCTCAACAAGTAACCAAGCCAGTACCGCGGCAGTTGTTGCCGCAATGGTGTTGAGAAGGGCGAGTCCAGCAGTTCCATTTGAAGCGACAGCTGAGCCGGCATTGAATCCAAACCATCCAACCCACAGCAACGCTGCTCCTAGCATCACTAGTGGAAGGCTATGAGGACGCATCGGAACTCTGCCAAAACCAACTCGCTTACCAAGAATCAAAGCAAGCGCCAAACCTGCAGCGCCCGCATTTATGTGCACTGCGGTTCCTCCAGCAAAGTCGATTGCTCCAAGATCATTTGCTATCCAACCGCCCGTCTTTGCAACAAAATCGTCAAAGGCAAATACCCAATGTGCGACTGGGAAATAAACAAGCGTGGCCCAAGCACCTGCAAAAATCATCCACGCACCAAATTTTGCTCGGTCAGCGATCGAACCTGAAATAAGGGCAACTGTAATTGCAGCAAACAAACCTTGAAATGCAATAAAGACTGCTGCTGGAATTGTTCCAATCAGAGCGGTTGAATTATCTAGCCCCTCGAGAAATAGGAACTGGGTTGCATTACCGATAATTCCGCGATCTCCCACTGAATTACCAAATACAAGAGAGAATCCCACTGCGATCCAAATAACAAAAACTAGAGCGAGCGCACCAAAAGACATCATCATCATATTGAGAAGACTCTTGACTCTAACCATTCCACCGTAGAAGAGCGCTAGCCCCGGGATCATAAGTGTTACCAAGCCGGTGCTTATCAGCATCCATGCGGTGTCACCTGTATTAAGTACAACTTCTTCCATGAATAACCACCTTCATTTTTATCGAGAGATCTCTCGCCTTTGAGATGGGGTAAAGATGTCCTGCACGGGTTACAGAGGCTCGTTTTCTAGGTTAAGGCAGAGTCACAAAAGCGCGAGTCTTGTTACATCTTTGTTACAGGGATTCTGAAATCAATCCCTTACTAAGCCTGTGAGATAGCTTTCTGGGTCAAATGGCGCGAAATCATTCTCGCCTTCACCTGTCCCAACAAACTTAATTGGTATATCTAGCGCGCTCTCGATCGCTAGGGCAACCCCACCACGGGCGCTGCCATCTAATTTAGTAAGAATTAATCCAGTTACATCCACCGCTTCAGTGAAGATCTTTGCTTGCGCAATTCCGTTCTGACCAGTTGTCGCATCAATAACTAAAAGAACTTCGCAAACTGGCAGAGTCTTTTCAACTACTCTTCTAATCTTTCCTAGTTCTGCCATCAAATCGCTCTTGTTATGTAATCGACCTGCAGTATCAATAATTAGATAGTTAACTTGTGATTCATTCGCTGCAACTGCCGCATCGAAGGCCACTGCGGCAGGCTCTGCCTCATCTTTACCGGAGATGACCGGAACACCAATACGTTGACCCCAAGTTTGTAATTGATCTACCGCTGCAGCGCGAAAAGTATCTGCGGCTGCCAGCATCACTGAGTTGCCTGATGAGTGAAGTAAATTTGCTAGCTTGGCGACCGAAGTAGTCTTTCCTGTTCCGTTGACTCCAACGACAAGGATTACACCGATTGAATTCGCATCAGATAATGCGCGTGGTTTAATCGATAGATGAGAATTGAGAATTTGAGTCAGCGAAGAAAGCGCATCAGCACCTTTTAAGCCCTGCGCACTCTTTAAAATTTCAGCAGTTAACTTTGGACCTAAATCGGCTGCAAGAAGCTCTTCTTCAAGTACTTTCCAATCGAGCGGGTCGGCAGTTGATTCACCCTTTAATTTGGCGACAAATTTGCTAAAAATTCCCATTCGAACCCAAATAGCTAAGCAGATTCAGAATCGCGCAAGCGCTGTGAAATAACTTCCGTAACGCCATCACCGCGCATGGTTACGCCATAGAGCGAATCGGCAATCTCCATAGTGCGTTTCTGGTGGGTAATGATGATCAACTGAGAACTTTCGCGAAGCTCTTCGAGAATGACCAGCAAGCGACCCAGGTTTACATCATCCAGTGCCGCTTCAACTTCATCGAGGACGTAGAAAGGACTTGGGCGCGCTTTAAATATCGCAACCAGCATCGCAACGGCGGTCAGTGATTTCTGTCCACCAGAAAGTAGCGATAGTCGCTTGATTCTGGTTCCGGGAGGACGGGCCTCCACATCTACACCAGTATTTAGAAGATCATCTGGGTTGGTAAGGATCAGGCGACCGTCACCACCTGGGAAGAGGCGGGCAAAGATATTTTCAAAGTGTTTTGCCGTTTCTTCAAATGCTTCAATAAAGATGCTCTGCACGCGATCTTCAACTTCTTTGATGATATCTAGTAGATCTTTCTTGGTGCGCTTTAAATCTTCCAATTGTTCAGCGAGGAACTTCAAACGCTCTTCCAACGCGTTGTACTCCTCTAGCGCCAACGGATTAATCTTTCCAAGGAGAGTCAGGGAGCGTTCAGTTGCTGCCAGACGCTTCTCTTGTTGGTCGCGGCGATAAGGAATCAATTCGGTAGCAACTATCTCACCGTCATCGGTCTCAATAAATGTCGGAACGTCATTGTGCGGACCATATTCATTAACCAACGTTGTCGTATCAACGCCTAGCTCTTCCACGCACTTTGTTTCGAGCGCTTCGATGCGCATGCGTTGTTCTGCTCTGGCGATTTCATCTTTATGAACGGAGGAAGTAAGTTGTTCTAGCTGCGTTGCGAGTTCACGACTGCGTGCGCGCACAGTAAGTGTTTCACCTTCACGATCAGAGCGCGATGCTTCTAATCTGGCACGCTCGGTTGCTGCTTTTGCGATTGAGCGTTCAATATGGATTAGCGCTTCATAGGCTGCTTCAGCGATCGCAGATGAAATAAGCGCACCGCGTGCGCGTGCCCCACGTCGCGATACAGCTCGGGCAGATGCTTCGCGCTCGGCGCTGGCAGAATCTTCTAACGCTTTTGCGCGCGCTGAAAGAGAGTCAACTCGCTCTTCGCTAGTGCGTACTGCCAGTCGCGCTTCGACTTCTGCTGTTCTTGCAAGGGAGACTTGGTTGCGAAGGGTTTCGGCAGCGCTGTGATCCGGCTCTGCAGTTTCGCCACGTTGCTGTAATTGTGCAGATGCAATGGAGAGTTCATTCTCGTCGCGACCTTTTGCGGCGCTGGCTTCAGCGATAGCCGAATCGAGTCGCTCTACTTCGGCGCTGGCAGACTTCATATTCTGTCCGGAGACCGCAAGTTGTTCAGTTAGCGCAGCAATTAGTGCATCTGACTCATTTAACTTTGAAAGTGCAATGTCAAAGGCGCTTTGCTTGGAGTCTACTTCACTCTGTGCGGTAACTATTTCAAATTTCAGGCGATCACAGTTGTGGGTTAGTGCTTCTAGCTTCTTTGTTAAATCCTGTATTAGTGCATTTATCTCAATCAAAGATGTAGATGATGCAGATCCACCTCGTGCGCGTTTTGCAGTAATAACATCGCCGTCGCGTGTTACGACAGTTAGGCCTGGATTTGAACGCAAGATTGATTCAGCATCTCGGGCGCTTTCTACTACGACAATTGAGCCAAGAAGTGAGGAGAGCAATTCTCCGATTTCTGAAGATCTCACATAATTTGCTAGTGGTGTAAGTCCAAATGGAATTGCCGGAGCTGTGTGCGAACCAGGTTCGTAGACTAAGACATCGGCTTTTCCTAAATTTTCACTGCGCAAAGTTGTGAGTGCGCTTACTGCTGAATTCAAATCCCTAACAACCACAGCATCGGATAGTGTTCCCAGCGCTGCAGCGGTAGCCGCTTCCCAACCGTTATCGATATTAATGAGCGAAGCCACGCTGCCAAGCAGCGATAGGCCACGAGAATCACGCATCAGGGCTGCTCCCCCATCGCGAGATTGCGAAGTTAATTGCATCGCCTCCAGCTTTGATTCAGTAGCATTTCGTTCACGATCGGCTGCGCGTTCTGCATCAACCAACGTTGCTAAATCAACTTTTGCTTTATCTAGCCCATTTTTTGCAACTTCAAATTGAGAATCTAAACCGAGCTCACCGGCATCGGCTCCTGCAATATCCATCTCGTAAGTTGAATATTCCCGTTGCGCACTTTCCGCGCGAGATTGTGCTTCATCACGAGCTTTAACCAAACGCGCGATCTCTTCGGCGATTGCATCTAACCGCGCCGCTAGAGATTTGATATGGCCTTCTTGGCGGGCGGTTCCTTCGCGCTGATCTGCGATAGCGCGCATCGCGGCGGCGATCTTATCTTCCTCGGCTTTTAACAAAGCCTCCGCGTTAGCCAAATCTTGAGTGGTCTTGGCTAATGAATTTCTAGAACTTTCTATACCTACGCGCAGTTGCGCTTCCTCAAGGCGTAACGCTGCTGCT
Organism: Bifidobacterium breve; assembly: GCA_945866305.1. Lineage (GTDB taxonomy): Bacteria > Actinomycetota > Actinomycetes > Nanopelagicales > Nanopelagicaceae > Planktophila. The sequence continues at coordinate 21,670 of CAMBGS010000007.1, forward strand.
TCTTGGTCAAGTGCTTCTGGATCACGGCCTGCGTTACGCGCTTCTTCCGCTTCTTCAGCCAAGAAACGTGAGCGTTCTTGCGCAAGAGATTGAGTTCCGCGGAATTTTTCACGCAGTGCGCTAAGAGAGTAGAAATTTTCTTGAGCCGCAATTAGCAACGGACTTTCAAACGCTGCTTGGGCATCTAGCGCCTCTTCACGCAAGCGTACTTTCTCATTTTCTGCTTCGACAAGTGAGCGACGTTCGCGTAAAGCGGTTTCATCTGCAACTTCAGCATCAAGAGTCTTGGAGAGTGAGATGTAATCATCGGCCAGCAAACGTAACTTTGCATCACGCAAATCCGCTTGGATCGTCGCAGCTTTCTTTGCAACTTCGGCTTGTTTTCCCAATGGGCGAAGTTGGCGGCGCAATTCAACAGTCAAATCTTGTACGCGCGCTAAATTAGCTTGCATTGAATCTAGCTTGCGCAACGCTTTTTCTTTACGCTTGCGATGCTTTAAAACACCAGCTGCTTCTTCAATAAATCCACGGCGTTCCTCAGGCGTGGCCATCAAAATTGCATCTATCTGACCTTGGCCAACGATTACGTGCATTTCGCGACCGATGCCGGAATCACTCAGCAACTCTTGAATATCTAACAAGCGTGATGCTTCACCATTTATTTGGTACTCACTCTGACCGTTACGGAAAAGAATGCGAGAAATAGTTACTTCTGTGTAATCAATGGGTAGCGCACCATCAGTGTTATCAATTGTTAGTGAAACTTCAGCGCGACCGAGCGGTGCTCTTCCACTGGTTCCGGCAAAGATGACATCTTCCATCTTTCCACCGCGTAATGACTTTGCGCCTTGCTCGCCCATAACCCAAGTGAGCGCGTCCACAACATTTGATTTACCCGAACCGTTAGGGCCGACCACACAGGTGATACCTGGCTCTAGGCGGAGCGTGGTCGCCGAGGCAAAGGACTTAAAGCCCTTCAGCGTAATGCTCTTTAAATACACGGCGTAAACCTACCGTTTAGGTGGCGTCTTCATATACGTGACGCGAGTGAAGTACTACTTGAGGGTTGCGAGAATTTCAAATGCCGAACGAGCGGCTGATTGTTCGGCTTCGCGTTTGCTCTTGCCAATTCCTTCTGCGATCGCCTCACCAGAAACCATTGCTATCGCTGTAAAACTCTTATCGTGATCTGGTCCAGTTTCAGTAACTTGATATTCCAAAGTTCCCTTACCAAGGGATGAAACTAATTCTTGCAGCGCAGTCTTTCCATCCAGCCCTGCGCCCTTTGCCATTGCGTTTTCTAAGGTCTCATTAATTAAAGAGCGAACTACTTCTGTAGTGCTTGCAAATCCGAGTTCCAAATAGATTGCGCCAATTAGCGCTTCTAGGGCATCTGCAAGGAGTGAATTTTTATCACGCCCGCCGGTTACTTCTTCGCCTTTGCCAAGACGTATGTATTTACCAAGATCTAAGGTGCGCGCAATATCGGCGAGCGCACGCATATTCACAATGCCAGAACGAAGCGGAGATAGACGAGATTCATCTAAATCTGGATAACGTAGGTAAAGTTCTTCCGTAACAATTAAACCCAATACCGAATCACCTAAAAATTCCAGGCGTTCGTTGGTTTCTTGCAAGCCAGTTTCATAAGCAAAAGAGCGATGGGTAAAAGCTAACTCGAGCAATTCGGGCGAAATAGAAATCCCGAGTCGCGAAGTTAAAGGTGAGTACAGATCAGACCTCTAGTACCTGACGGCGGTTATATGTTCCGCATGTTGGGCAAGCTGTATGAGTCAACTTTGGTTGTTGGCACTGTGGACATGCTGCAAGTGATGCTGCAGTTGTCTTCCACATGGCGCGGCGTGAGCGTGTCTTCGAACGAGACATCTTTCGCTTTGGTACTGGCACGGTAATCGTCCTTAATCTCAACTTACCTCGGGCAAAGTGTGCTCAAGGCTAACTGGGAGAAGTATCCCTTATTCATCCGAATTCTTAAAATCCAAGCCTGCCAGCCCAGCCCAGCGAGCGTCAATTACCTCGTGGGCATGGCCTTCTGGCAACTTCTCCCACTTCTCACCGCAATCTGGACATAGCCCGAGACACTCTTCCGAACAAAGTGGGTTTACCGGCAGATCTAGAACAATTGCATCACGAATCGGAATTTCTAGGTTCATTTCATTGCCATCGAGCCAGAGTTCATCAACTGCATCTAGATCAATTTCATCGGAAGTATCCGTCCGCGATGAGTGCTTCTTTCGCTTTCCGCCTTTATCGTTAGTAGGTTCATAGCGATATAGCTCTTGAATCTTGCGCTCAACGGTAATTTCGACAGGGTCTAGACAGCGAATACATTCACCTTTGGCTATCGCATATATATCAGCGCTTAACAAGATTCCTTCTGCAACAGATTCCAGTCGCATATCTACTTCAATAACATCCCCAGCTGGAACAGCCACTAACGGAACGCCTACCGCTTCCAAAATTTCGAGGTCTAGCTGATATTCCTTCATCTCCCCAGCGCGGCGAGGGAGCTCATGGGTATTAAATTGAAATACCTGAGATGCGCGGTTCATTTTCTAAATCTTTATGTGGCTTTACTGGAATTACTTGTCGTCGGCTAGTTGCGAGAGTACATCTTTATCGTTTCCGCCATCTAACCGATCACGACCGCGTGCGACCGCGTCCATAGTCTTATTGAGGATAACTTCCAAAGTGGCAAGTCGGCCATCGATATAACTCTCTACTTCTGCGCGCTCATCGGCGGCTTGTGCACGCGCATCATCAAGAATTCGCTGTGCCTCATCCCGCGCGGCTTGCACGATTGCAGTTTGCTCAATCATGCGGGCAACTTCTTCGCGCGCAGAGGCAATCAGCTGCTCAGAACTAGAACGTCCTTCTTCCATTAAAGAATCACGCTTAGTTAAAATCTCTTCGGCGCGGAACAGATCCTGAGGAAGTGCTTCGCGGGCACCATCTAAAATTTCTAACATTTCGCTACGGTGAACGACGCAGGATGCAGAAAGTGGAACGCCACGTGCTTCTTCAACGAGAGTGATGGCGGTATTTAACTTTTCGATTGAATCCATTTTACTTCCCTGCTACTCGGGCTTTGAGCGCATCATTTACGATGCCTGGAACCATAGATGAAACATCGCCACCGAAATGTGCGAGCTCCTTAACAATTGATGATGATAGAAATGAATGTGCGGGTGCTGTAGCCATAAACATAGTTTCAACACCGGAACCTTGCAAATTTACCTGCGCCATTTGCAATTCGTAATCAAAATCGGTGACCGCACGGAGTCCCTTTACGATCGCTTGAACAGAATTGGTTTTGCAGTAATCAACTAGCAAGCCGTGCCAAGAATCCACTTTAACGTTCTTAAAGTGAGCAGTTGTTTGACGAATCATTTCCATACGTTCTTCTACAGTGAAAAGTGATGCTTTAGTGCGGTTAGCCAGTACCGCCACAATTACTTCATCAAATTGCCCGCTGGCGCGCTCGATGATATCCATGTGCCCAAAAGTGATCGGATCAAAAGATCCCGGGCAAACAGCGCGCTTCATAGACCAAACGCTAGCAACGAATCGAAACCTTATCCATTCTCAGGCTCAATTTCGGCTGGAGCGCCGTAGAAAATGGTCGCTTGGCCGTAATTCTTTTCTCGAACTGCAATATAACCATGCGGCCAGGAAATTTCCTTAACCCGTGAATTTCTCTCAATTGCAATCAGCGCTTGCTGATCTAAGAAGCCACCATCGTGTAGCTGAATCAAAGTTTCTATGACATCTAAATCTTCTGCTTCGTATGGCGGATCGATATAAACGAAGTGGTATTTAGCAAATGGCGGATCTTGCAGAAATCTATGAACGCTCATCCCGTATAAGTGAAAAACTCCTGGGCATTGTGCCGATTTAATTCCCTCATAATTTGCCGCAATGCTTTTTTGGGCTTGCTCATCTTTCTCGACTGCGTGAACTATCGCAGCACCCCTAGAAAGTGATTCGAGCGCAATTGCCCCAGTACCGGCATAAAGATCAAGCACATTCAATCCCTCCAGCCCACCGAATTCAGAAGTCAGGGTTGAAAATAAAGCTTCGCGGGCGCGATCAGATGTGGGACGAGTAGCGGATGCAACTGAAGGGATATTTCTACCTTTTGCGCTACCAGCAATAATGCGCATGAAGTTATCCCTTATCTATAAATTCTGCGGCAGCATCTGCCTGCAATTTAATTAACTCTTCTTTTAGCAAAGGATACCTAGTTAATTCTGGGTCTTCTGCCAATAGCTCTGCTGCAATTTGGCGCGCGTTTTCGATCAAAGTTTCATCGCGCAAAACTCGTAGCAATCGTAGATGTGAACGAGATCCTGATTGAGTTGCGCCAAGTACATCGCCTTCTCGCCGTTGCTCAAGGTCGATGCGCGAGAGTTCAAAACCATCTTGAGTTTTGCTGACAGCTTCTAATCTTTCTCTTGCAGAACTTTCAATTGGGGCAGATGTGACTAGGAGGCATAGTCCAGGTGAGGTTCCTCGTCCTACGCGACCACGTAACTGATGTAGCTGTGATACGCCAAATCGGTCGGCATCCATAATCACCATCACTGTGGCATTGGGTACATCCACTCCAACTTCAATAACTGTGGTTGAAATCAGGACATCTATTTCACCTGCTGCAAATGCCTGCATCGTCGCGCTTTTAACATCGCTGCTCTGTCTGCCGTGTAACGGCGCAATTCGCAAGCCTTTTAGCGGACCCGATTGCAGTTTTGGCCCTAAATCTTCAACTGATGCGATATCGGGTGAACTCTCTCCATATAAGAAATCAAGATCGGCATCTTCTGATGTCCCGGCGGAAATTCGTGGAGCGACAATGTAGGCCTGATTGCCTTGTGCGACTTCTTCTCTAATTCGTTCCCAAGTGCGTTCTAAGAATGTTGGTTTCTCTAGCGTTGGAACCAGGTGCGTTGTGATTGGCTGACGGCCTAATGGAAGTTCGCGCAGAGTTGAGACATCTAAATCACCAAAGACAGTCATTGCCACTGTTCGTGGAATTGGTGTTGCCGTCATTACTAAGAGATGCGGTGGATTAACTGCTTTAGTTTTTAGTGCATCTCGTTGCTCCACACCAAATCGATGCTGTTCATCTACAACAATCAGTCCCAAATCTGCAAAAGTCACAGATTCACCAAGTAAAGCATGTGTGCCAATTATGATTCCGGCTTGACCGGATGCGGCAAGCGCCAAAGCATCTTTGCGCGATGCCGCACTTTGCGAACCTGTTAACAAGGTAACTTGTGTTGCATTATCAACGCCGCCCAGCATTCCACCCTGTGCCAGTGGTCCCAATAACTTTTCAATTGTTCGCAGATGCTGCGCCGCCAGTACTTCAGTAGGTGCCAGCAGCGCAGCCTGTCCCCCGCTATCAATAACTGCCAACATTGCACGTAAGGCAACCACCGTTTTACCAGAACCTACTTCTCCTTGCAGCAAACGATGCATCGGATATGGCGCCGCCAAATCTTCTTCAATTTCTCTGCTCACTTGAATTTGTCCTGCTGTTAATTGCCAAGGTAATGCAGCATCAAATGCACTCAGAATTCCAGAGCTCTTCGCTTTTCTAGAGGTTGCCTTAAGTGCCCGCAGTTGCGCGCGCCGTTCCAAAAGAAGTAGTTGCATAAGAAGCGCTTCATCAAAGGTAATTCGCTCACGTGATTTCTCAGCGCTATCTAGATCAACTGGATTGTGAATCTGCGCTATCGCTTGTTGCAGAGTTGGATATCCGCGCTCAGCCAAGATTCTTTCGGGGATGAAGTCTGTGATTTCATCTAAGCCACCGATCACCAAATTAATACATTGCGCGATCTTCCAAGAGGGTAATTTTGCACTCGCCGGGTACATCGGAATAAATTTTCCGGCAAAGTCGGCAACTGCTGAATCAACATCATCACCATCAGGAATCAATTCGTAATCGGGGTGTGCAAGTTGTCGCTTGCCGTTAAAAACTCCAACTTTGCCAGCAAAGAGCCCCTGACGGCCGACTCGCAAATCTTTCTCACGCCAAGCTTGATTAAAGAAGGTAAGTGACATCTTGGCACTTCCATCGGTAACTATCACTTCAAGGATGCTGCCTTTGCGGGCGTGTAATTTGCGAGAGGTGGAGCTAAAGATTTCAGCAAGGACAGTTACCTCATCGCCCTCTTTTAATTCGGCGATATCACTCAACTCACCACGCACTAAATATCTTCGCGGATAGTGATGAAGTAAATCCGAAAGGGTCTTATAGCCGAAAACGGTTGTTAAAACCTTTGCAGTGCGGTCACCTACGACGTTTGCTAATTTGGAGTCGAGGCTGGCCATGCCGCCTATTCTCTCGCGAGTGTGATCGTTCGTCCTGCTATGCCCCACCCCGAATGAGTGATTATCAGCAAAGCGCGGTCGGTGAACTCTTCCAGCACTCGTTTTTCGATGCGCATCGCAAGACTCTCGTCGAGATGTTCGGTCGGTTCATCCAATATCAATATGGTTGCTGGAGATAGCAATACACGCGCCAAACCGAGTCGCTTCGCCTCGCCCCCAGAGAGCGGTCTTCCGAAATCTCCAACTAAGGCATCGAGTGATAAATGATCTAGTTCTACGATTTCAAGTATGTGGTTTAGTTTTCCATCAAGAGCAGTTTGATCAGCAATCTTTAGATTTTCACGAATACTGGTGTTGAAAATATGTCCTTGCTGGAGTGATCCAGCAATTATCTGACTCAAATTAGAAATGCTCGAAATTTCACATCCATTCACCGTTGCGCTACCTCTGTAAGGCAGAGCGCCAAGTAGCCCAAGCGCTAGCGTTGATTTACCAACACCGCTTGGACCTCGAAGGACGATCGAATTGCCCGGTGTGATCGTGAAAGAAACTGGTTTCATAAAGCTCTTGCCCCAGGAAACTTGTATTTCCCTGACCGTAAGTTCTTTTACTCGCTCAAGTAAGGAGGCTTTGAAATGAAGGTTTTTATCTTCGAGAGCGGAAATACTCTCGATTCTTTCTTGGGCAACTAACATTTTTCCAGCGGCAAAGAGGTTGGGATACCAAGCGGTGATGGACTCAAAAAATACAAGCGGCAAGAAAATTAACATTGCAATTCCTACGAGCGCTATTTCTCCTTGGATCTGCAAATCTCTAGCAATCCAAAGCCCAGAGGTGATTGATGTGCCGATCATTAGTAAGGTAACCAGATTTACGATAGAACTTCTTCGCGCCAAATTCTTTTCAGTTTTTAGCAGCTCCTGTTCGCTCTTATGCGACTGGCCAAGCAATTTATCTAGATAGCCATAAATTCTCGCTTCAATGGCTCCATCTGTAGCGTCGACAATCGACTGGGCGTAAACGCCTTCTATCTCTTCAATCTGCTGCGCACTGATCCTGCAAATTTTCTTAATGGTCCAAGGAATAATCCAGAGCGAAAGTATTGCGGCAGGAATACTGAAATATAGAGATTCTTTACGAATCCAATATCCAACAATGACACCGGTTCCAACTGCAAGAATCGCGGATCGATAAGGCAAAGTAACTCGGAGTTGGAACTCTTGCGCCCGTTCGACATCGTCGACAATCGCTTTCACGGTCTTACCTGAGTTCAGGTCTCGTGATAGTTCGACTCCACTATTACTGAGCTTGTCGAAGAGGTGCACTCTTAAATTTGTAAGTTCCTTAAAAACCGCCTCATGACTGAGGATTCTCTCTGCGTAACGAGCAACTGAACGAAAAATTCCAAAGAATCTCACCAACACAATCGCTACCGTGAGAGTCAAAATGGGTGGTTGTTGCGAAGCCATCGTAATTAACCAGCCACTAGAAATAGTTAGCCCTGATCCACCAACAAAGGCCAAAGCGCCTAATAGCGCTGCCACCCACATGCGCACGCTAAGTTTCTTCATAAAAGTACACTCAAATTGAGCGAAGCGTTCTCCATTGTGATCACTCGATCATCGCTGTGGATCATCGCAATATCGTGAGTTATGCAAATCATTGCCGCACCCTCTGTGACGACACGACGTAGCTCTTTCATTACAAGCCTTGTGCTGGCTTCATCTAAATCAGCGCTCACTTCATCTGCGATTATTAACGCTGGCTTTAGCAAGAGTGCGCGAGCAATAGCAATTTTACGTAACTGGCCACCCGAGACTGCCGCAGATTTTTCACCCACACCTCCGATTAGTGTTGCCAAACCGTCAGGAAGTTCGATTAGATCTAATCCAACTCGGCGCAGTGATTCTGAAATTTCATAATCGCTGATATCAGATTTTATGGCTCGGAACTGTGCAGCGATCGTGCCTGGCGCTAGATGCGGAGTTTGGGGTATCCAACCAATTACCTTCTGCCAGGACTGTGATATCTCCTGCGTTAATCGAACCTGATCGTTAATGGTGATATCGGCGTTATCTGTTAAACCTAGGAGATTTTTTGCAAAGGTTGTTTTGCCAACCCCTGAATCACCCGTAATGAAGAGAATTTCACCAGCGATAACCTGTGCGCTCGGAACTTTAGAATTACTTACATCCGGGATATCTATCGTCCACTCAGCCCAAGAAATCTTCTGGAATGATGAAAAGTCGCTTTCTATTTGAGCAACTGGCTCTCTTGTGCTTGCAAGCAAGGCTTCAATTTCGTTTAAGGCCGCCTTGCCATCTGCAGAAGCGTGAAATAACGATGCAGCGTTCCTAAGCGGAAAATAGACTTCGGGCGCGAGAAGTAACACGGTTAATCCAGCGACAAAGGTGATCTGCCCGTTTACTAGACGAAGGCCGATTGCAACGGCAATGAGTGCAACTGAAATTGTCGCGCATAGCTCAAGGGCAAACGCGGATAAGAATGAGATTCGTAATACCTTCATAGTCTCTCGGGTGTACTTATCCCCCATTTGTCTAATTCGCATAGCCTGCGATGAATGGCGTCCGAATATTCGCAAGGTTACAAAGCCACGAAGTGAATCTTCAAAGTAGCTGGAGAGAGTTCCCAGCGTCGCCCATTTTTTAGAAACCGAATCAGAGGTGTATCTACCGATTAACGCTCCGAAGAAAGGAATTAGTGGCAGAGTGAGAATTGCGATGAGTGCTGATGTCGGGTCAAAGAATGCAATTGCAATTATTACTGCGGCTGGAGTTACTGCTGCCGCTGCCATTTGCGGTAAAAACCTACCAAGATAAATATCAAGTGAGTTAAAGCCCTTAACCAACAAGGTAGTCATATGAGCCGGAGAGGTTGCCTCAATGTTTACAAGGCTAGAGGTGACTTGGTTGCGCAGGTGGGCTTTTATATTGATCGCCTGCAAAGTCGTCCAGTACTCATACTGAGACTGAAAGAACGCACGAAAGATCCAAAGTACAAGCACAGTAAGAATTTCGGATATGACATCAGAATTTCCCTGAACTAAAGTTACGACTATCTTTGCTATTAAAATCGCCAGCGTGATAATTAGGGAAGTTGAAATCGCTGAAGCAATGGCGATGACGAGAAATAGGCTACGACTACCACTCTTAGCGAGTAGTAGTCGTAGGCGTCCTAATCTCATTGATGCAGAACGTGTGTTGCTGTATCCAAGATTCCTCTTTCGGGATGGGCGATCTGAGATGCACTGACTCTTTTGCGGAATACCCAATAAGTCCAACCCTGATATATCAACACTAACGGGGTCATAATTACCGCAACAACCGTCATTACTTTAAGCGTATAGGCGGTGCTTGAAGCGTTACGAATAGTCAGATCAAATTGCGCACCTAATGAACTAGGCATTACTCGTGGATAGAGTGCATAGAAAAGATCTGAGACAAAGAGCAGAATCGCTGAAGCTGAGAATACAAATGCCCAGCCTTCACGACGCTTAAGCGTTGCAGCAATTCCCGCAACCCAAGCAACTGCCACGCCTGCAGAAAGCGCCGCTATCTTCAAGTTAAACGATGGCAAAGATAAATTCGTCCATAGCAAGAAGGCCACTGCCGCTACTGCTGCAATCAACCCCAGCTTTAGCGCCAAGTCATGTGCGCGATCGCGGATTCCACCCACAGTTTTTAAAGATAAGAAAATTGCACCGTGGGTCAGGAATACCGTCAAAGTTACAACTCCACCAAGCAGTGCATATGGATTTAATAGGTTAAAGAATCCACCTACGTACTCAATATGGCCTTCTGCTGACTTTTCAAGTGGAACTCCGCGAACGATATTTGCGAAGGCAACGCCCCAAAGCAAAGCTGGAATCGCGCTGCTGATAACAATGGCAACGTCCCAACGTCGGCGCCACTGTGCTTTCCCATATTTGCTTCGATATTCAAATGCCACTCCGCGAATAATGAGGGATACCAGAATCAAGAAGAGTGGGAGGTAAAAGCCACTAAATAGCGTGGCATACCACTCTGGGAAGGCGGCAAAGGTTGCTCCTCCTGCGACAAGTAGCCAAACTTCATTACCATCCCAAACCGGACCGAGCGTTGTCAGCACTGCGCGTCGATCTGCTTCGTTTCGCGAAACGAAAGGTAGAAGCATGCCGACTCCAAAGTCAAAGCCTTCAAGAATAAAGTAACCGATCCATAGAACGGCAATTAGAAGGAACCAAGTTGTTTCTAGTGACATGTTCAATACCTCCTAATAGGCCATCACGAGTGGTTTTGTATCAGAGCCACCGAGTTTGGGATCTTCATAGTCCAGCTCTGTTTGTGGTCCGTTTTTAATTACTTTGAGAGTTAATCCCACTTCGATAAATGCCAGAACGCCGTAAAGAAGTGTGAAGACAATCATTGTAAATAAGACACTTCCCGCAGAGACAACTGCGCTAACGCCATCAGAAGTGCGAATCAATCCGAAGACCGCCCAAGGTTGTCGACCGGCTTCTGTAAATATCCAACCGAATGAGTTGGCGAGAAGCGGCGTGAATGGGAGGAAAATCATGGCCGGTAAGAACCATTTGCCATGTGGTGTGCGGCCACGTCTCATTTGAAACAGAGCCAGGAGTGCAAATAAGAATCCGAGTCCGCCGAAGCCGATCATTAATCGAAATGACCAATAAGCCAATGGAATGTTCGGTGAATAGTCTCCTGGGCCATAAGTTTTCTCATATTCGGCTTGAATGTCATTTACGCCTTCTACCGTTCCCTTGAAATCACCGGTGGCAAGGAATGAGAGAACTGAAGGAATATCAATCTGGAAGACCGAACGTGAACCATCAAGCGTTCCAATAGTTAGCAAGGAGAAGGGTGCTGACTCGGTGGTTTCATATAGCGCCTCAGCTGCTGCCATTTTCATCGGTTGCTGTTCAGTCATTATCTTCGAAGTTATATCTCCAGAAACAAAGACCATTACAAATGAGATCATCATGGTTATCAGCCCCAACTTAAGGGTAGAGCGTGACATCTCGACATCCATTTTTTTAATGAGTAGCCAAGCAGAAATACCTGCCACAAAAGCACCTGCGGTAAATGCTGCTGATGGAATCGTGTGAAAGAAGGTTGCGAGAGCTGTCTTCTGAGTTAAAACTTCAACAATGCTGGTTAACTCGGCGCGGCCTTTCTCTAGATTAATTGTGTATCCAACTGGATGTTGCATCCAGGCGTTCGCAGCCAAAATGAAATAGGCAGATAAAATCGTTCCGAACGAGGCTAGCCAAATTGTCGCGAGGTGAATCTTCTTTGGTAAACGATCCCAACCAAAGATCCATAGACCAAGAAAGGTGCTCTCCAAGAAGAATGCGAGGAGTCCTTCCATTGCAAGAGGTGCCCCGAAAATATCTCCCACAAAGCGGCTATATGAGGACCAGTTCATTCCAAATTGAAATTCTTGAACTATGCCGGTTACAACACCGATAGCGAAGTTAATTAAAAATAACTTCCCAAAGAATTTTGTTGCCCGCAAGTACTTAACTTTGTTTGTTCGATACCAAGCCGTCTGAAGCCCCGCTACAAGAAAGCCCATGCCGATTGTGATCGGTACGAAAATAAAGTGATAGACAGTTGTAATGGCGAATTGCCATCTCGCTAGGTCGAGTGAATTCATTGAACTCATCTCTCCATTTCTGAGTATGTGACTTACTCAGTTCTAATCTTGCGCCTATAAAATTGGCAAAGTTGCAAAAAATCATGTGGCTCCCGCCACCCCCAGTTTTTTACGCGTAAATCCTTGAGGGTCAGCACTCAAATACTTGGGATTAGCCACTAGCCCTGCCTTATTGCTACCCTTACGCCTTGTTCACCGCTGGGCCGCAAATGGGGTCCTGGCTTAAGAAATTTGAATTTAAAAGGAGTACTGCTGTGGCATCAACATGCGATATCTGTGGCAAAGGGCCCAGCTTCGGAAATAAAGTTTCCCACTCACAGGTAAAGACACGTCGTCGCTGGAATCCAAACATTCAGCGCATTAAGACTCTGGTTAGCGGAAGTACTAAGCGCCAAAACGTCTGCACATCTTGCCTGAAGGCTGGCAAAGTCGTCCGCTAATTATTTAGCGAAAGTGGCTCCAAGATAAATTGTTTACCTTTAAAGGTATTCCGCTCACCCCTGAACCAGCAATAACTTCTCCAACTCGCAAGCCTGGAAGATCGACGCCGGTGGCCAGCAAGACATGGTCTTCTCCCCCTCCAAAGATCCATTGCCAAATATCAGCGCTTAACTCAGTTGCAAGAGATTTTAAAGAGTTAAATTCTTCAGATTTAGTGAAGAGTTCTTCATCAAAGTGAAGTTGGACCTGCGAAGCCACAGCTATCTGTGTGGCTTGTTCAATAATTGAGTCGCTGATGTCGCACATTGCTGTCGCTTTAGCCGAATCGAAACCATAATCAATAGTTGGTGATTTAAATTCACGCAAAGCGATCGCCTGCTCTTCGCCTACATTTGAATTATTACCTTGCAAAATCGCTAAACCGGCCGCTGACCAACCAGTTAGCGAAGATAGAAAAATCCCATCGCCAACTTTTGCCCCATCTCGCGTAATGGCTTTTTCGCAATGTCCTACCGCCGTAATCGAGATTACCAAATTCTCACTTCTAGATATATCCCCACCGATGACGTGCAGTCCAGCAAGATCAGCTTCAAATTTAATTCCCCGTGCAAGATCTTCGATCCAACTCAACTCTTCCCGACCGGTTAATCCAACTGCAACTAATAAGTAATCTGGCTGCGCTCCCATCGCCAAAACATCTGCGGCATTTGCGGCGGTAACTTTGCGACCAATTTCAAAGGCAGTTGACCAATCAGTGCGAAAGTGCACGCCCTCAACCGCCATATCCGTGGTCATTACTTGCCGCTTCTCACCGGCCACGACCGCAGCATCGTCACCGATTCCAACTTCGATCCTTGGATCTGGGCTCGCAAAAATTTCACGTAGCCGTGCGATCACCTGCGCTTCACTGAACGCTCCCGAATGATCTGCCATAGCGCCAAGACTAGAACATCATTGCAACTAGGAGTACCTTTACCCTCATCTTCAACGGCGAAGCTTTCACGAGAAAGGTTTAACCATAATGTCAGTTCAAGCATTTATTTTGATTCAAACTGAAGTCGGTAAAGCTTCCAGCGTCGCCAAATCGGTCTCTGCAATTGCGGGAGTAACTCTCGCTGAAGGTGTTACTGGTCCGTACGATGTGATCATGCGCGCCGAGGCACCTTCAATGGAAGAGTTTGGCCGCACCATATTGTCTAAGGTTCAGGCTGTGGCGGGTATTACACGTACGTTGACTTGCCCGGTTACATACTAATTAACTTTTAATTACCAAGGACTCCATTATTGCGCGTTAGCGCACTCTTCAATAAGTGACTGATCACATCGGTATACGCAACGCCGGTGGCAGCCCACATCTTTGGAAAGACTGATGTAGAAGTAAATCCTGGCATTGTATTTAACTCGTTAATAATTACTTCACCATTTGGGGTCAAGAAAAAGTCGACTCGCGCCAGACCAGCACAACCAAGTGAGATAAAGGCATCTACCGCCTTGGCACGTATTTCATCACTTATCTTTTGATCAATTGGTGCGGGTAGTTCGATGGTTGTAGCGCCATCCAAATACTTGGCTTCAAAATCATAAAATTCATATTTAGCGTCAATCTTTATTCGCCCTACAAGCGATGCTTTTGGGACACCATCTATTTCTAGAACAGCACACTCGATTTCTGAACCACGAATTTCTTGCTCAACCAGCGCTTTGGTATCAAATTTGTATGCTTCTTTGAGTGCATCCGCTAATTGCCCGGCAGATTTAACTTTGGTTGTTCCGCGTGATGAACCACCACGTGCTGGCTTAACAAATACCGGATAACCAAGTTGATCAGCCGCCTTTTGAATATCTGCAGAGCCCCTTTGCCATTCACTTTGACGAACTACGAACCCTGCAGCGACTTTAATTCCATGCGAGGCAAAGATTGGCTTCGCAAAAGATTTATCCATTGCAACGGCAGATGCTAAAACGCCAGAACCAACATATGGAATATCCGCGATTTCTAGCAATCCTTGAATCGTGCCATCTTCGCCGTAAGGTCCGTGCAGTAAAGGAAATGCGATATCAATATCTAGATTCTTTCCTTCTGCGCTAAATCCATCGACGCTCAGTGCTACAGATATTCCCTCGTTAGGAATGGTCGGCAGCACTCCATCTTTAAGAGCAAGTGCGTAATTATCTGGAAGTAGAAACCATCTCCCGCTCTTGCTAATGCCAATCAAAATAGGCTGATATTTAATCCGATCAATCGCTGCAAGAACACCTGCTGCAGAAATGCAAGATATTTCGTGTTCGCTCGAGCGTCCACCGCAGATTATTGCTACCCGTTGCTTCATCGAATGAAGTTCTCTGCTTGTGTTGTTATCTCCATTAAACGTTGCAGCGCCGCATCGGGGGTGAGTGAACCGTTGACAATATCTGCAACGGATTCAATGACCGGAACTTCAATTCCAACGCGATGGGCGATTTCAACAATTGCTCCTGCAGAAGAAACGCCCTCAACGGTTTTCTCCCACTGTCCAAGCGCAACTTCCATCGATCGCGTACTTCCTAAGAGTTCGCCGAAAGTTCGATTGCGCGACAGTGGTGAACCACAAGTTGCAACCAGGTCCCCCATGCCTGCCAGTCCTGCAGCGCTCAGTGGATCTGCGCCATGCGCAGCGCATAAACGTGCGACTTCATTAAGTCCGCGAGTGATCAGCATCGCTTGGGTGTTTTCTCCGAAACCCATTCCGATTGAGATACCAACAGCGAGTGCAATAACATTTTTAATAGCACCGGCCAATTCGCAGCCGAGTAAATCCACTGATGTGTAAACGCGGTAGTAAGGCGTGCGAAACAACTCGCGTACTTCTTCAGATGTAGCCTGATTAGTGGCTGCCGCTACGGCACCAGCAGGTTGGCGAAGAATGAGTTCATCGGCCAAGTTTGGTCCTGTAATAAGCGCGATACGGTGCTTGCCAATTACATCTTCCATAACTTCGGTCATGCGCATCTGAGATGTAATCTCAATACCTTTTAGGGTACTAATTATCAAGCAGTCATTTGTAAAGTGCGGCTTCCAAAGTTGCAATGTGGCGCGCAGCTGTTGTGAAGGAATCGCTAGCACATAATTTTTACTGAAGGCAAAGGCTTCATCCAAGTCGGTTGTAGCGCGTAATTCACTTGGCAAAACATTCTGGCCAATGTATTTAGAGTTTGTGTGCTTGGTGTTAATTTCATTTACAACATCTTCTTTGCGACCCCAAAGCAGGACTTCATTTCCGGCATCACAGAGCACCTGCGCAAGGGTGGAACCCCAAGCGCCTGCTCCGAACACCGATACTTTGCTCATCGCTTCTTTACCCTCGCTCGTTAACGCTTTTTCTTCTTAAAGTTGCCAGTGCGCGGCAAGTCTGAATTATGTGGGTCAAAGATTACTTCAGGGCGCTTCTCACCACGAATTCCCTCGAGTAGCGTGGTTATTTCCCGCATAACTTTGGCGGTGGCTTCAATTAAGGCTTGCGGATCATCTCCTTTACCGTACCAAGGCGAAAGATCGACCGGTTTGCCCGCAACTATGGTGATGCGTGTGCGCGGAAATAATTTAATTCTCTTTGAGTAAGTTGGCATCAAGATTTGTGAACCCCATTGCGCTACTGGAATCACTGGAGTATTTGTAGTCAACGCCAATCTTGCCAGCCCAGTTTTCGCAATCATCGGCCAATGATCCAAATCTCTCGTTAGCGTTCCTTCGGGATACACGCCAAGTAAATGCCCGGCTTCTAAAAGTCGTTTGGCATGGTCTACCGCCTTGCCGGCATTAGGGGTTTCGCGCTCAACCGGAACTTGTCCCGCAGCCAGAATAATTCTGCCGATGATTGGAACTTTAAATACGCCAACCTTGCCTAAATAGCGTGGGGCTCGGCCATTCCTAAAGAGAAAATGAGTCAAATTCAAAACATCGAAATATGACAGGTGATTATTTGCAACGATGACCGCGCCAGTTTTGGGGATGTTCTCTGCACCAATCCAGGTTCGCTTAGTAATTAGACTGATAAGTGGAATCAGGATTC
Source organism: Bifidobacterium breve (assembly GCA_945866305.1). GTDB lineage: Bacteria > Actinomycetota > Actinomycetes > Nanopelagicales > Nanopelagicaceae > Planktophila. The sequence goes on from CAMBGS010000007.1 coordinate 38,196, forward strand.
CTGCGCAAATCTTATATGTGCGGTTTGTGCCATATGGATAACCGGTTGGTGGCGCATATGAAACTCGCATTTCAGCCATAACCAAATCTTAGTGGGCAAAGAAAAACTGGGGCCAGCAATCGCTGACCCCAGTTTTAGAACTTTCTAAAGAAGTTCTAAGAAGTGAATTACTTACGCTTCTTAGCTGCTGGCTTCTTCTTAGCAACCTTCTTCTTAGCTGCTGGCTTCTTCTTAGCTGCTGGCTTCTTCTTAGCAGCCTTCTTTGCAACTGGCTTTGCCTTAGCAACTGGCTTTGGTTCTGGCTTTGGAGCAGGTCCTAGCTTGCGCTCACCTGAGATGACATCCTTCAAACCCTTTGCAGGCAAGAAGCGAGCCTTCTTTGAAGCCTTGATCTTGATTGTTTCGCCAGTGAATGGGTTACGTCCCATGCGAGCCTTGCGATCAACCTTCTTGAACTTACCGAAATC
>CAMBGS010000008.1 GCA_945866305.1 Bifidobacterium breve
CGTGGCGCACTACATGGACCGTTGAACTCATAGCGCTAAGCATAAAGCGTCATACGGCAGGGCAATATCGCGCTTAATCGCTAGGGTAGTGACATGTCACTCACACCGCGGCGTGCGGCTTTCTTCGACGTCGATAACACCTTGGTGCGAGGCTCGACTATCTACTTTCTTGGACGCGGAATGTACCAACGTGGCTTCTTTACAAAGTCTGATATTTCGCGATTTGTATTAGCCAATCTGAGATTTCGCTTAACAGGAACTGAAAAGCAAGATGAGATAAATCGTTTCCAAAAATCTGCGCAAGATTTTATCGGCGGACACAATGTCTCCGAAATTCAAGCAGTGGCTCAAGAAATTTATGATGAGTATGTTTCCCCCGCTTTGTGGGAAGGAACGATTGAGATTGCACAGCGTCACCTAAACGATGGAGTTGAAGTTTGGTTAGTCACTGCCGCACCTGAAGATATGGCAACACTTATTGCTGAACGTTTAGGATTTACTGGCGCAATTGGAAGTAAAGCGGCGATAGAAGATGGTCATTACACCGGTGCCATGAACGGACCACTCTTACACGGACGCGAGAAAGCTACTGCGATGCAGGAACTTGCTATAGAAAACGGATTTGATTTGGCGAATTGTTTTGGATACTCAGATAGCTACAACGACCTACCCTTACTGCTAACTGTTGGAAATCCATCTGCCATCAACCCAGATGCAAAATTAAGAATTCGTGCTTTGCAAGAGCGCTGGCCAATCCATGATTTCCGGCGGATGAGATTTCTAAATCGTTTACTTGGGCCAATGGTCTCTCGCCTCGCTTGGCTCGGCACCAGACTCACTCCCCGCCGAAAGCAACGCTGAGTTAAAAAGCCAATTCGCGCTGCAACCTCACTTGCCAGTAATGTAGGCAAGTTATGGAAACGCGCTCCTTTGCAGATTACTTACGTACCCTGGATGACGCTGCCCTAATTTCACTCTTCTCGCATCGGCCAGATCTAGTAACGCCCGTGCCACCTGATGTTGCCTCACTTGCTGTGCGTGCAACATCTGCGCCAAGTTTGGCGCGGGCAATCGATGCGCTAAACGCTTGGCAATATCAAGTCTTAGAAGCTTGCGCCGTTGTCGCGGAACCATTTAATGAAAAGAATATTGCTGCACTTACTGACAAAGCGGCGCTCTTTGTGATTCCTGGGTTGGTTGAACGTGGATTGGTATACACAGGAAAAGATGGACTTTATCTGCCAACTACTGTGCGCGAAGTTCTTGGTAGCGATATTGCTGGACTTGGTCCGCAATCTATGGCGAAGCTAAATTTAAAAAAGTTAGAAGAAGCACTACCGGCTGCAAAGAAAGCGCTAGACGCCATGGTTTGGGGCCCGCCGCGCGGAACGGTTGCCGATGTCAAGAAACCAGGGGCAGGAGTTCAATGGCTACTTGAAAATGATTTTGTAGTTGTTGCAAATTCTCATACTGTTTTGATGCCACGCGAGGTAGCGATCCATTTGCGCGGTGGCCAGTTACATAAAGAACTTTTCTTACAAGCGCCAGAGTTGGCAGCAGATAAGCGAGATGGCAAGAGCGTTCAACTTGCAGCAATTGCAAACATTTCAACTTTCTTGCGTTGGACCGAAGAGATTCTAAATTTCTGGGCTCAAGAACCTGCAGATGCTCTGCGCTCTGGCGGGCTAGGCGTTCGAGATTTGAAGATAATCTCAAACCACCTTGGCGTAGATTCAAACTGTGCGGCATTCGTCGCCGAATTGGCTTATCTATCTGGCCTCTTAAGTATTGAAGCCGACGATCGCATTCTTCCCACTAGCCAATTTGATATTTGGTTGACCCAGACGCCTTCTGCACGTTGGCAATCACTTGTCTCGCAATGGCTAATTACTTCGCGGATGAGTGGCTTAGTAGGCAAAGAAGAGTCCAAGAACGTTTCGCCTCTTGGTCCTGAACTTGATCGCGTTGCCGCTGCTCCAATTCGCAAGTTAACTCTGCGATTACTGCAAGAAAGCCAAGGATCTGCGCCAAAAATTGAATCGTTACTTTCGCTCGCACAATGGAATACCCCAGCAAGACGAAGTGGTGGAATACCAAGTGATTACATTGGCTGGAATTTACGTGAAGCAGAATGGCTTGGAATCACTGGGCAAGGTGCGATTTCAAAGTATGGAATTGGGCTTTTAACTGGAGCAGATCTAAATGAGATTGATGAAGATCTTCCAAAACCCGTTGCTCACATTCTTATTCAAAGCGACCACACCGCAATTGCACCTGGCCCGCTTGAGCATGAAATTGCTCAAGAGCTGGCGATTCTTGCTGAAATTGAAAGTCGCGGTGGTGCAACTGTTTATCGCTTTAGTGAAGCCACTATCCGTCGCGGCTTAGATCACGGACGCACCGGAGATGAGATTAAGGCATTTTTAAAGAAGACTTCTAAGACTCCAATGCCACAACCACTTGAATATTTAATTGCCGATGTTGCCAAGAAACACGGCAAGTTACGCGTTGGCAATACTGCAGCATTTATTAGATGCGAAGATCCTGCCTTGATCGCGCAGATCATTAGCGATAAGCGGTTAGAAATGTTATCGCTTCGCCAAATATCTCCAGAAGTTCTAATCTGCCAACACGATGCCGCTGATGCGATGTCTATCTTGCGCGGCTTTGGATATTTACCAGCGGGAGAAGATTCACAAGGTGCGCTACTTAGCGGGCCAAGAATTCAACGCGCAAAAGGAAAAGCAAGGCCACCAAGAATCATTGGAGAATTTGATCGTCCTGATGAGTTGCAGTTAGAAGCGGCGTTGCGCGCACTTCGCACTGGAGAAAAGTCCAGCCATCGCCAAAGCACGTTACGCAATATCGCATCTAATGCGCTGGGTTCACTTCCGCGCACAACCGCCAATGAAACTTTAGATATCTTGGCAGATTATTTAAGAAATCAGCCAGCCACTTCTCTCTCAATTGGTTATGCCGACAACAATGGCCTAGTTTCACATCGCATCATTGATCCCTTAAAGCTCTCGGCTGGTTCTCTCATTGCGCGCGATCACGCCACTGGCGAGGTTCAAACCTTTAGAATTGCGCGCATAACAGGGGTGGCGGCGATATGACGAGCACAGATGAAGCTAAATACGGCAGACTTGACCCTATGTTGGCTGCGATTGAAGCATTGGTGCGATGTGAATCGCCAACTGAAGATATCGCCGCTTGCCAGAACGTCGTTCGTTTAGCAAGCGATATTGCAACTCGAGTTCTTGGAACACCTGCGCAAATTAAAGAGATTAAAGGACGCCCAGTATTTTGGTGGGGCGCTAGCCAACCCGAAATTCTTTTACTTGCCCACCTCGACACTGTTTGGCCACACGGTTCGTATCAACCTCTCTGGGAAGTTAAAGGCGATGTTGTTCGCGGCCCTGGAGTCTTTGATATGAAAGCGGGTTTTGTACAAGCGCTATTTGCACTAAAAGATATTGAAGGTGCGGCAAATCGTGTTGCCCTAGTTGCAACTACCGATGAAGAAACTGGTTCGTTTGCATCGCGAGAATTAATCAAGGAGCTTTCTGCAACCGCCAAAGCTGTCTTAGTTTTAGAATCATCACTTGACGGCAAAGTTAAGACTGGTCGTAAAGGTACAGCGATGTACAAGGTAGCGGTGCACGGACTTGCATCTCATGCGGGTCTAGAACCCGAAAAGGGCGTCAACGCCACTGTTGAAATCGCTCACGTGATTCTCCAACTTGCTGCACTAGAGAATAAAGAGCACGGTACAACCGTAGTTCCGACTCTATTGAAATCTGGAAATAGTGCAAACACAATTCCTGATCTAGCCGTTCTTGAAATAGATGCGCGTTCTTTTGCACAAAGTGAACTTGAGCGAATTGATGTGGCGATTAAATCTCTTAAGGAGACTGTTTCTGGCGCACATTTAGAAATTACAGGTGGGCTGAATCGTCCACCGCTACAGCCATCATCAACCAAAGCGTTGTATGAACAGATTGAACAAGTTGCTAAATCAATTGGAATGGCTCCTTTAGGTTGTGCCGAAGTTGGTGGAGCCAGTGATGGTAATTTCGCAGCAGCTGCTGGCGCACAAGTGCTCGATGGATTAGGCGCGGTTGGCGGTGGTGCACACGCGCCAAGTGAATGGGTTAGTTTGAAATCCATTGAAGAACGTAGAGCGCTGATGCACGCATTCATTAAAGACTTGCTGAAATGAGTGAAGGTCCGCTTATAGTTCAGAGCGATAAAACGCTTCTGCTAGATATCGATCATCCGCTTTCAACAGAATGTCGTCGCGCGATTGCGCCTTTTGCCGAACTAGAACGTTCGCCAGAACATATCCATACCTACCGCTTAACTAACTTGGGCTTATGGAATGCGCGTGCGGCTGGCCACGATGCAGAGCTAGTGATCGATACATTGATTAAGTATTCACGGTACGCGGTTCCGCATTCTCTTCTAGTAGATGTTGCCGAAACAATGTCTCGCTATGGGCGTTTACGTTTAGAAGCGGATCCAGTGCACGGGCTAATCTTGATCACAACCGATGTTGGTGTTTTAGAAGAAGTTATTCGTGCCAAGAAGATCGCTCCACTTTTGGGTGTCCGTATTGATCCCGAAACTATTGCGGTTCATCCCAGCCAACGTGGTGCGATTAAGCAATCGCTTCTGCGACTCGGTTGGCCGGCTGAAGATTTTGCAGGATACGTTGATGGTCAAGCCCATGAAATTTCGCTTAAGCAAAATGATTGGAAGATTCGTCCCTATCAAGAGTTAGCTGCTGAAGGGTTTTGGCACGGTGGTTCAGGCGTCGTTGTTCTTCCTTGTGGCGCTGGAAAAACTATAGTCGGTGCAGCCGCGATGGCACACGCCAAAGCAACAACTTTAATTTTAGTTACCAACACGGTGGCGGCGCGGCAGTGGCGAGAAGAACTTTTGCGCAGAACCACGTTGAATGAAGATGAGATTGGCGAATATTCCGGAGCCAAGAAAGAGATTCGTCCGGTAACAATCGCAACTTACCAAGTTATGACCAAGAAAAAGAATGGCGTTTACTCTCATTTAGATTTATTCGATACCCATGACTGGGGGCTGATTATTTATGATGAAGTTCATTTATTGCCAGCTCCAATCTTCCGTTTTACTGCAGATATTCAGTCGCGCCGCCGCTTAGGGCTTACCGCCACTTTAGTTCGTGAAGATGGCATGGAAGGTGAAGTATTTTCACTTATCGGACCAAAACGTTTTGATGTACCTTGGAAAGAGATTGAAGCGCAGGGCTACATTGCGCCAGCCGAATGTATTGAAGTCCGAGTGAACCTAACTGAAGCAGAACGACTTTCTTATGCAACTGCAGAACCTGAAGAGAGATATCGCTATTGCGCAACGACCCGAACAAAGCGTAATGTCGTTGAAAAATTGGTGGATCTTCACGCTGGAGAACAAATTCTCGTGATTGGCCAATACATCAATCAATTAGACGAACTCTCTGAAACGCTGGGGGTACCAGTTATTAAAGGCGAGACTCCGATTAAAGAGCGCGAAAGGCTATTCGCTGCATTCCGTACTGGTGAAATTACTTGCTTAGTAGTTTCAAAAGTTGCAAACTTTTCGATTGATCTTCCGGAGGCAACAATTGCTATCCAAGTCTCGGGTGCATTTGGTTCGCGCCAGGAAGAAGCGCAGCGACTTGGCCGTATCGTAAGACCAAAAGCGGATGGGCGTGGAGCAAAGTTCTATTCTGTGGTTTCGCGCGACACTATCGATCAAGATTTTGCACAGAATCGCCAACGCTTCCTCGCGGAGCAAGGTTATTCATATCGAATTATTGACGCTGACGATGTTTTTCAAGGGAAGATCTAAATCTCATCGGATCGACTTTATAAAAGTCGTGATGCTCCCCATCTATATGTATAACTGGAACTTCGTGCCCATACAACTTTTCTAGGTCATTTAGGCCATCTATATATTTTATTTCTAATTTAAAGTTGAGCTCATCTTTCAATTCTGTAAGAGTTCTTTCAGCAACCTCGCAAAGATGACATCCATGGCGCGAATAGATTGTTATTAAGTTGCTCATTTTTTCTTAGATTGCTTTGAGGTAAAGGCGCGATCGACTAATTCTTGAATCACCAGAGTTGCATCACCTTTCGCGCGATACAAATTCTCTTCCGCGTTTTTTAAAACAGTTTCTGCGGTAGTTTTCGTAACTGTGCCAACTAATGGACCATACTTCTTTGAGAAAATCGTGTGAGCTAACTGACCAATTGCGCTGGCTAACTCTCCACGAGCTTCATCTAAAGTGGGTTCGGGTTGTGCTGATTCTGAGGAAAAGTTAAGGACTGCAGGTCGCTCAGATTTCATTCGAGCAATTACCTGATCTAATTCAGAATTACCGCTATCGGGGGACATGGAGACATTCTCGCATCCTGATACCGTTAGGCGCTATGGCGAGATATAAAACGAGATCTTTGAAGCGATCCTTCGCCGTAACCCTATCTTTTGCGATCCTTTTAGCTGGAATCACGACTCCGGTATCGGCGCAATCTCAAGTATTAGTAAGACCAGCCACGCATTGGGGAAATGTTTACGCGGCACCTGCCACATCTAACCCACAATCTCCAAAGCCAAAAGTCGCATACTTAGAGAAGAAATCGAAGTTCGTTGTTAAATACAACAATTTTCCAGAATGGACAAAAGTACAATTTCAAGCAGCTGTTGATGTTTGGTCAGAAAATTTCGAATCTAAAGTACCTATCCATATTGAAGCAACTTGGGGGCGTTCCTCTTCATATAGTATTTTGGGAAGTGCTCGTCCCGGTAATTATTTTTCCAATTTTCTTGGTGCTCCAGATCCAAGTCTCTGGTATCCATCAGCTCTGGCAAATGCGCTAGCTGGTAAAGATCTTGATGGCGATAATCCAGAAATGATGATTACAGTAAATTCATTAGCAAGTTGGTATCGCGGTGGAGGCCTCGGACCGAGCAAGTCAGAATACGATCTACAGTCTGTAATACTTCATGAGATGGCTCATGGTTTAGGTTTCTTATCTACTGATAGTTACGATGATTTCTTTGGCTACGGGTCAATAGATCAACCAACTCCTTACGATGCATATCTTCAAACTGGCGATGGTCGCAGGCTCTCTGATCTTCCATCACCATCACTTGAACTTGGAGAAGCGCTTACCTCAAAGCTAGTTTGGTCTGGTGCAAATGGAATTGCAGCAAATGGCGGAGTTAAGCCTCTGATATTTACACCTAAGAGATATGAAGATGGTTCTTCAATTAGCCATTTAGATGAGATAACTTTTGATAACGCGGGAAAAGATTCTGTAATGTCTCCAAATTTGGAGGCAGGTGAAGTCTTTAGTGGACCAGGGCCGTTATTGCTCGCGATGATGCAAGATTTGCGCGTTAAGCCACCCGTAGGAATTGCAGTTGGCATTCCTCAGTCGGTGCGCAATTCCGAGGCTCTTGTCTCAGATTCTGGGGCAATTATTAAATTTGATCCACCAGCAAATGCTCGGGCCGCACAGATAACTAGTTACACCGTGAAGAACCTTAAAACTGGCGCTGAAAAGAGTTCTACCAATAGCCCAGTTCTATTCTCTGGCTTGAAAAATGGCACTTCATATACTTTTTCTATCACTGCCTCCAATTCACTTGGAACATCTGATCCAGTCACCACAAATGTAATCACGCCGCGCGCGGCTTGGAGCAAGAGTGTGATTGATGCGAATGCAGGTGGTAAAAACTTAACCACGGTTACATTTAATGGTAATCCTGCAATTATTTATCAGGATGTAAATAATGGGGCTTTGAAAGTTGCTATCTGGAATGGAAAATCTTGGATTAAATCTACAGTCGATGGGCGCGGTGGTTCTGCCGGCCGTACGAGAAATCCAATCGCTGGCGATCTTTCTGCGTGCGTTAGCGGATATGGAAAATCACAGACATTACATATGTTCTATTCCGATTCGATTGATAAAGATCTCAGATATGCAACATATGATGGCAAAACTTATAAAATTGATATTGTCGACGGAAATGGCACTGCTGTAAATAAATATGAAGATCCAATCCGCGTTCGCACCGCTAGCGATGTGAGCGTAGCCAACGCCTGTTCTATTAGCGCAGCAGGAGTGCAAGTTTTTTATCGTGATGAATCACAAGGGGTTTTGTTGGGAGCGGTAAAGGCGAGTGGCAGCAAAGAGTGGAAGTACGAACTAGTAGATGGTGATCGCAAAACCGATGACCGGACAACTGGAGATGTTGCTTTTCATCTAGATGCGCTCTTTGACGGCAAAAGTACTATTTTGATTTATGACTCAGTCTTAACAATCAATCAACGCAAAGAAGTAACTTCCGGAGCAATTAGAGTCGCTCAAAGAGTTGGATTAAGTCCACAGGCTTGGCGCTATTCGACACTCGACTCATCTGAGGGTCCAATTGCTGTTGTGGGTTATGACGTAGTGCTCCAAAAAGGCGCACGAGGTATTTTGGCTACTTGGCTTTCCGCATCTACATTGACGCTGCCAAGGGCTGAACAAATTCGTTGGGCATACTTATCTACCCCTAATGAAGTTAAAACCGTGCCAACGACTGGTTATGGCACCCCAAGCAAACACTTAAGTAGCAATGGCTCCACCACGATATTCAACTGTCAGGAACGTCTCTGCGCGCTTGATATCTCGACTGACACACTTTCCTTAGTTTTAAAGGAACAGAGCGTCGATGGATTTGACTCGTCTTGGATAGTTTTAAATAAAGCACGTTATTTAATTGCGGTCGTAAATAACAAATTACTTTCTCTTCGCGCCGCCTAAGCTATCAGCCTGACGTTCGCAGAATATCTCCTGAGGAAGTTAAAACTACAATCCCACTTTCTGCAGAGAATCCCATTGCAAAAGGCGCACTCAGAAGCAAATCAGTAAACGCACCAATTAGCGCTCCTTTGCTATCAAATTGCAACACAACTGATTGACCTTTTTTCGGCTTCCAACCAGTTACTCCCGTTGGCGTTGAAGTGGGTTCAAAAATTGCAAAGGTTGAACCTTTACTTCCGGAAGAAGCCAAACTTGTCCCTGCAGATGGATAGCGAGTTGTCCAAGTTGGAGAAAAGGCAGGAGTAAATTTTGTTATGGCTGTTTCAATTTTCTTACCGCTTTTAACTACTCCCGTTAAAAAGTTTGTGGCAGTTGCGCTCTGCCAATCGCGTGTTGCACCAGCTGCTGAACTACGTACAACACTGGCAATAGAACCAACCTTGGAAACTTTCAGCAGTATTCCATCGACTTTACCGGCCAACTTTTTACCACCCAGCGTTTCACTACTGGATCCAAAGAGTGAAGTCGATCCATCTGCGGCGCGGAAAACGGAATTGAATTTACTTTTACTTGTCCCAATTTTAACTTCTTTATCTAACTTTCCACCTTTTACCAAGGCAAGTGATTGGCCGCTATCTCGGGATAAAAGGATTGATACCCCTGTTGTGTTTACGGAAATCCCATCAACAAGTGCGAGCTGAGTTGTCTTTAAATCAATTTGTAACAATAAATCACCTAGTGGAGAAAACTGCCACAGTGATATCTGATTCATATCACCGCGTATTTCAGTTGGAACCTCAACAGTCACAGAATCTGGATTTAGTACGCCAGCAATAGCCGTAAAAGTTTCAGAAAGTGTTGCAGATGCGCTATTTCCGGCTAACCAGATCGACCCTTGTGGATCGACGCTGATTGAAGTTGCCACCTCATCACGGCCCGAATCAATGGTTTTAGACCAGAATTGAACACCAGAGAAGTCGATCGCACGAAGCTGAATATCTGAGTTCTTTCCAACTATGTTGGCATAAGTAATTATCGCTTTATTTGTTACTGCCATTCCTTCAGCAGTTAAATCCTTTGTTAATTGCACCATTGGTTTAATTGCAATCGCCTTTGGCGCAGCTTGCCCCGCAGGCCCGATTACAACTGCTAATGCAATTGCTGCGAGAAAGGATTTATTAAGCGAGTTCTTGCGAACGATCACGTGCTGCCTTCATTGCTTTTGATACTACTTCAGAAATACCAGAGTCATTAAATGAATTTAGCGCAGCAAAAGTTGTGCCGTTTGGACTAGTTACCTTTTCGCGCAAAGTTGTTGCACTATCTCCTGATTGATCTAATAACTTTGCGGCTCCGACCATTGTTTGAATCGTTAGAGTTGTGGCATCGGCTTGCGAGAGTCCCAGCGCAACCGCTCCTTCAACCATCGCTTCTACAAATCTAAAGAAGTAAGCTGGTCCAGATCCACTAGTTGCAGTAACCGCATCTTGCAGCTCTTCATCTACTTCAATTACCTTTCCGACGGCACCTAAGAAGCCAAGGACAAATTGACGCTGTTCTGCATTTACCAGAGCATCACAGGAAATTGCAGCCATCCCCGCGCTTACCAAAGTTGGAGTATTAGGCATAACTCTGATGACAGGGTTAGCACTAGTTCCAATCAAATCAGCGATACCGCGAATCTGCTTACCTGCGACAAAAGATACAACCAAGCAGCCAGGGCGAATATCTGACTTAATCTCTTGCAGCACCGCTGTCATGTCTTGTGGTTTTACTACCAGAAGAACCATGTCGCATTTAGCAATATTTTCGCTCAATGAAGCCCTTGATACTTTATATCGATTGATTAATTCGAGTGCTCGCTCTTCGCGCTTTTCAGAGATAGTGATCGCACTAGGTGAAATTCCATATGTAATCAACGCAGAGATAAGGGCTTCGCCCATAACTCCGGCACCTATGACGGCAACCTGTTTTTCTGAATTAGCCATAGCGAAAGAGTACGCGTAGGCTCTGCACCTATGTCAGAAATAAAGCCAGGTTTCGCACGCGATTGGGTGGAATTTACCGACCCCAATGATGAGGAAGAAATCTTCAAATGCGACCTTACTTGGCTTACTTCATATTGGACCTGTATTTATGGTGATGGCTGTAAAGGCGTCTTTGAAAATAGACCTAATGCGGGTTGTTGTACCGAAGGTGCAATGTACTCAGATGAAGATGATGAAGAGCGTGTACGTAAGGCCGCAGCAGATTTAACTCCTGAAATGTGGCAGTTCTACGATCAAGCTCGTCCTAAGAAACCAAATGGTCAACTTCGTATTTCGGATTTAGATGAAGATAAAGAACGAAAGACTCGCACAGTTGATGACGGTTGTATTTTCTTAAATCGCAAAGGTTATGAAGCTCCAGGATTTACCGGTTCCTTTGGTTGCGTTTTACATCACCTGGCACAGAATGAAAACCGACACTTTGTTGATACGAAACCAGATGTTTGCTGGCAACTTCCACTACGCCGTAGTTTTGAAACTCGTGAAGTTGGCGAGCGGGAATATTCCGTTACCGTAATTGGTGAATACGAACGCCTTGCGTGGGGCGATGGAGGAGATGACTTTGATTGGTACTGCACAAGTAACACTGATGCACACGTCGGTAGCGAACCGGTTTACATTTCTAATCGCACCGAATTACAAGCGTTAATGGGAGAAGCGGCCTATGCCGTGCTTGCCGAATTTTGCGATAAGCGCGTTAAAGGTATCAACGATGCAAAGGCTCGCTCACTACCTTTATTTGTTATTCAACACCCAGCATCCGTTGCCGCTGGGAAGTAGTCAGCGCTTTCGTCTAGGCTAAGGCTTATGGCTAAGGTCGAGAAGGATCCATTCCGTTGTTCTGAATGCGGTTGGGGATCTCAAAAATGGGTTGGTCGCTGCGGCGAATGCCAAGCCTGGGGCAGCGTTGAAGAGATCGCTGCACCTAAGAAACTCTCACTCGTTCCCGGAAAAGTTACCCACGCCGCAATCCCTATTGGCGATGTTGATCTCTCTTCTGCACGCGCCCGCGCAACAGGTGTATCTGAGTTAGATCGCGTACTTGGTGGCGGACTAGTTCCAGGTGCGGCAATTTTACTCGCTGGTGAACCTGGCGTAGGAAAATCAACTCTGCTCTTATCTGTTGCTGCACAAACAGCTGCCAAAGGAATTCCTGCGCTCTACATAAGCGGTGAAGAATCTGCATCTCAAGTGCGACTGCGTGCCGAAAGAATTAACGCAGTCGATCCCAAATTGTTTTTAGCATCAGAAACCGACCTGGGCGCAGTTATCGCACACATTGATTCCGTTAAACCAGAACTTGTAATTATCGATAGCGTTCAAACAATTGGTTCCGCAGCAGCGGATGGATCACCTGGTGGTGTCACACAAGTGCGCGAAGTTGCAGGCGCACTGATTCGTATCTGTAAAGATCGCGATATAACTTTGCTTCTTGTCGGCCACGTAACTAAAGATGGTTCAATCGCCGGCCCGCGACTTCTTGAACATATCGTTGATGTTGTTCTGCAATTTGAAGGCGAACGCCATTCACGACTGCGCTTGATTCGCGCAATTAAAAACCGCTTTGGCGCATCTGATGAGGTTGGTTGCTTTGATTTAAGTGACACCGGAATCGAAAGCGTGCTCGACCCAACTGGCCTATTTACTTCAAGACATGCTGAACCAGTGCCAGGTACTTGCGTAACCGTGACACTTGAAGGACGTCGACCGCTCCTTGCAGAAATTCAAGCGCTAGTGAGCCAAGGGCGCGAAAACGATTTTGGAAATGCACGACGCGTTACTAGTGGACTTGATTCAGCACGAACATCTATGACCTTGGCAGTTCTTGAACTTCGCGCCAATGTGCGCGTCGGTGGTCGCGATGTCTATGCCGCAACAGTTGGTGGCATGAAGATGTCAGAACCTGCTGCAGATTTAGCGCTGGCACTCGCTGTTGCATCTGCTGCAAAAGCGCTGGCACTTCCCGCTGATTTAGTCGCAATCGGTGAAGTCGGTTTAGCTGGTGAAATTCGAAAAGTCAGTGGAGTATCACGACGACTTGCTGAGGCCTATCGTTTAGGTTTCAAGCGCGCACTTGTGCCAACAGGCAGTGATGTAAAGATTGTTGGTATGGAGATATTTGAAGTCTCTCGCCTTGATCAGGCGTTGCAACGTGTGAAAATTACTGGCGATTAATTTTTTAAAAGACGATAGCGTTGCACACATGAGCCACTTCGCAGCGCTTTCAAAACTGCTTGGCCCTGAAAGTTCACTGATATCAGATCCAGATATAACCGCTTCTTATTCTCGAGATCAAGCTCCATTTGCGGAGAGTGCAACTCCATTTGCGGTCTTGCTGGCACGTAGCGCTGCAGAAATTTCAATCGCGCTGAAGTACGCCAATGAAAATAAGATTCCCGTCGTGACTCGAGGCGCTGGCAGCGGTTTATCGGGCGGTGCAAATGCAACAGCAGATTCACTTGTAATCTCTCTTGAGAAGATGAACCGAATTCTAGAAATTGATACGCCAAATCAAGTTGCCAGAGTTCAAGCCGGGGTAATCAATCTTGATCTTGATACGGCGGTGAGCAAAGTTGGTTTGGCATACCTGCCAGATCCAGCAAGTCGTGATTGGTCATCACTTGGTGGCAATGCCGCAACCAACGCTGGCGGTATGTGCTGTGTTAAATACGGGGTTACTTCAGCTCACGTACGTGCGATGCAAGTTGTACTAGCAAGTGGTGAAATCATTGAGTTAGGTAAAGCAACCAAGAAATCTGTTACTACCTACGACTTACTACACCTATTCATTGGTTCTGAAGGAACTCTCGGCATAATCACTGAACTCACTTTAAATTTAGTGATTCGCCCTGCTTCGGCATCAACTTTGATTGCAACTTTTCCAAATATTACAAAGGCTGCCGCTGCTGCCGCTGCTTTATTGCAGTACCGCCCATCAATGTTAGAAATAGTTGATCAAACTACTTTAAAGGCAGTTGAAGCTTGGCATCCTCTTGGCTTTGAAGTTGCCGGCGCAGTTTTGTTAATGCAGTTAGATGAAAACCATTCACTCTGTGAGCCAGCGCTAAAAACCTGTAAAGAATTTGGCTCCATTGATGGCGTTTACTCTGATGATCCAACTGATGCTGCAGATTTAATTCGCGTACGCAAAATGGCTTATCCAGCACTTGAAAGAATGGGCGCAACCTTGCTGGATGATGTGGCGCTACCAATTACCAAGATCGCTGAGTTTGTCGAAAAAGTTGAGGCTCTAAGTAAGCGCGCTAATTTAGTTATTGGAATCTTTGGCCACGCAGGTGATGGAAATATGCACCCAACTATCGTTCACGATCACGGTGATACCGCGGCGGCAGAGCGTGCAAAAAGCGCCTTTAGCGAAATCGTCGAAATTGCTCAGTCACTTGGTGGTACAGCAAGTGGCGAACACGGAATCGGATCGATTAAAGCGGGTTTTGTAGCAAACGAAATTTCCGCGACAGTAATTGACCTACAAAGAGCGGTTAAGAAGGTATTTGACCCTAATTCAATTTTGAATCCAGGGAAGAAAATTCCTTAATTCGTAGCTGCGGCTAAATCTTCTGGAGAATCCGGCGTAGTTGCCTTCGCTGCACCAGCAAATGTGAATTTAGCTTCTGCTGCATCACCTTCGACATCCACAACGATAATTTCGCCAGCCTTTAACTCACCAAAGAGAATTCGCTCTGAAAGCGAATCTTCAATTTCACGTTGAATAACGCGACGCAGTGGACGTGCTCCAAGAAGTGGGTCGTAACCACGAGCTGCCAACAAATCTTTAGCAGCTTGAGTTAGTTCGATTCCCATATCTTTCGCCTTTAGGCGTTCATCCAAGTTAGCGATCATCAAATCAACAATCTGAATAATCTGATCTTTCGTCAACTGGTGGAAGACGATTACATCATCAATTCGGTTTAGGAATTCCGGACGGAAGTGGTTCTTAAGTTCGTCCTGAACCTTGCCCTTCATGCGATCATAATTTGTTAGATCATCATCGATATTGGCAAAACCAAGTCCGAGGCTCTTTGAAATATCACGAGTTCCAAGGTTGGTAGTCATAATGATTACAGTGTTCTTGAAGTCAACGGTGCGTCCTTGTGCATCCGTCAGGCGACCGTCTTCGAGTACCTGAAGAAGTGAATTAAAGATATCTGGGTGAGCTTTTTCTATTTCATCGAATAAAACAACCGAGAATGGACGGCGGCGAACTTTCTCCGTTAACTGTCCGCCTTCGTCGTAACCAACATATCCTGGAGGAGCTCCAAATAAACGCGATGCTGTGTGGCGCTCGGAATATTCAGACATATCAAGCTGAATAAGTGCGGTCTCATCACCGAATAAGAATGAGGCAAGTGTGCGAGAGAGTTCAGTCTTTCCGACACCTGATGGGCCAGCAAAGATAAATGAACCACCTGGACGCTTTGGATCTTTCAACCCGGCGCGAGTACGGCGAATCGCTTGTGACAGCGCTTTGATCGCTTGATCTTGGCCGATAACGCGGCGGTGAAGTTCATCTTCCATGCGAAGCAGACGAGCAGTCTCTTCTTCGGTTAACTTAAATACCGGGATACCAGTTGAGGCAGATAAAACTTGAGCGATGAGTTCTTCATCAACTTCAGTTACCTTATCGAGATCTGTTGCCTTCCAATTCTTTTCTGCTTCTACTTTTTCAGCGATGAGAGTCTTCTCTTTATCGCGGAATGCAGCAGCGCCTTCAAAATCTTGGCCATCAATTGCTGACTCTTTAGCCTTGCGAGCTTCTGCGATCTTGTCATCGAATTCACGAAGTTCTGCTGGAGCAGTCATTCGCTTTATGCGAAGACGCGATCCTGCTTCATCAATAAGGTCAATCGCCTTATCTGGCAAGAAGCGATCGGAAACGTAGCGATCTGCCATATTTGCAGCAGCGGCAAGTGCGCCATCGGTGATTGAAACACGGTGGTGGGTTTCATAACGATCGCGAAGCCCTTTAAGAATTTCAATGGTGTGAGCAACTGATGGCTCTTTAACTTGAATTGGTTGGAAGCGACGTTCTAGCGCAGCATCTTTTTCAACATGCTTGCGGTATTCGTCCAAAGTTGTTGCACCAATTGTCTGCAGTTCACCACGTGCCAACATTGGCTTCAAGATGCTAGCTGCATCAATTGCGCCTTCAGCTGCGCCTGCACCGACAAGGGTGTGAATTTCATCGATAAACAAAATAATGTCGCCGCGTGTTTTAATCTCTTTCAAGACTTTCTTCAAACGCTCTTCGAAATCTCCGCGGTAACGGCTGCCGGCAACAAGTGCGCCTAAATCGAGTGAATACAGCTGCTTATCTTTAAGAGTTTCTGGGACATCATTCTTGAAGATTGCTTGCGCAAGTCCTTCAACAACAGCAGTTTTTCCAACGCCTGGTTCACCAATCAATACTGGGTTGTTCTTAGTGCGGCGAGAAAGTACTTGCATCACACGTTCAATTTCATTCTCACGACCGATAACTGGGTCAAGTTTTCCTTCACGGGCAGCTTGGGTGAGATTACGACCGAATTGATCCAAGACAAGTGAAGTAGATGGTGTTCCTTCTGCTGGTCCACCAGATGTTGCGGCTTCTTTTCCTTGGTAACCAGAGAGAAGTTGAATAACTTGTTGACGAACACGATTTAAATCTGCGCCAAGTTTTACAAGAACTTGTGCGGCAACGCCTTCGCCCTCGCGGATTAAGCCAAGCAAAATATGTTCTGTGCCGATGTAGTTGTGGCCAAGTTGCAGCGCTTCGCGAAGTGAGAGTTCAAGAACTTTCTTTGCGCGTGGAGTAAATGGAATATGGCCGCTTGGTGCTTGCTGACCTTGACCAATAATTTCTTCAACTTGGGCGCGCACGCCTTCAAGTGAGATGCCGAGCGCTTCAAGGCCTTTAGCGGCAACGCCTTCGCCTTCGTGGATCAATCCAAGGAGGATATGTTCTGTGCCGATGTAGTTGTGATTGAGCATGCGTGCTTCTTCTTGAGCCAAGACAACAACACGTCGGGCTCGATCGGTAAAGCGCTCAAACATCGGCAGACTCCTTTAAAGGCGGTAATTATTCGGTTCTAGCCAAGCCTATAACCCAACGCAGGGAAGACGCGAGGTGGATAGCTTGTGGTCATTAGAACCCCAGATCTGGGTCTGATATTCCCCATTTGGGCTAGAACTAGCGTTATCTGGGGGTTGCTACAGGGTTAAGAGCATGCGGGTATTGCCCAAGGTATTGGGCTTAGCCGCTTCTAAATCTAGGAATTCGGCAACGCCGGCATCATAAGAACGCAGTAATTGTTGATAAACATCAGGTGCAACTGGCGTTCCTTCGATCTCTTTAAAACCGTGGCGGCCAAAAAAAGATGTTTGGAAAGTTAAGCAGAAAATTCTTTCTACTCCTACCTCGCGCGCGCGTTCAATGATTTTTTCAAGGATCTGATTACCAATGCCCCGCTTATGAAAGCTTTTTTCAACTGCGACGGTACGAACTTCTGCTAGGTCATCCCACAAAATGTGAAGCGCACCGCAACCAACAACTTTTCCATCAACTTCAGCGACTGTAAATTCTTGAACGCTTTCATACAAAGTCACGGTCTCCTTACTTAGCATCTGACCGGGTGCGGCGTAAGAATCTACAAGTTGGCGGATGGTCTTAACATCACTGGTACGTGCTGGACGAATAACAATCATGGTTATTCGATTTCAGGTTTTACCAGTGGGAATAAAATTGTTTCGCGAATTCCTAGGCCAGTAAGTGCCATCAATAAACGATCAACGCCCATACCCATTCCGCCCGTCGGTGGCATTGCAAATTCCATCGCTCGCAAGAAATCTTCATCAACTTGCATTGCTTCTAGATCACCCTTTGAACCAAGTTTTGCTTGCTCAACTAAACGCTCGCGTTGAACTACTGGATCGATGAGTTCGGAATATCCTGTTGCAAGTTCGAAGCCATCTACATATAGATCCCATTTTTCAGCAACCCCTGGCAGTTCGCGATGGGCGCGAACTAAAGGTGAAGTATCTACAGGGAATCCCATTACAAAGGTTGGGGCAATTAGCTGATCCTTTGCCACATGCTCAAAGATTTCTTCAGCGAGTTTTCCAGTAATCCACTTGGGATCAATCTTTATACCGATCTTGGTGGCAATTTTCTTCAAATCATCAAGTGGAGTAAGGGCGGTAACGCTTTCGCCAACACCTTCAGTTATCGCATCGTAAAGTGAAATCTCGCGCCACTTTCCACCTAAGTCTGCTTGTCGGCCATCGTGATGTGTAACCACATGCGAACCAGCGATCGCCATCGCGGCATTTTGCACCAAAGTGCGAGTTAATTCCGCAATAGAGCGCCAGTCACCGTATGCCTGATAACTCTCGATCATTGCAAACTCAGGAGAGTGAGATGAATCTGCTCCTTCATTGCGGAAGTTACGATTTATTTCAAAGACTCGCTCAATACCGCCAACAACGCAGCGCTTTAAAAATAGCTCAGGTGCGATTCGTAGGTACAGATCCATGTCGTAGGCATTACTGAAAGATTTAAATGGGCGCGCTGCCGCTCCACCGTGCATTACCTGCAACATTGGAGTTTCGACTTCTACAAAGTTCTCTTTATGGAAAGTCTCACGCAACGAACGCATCACTGCTGGACGCAAACGTGCATTTGTGCGCGCTTCATCACGAACAATCAAATCTACATAGCGCATGCGGACACGGGTTTCTTCCGACATTGGTTTGTGATCGTTTGGAAGCGGACGAAGAGATTTAGCTGCCATTGAATAACTGTTAGCCAAAATTGAAAGTTCGCCGCGCTTTGATGTAATGATTTCACCAGTAACGCTGACAATGTCACCCAGATCAATATCGCTCTTCCAAGAATCTAAAGTCTCTTGTCCGACTTTGTCGAGTGAAAGCATCGCTTGAAGTTCGGTGCCATCGCCTTCACGTAAAGTGGCAAAGCAAAGTTTTCCAGTATCGCGCTTAAAAATTACACGACCGGTCAAGCTTTGAGTATCACCAGTCGTCGAATCAGTTTCAAGCGTTGCATATTTGGCGCGAATTTCTGCGAGCGAGGCGGTCCGAGAAACGGAAACTGGATATGGCTCAACACCGCGCTCAATTAACCCCGCGCGTTTTTCGCGACGGATACGTAATTGCTCAGGTAGGTCATCTTCTACCGATGCGGCGGGCTGTTCTTCTTTGCTCATAATGGTGAAAGTCTACCTATTAGATATTTCGCTCGTGGATAAGGCGCAAGCCAATCAAGGTGAGATCAGGCTCATGCTCATCAATTGTTTCAGCAACTCCAATAATTAGCGGTGCGAGTCCACCTGTTGCAATCACGGTTGGGGATCCTTCATAACTCTGCGCTAATTCGGCAACGATGCGATCTACCAATCCATCTACTTGTCCAGCAAATCCAAAGATAGTTCCAGATTGCAGCGCTTCGACAGTATTCTTTCCAATAACGTTCTTGGGACGAATCAGTTCTACTTTGCGTAATTGTGCAGCGCGCGCAGCCAGTGCATCTACAGATATTTCAATTCCTGGTGCCAGGGCACCTCCTAAGAATTCTCCCTTTGGAGAAACCACATCTAAATTTGTTGATGTTCCAAAATCGACGACTATTGCTGGTCCTCCATAGAGAGAGTGTGCGGCTAAAGTATTTACGATTCGATCTGCGCCAATTTCTTTTGGGTTATCAACCAAAAGTGGAACTCCCGTTTTAATCCC
Source organism: Bifidobacterium breve (assembly GCA_945866305.1). Classification (GTDB taxonomy): domain Bacteria; phylum Actinomycetota; class Actinomycetes; order Nanopelagicales; family Nanopelagicaceae; genus Planktophila. The sequence continues at coordinate 19,628 of CAMBGS010000008.1, forward strand.
TGGCTCCACAATAGTTGTCGGGATTTTTGAGAAGTATGTTGCAATCATTGTTCGTAATTCACGCAGAGTTGCCGGAACTGTTGAACAAATAGAGAGTCCAGTAATTTCATAATCAGAAACCAGCGAGCGGTATTGCAACCACAGCTCATCTGAGGTTGTACGTGGATCAGTTTTTACACGCCAGGAGCGGATCAATTGATCTCCCTGAAAAATACCTAAGACGGTATTCGTATTTCCGACATCAACAGTTAGCAACATAACTACTCCGCTCTCAGATCTAGACCGATATCAAAGACTGGCGCAGAATGTGTCAACGCCCCAATTGCAATGTAATCAACGCCAGATTGTGCATAAGCGCGCGCACTGGCAAGTGAAATTCCACCTGATGCTTCTAATTTAAATGCACCGTTTACTAAAGCGACCGCCTGCGCGCATTGTTCAGGGGACATATTGTCTAAAAGTACGAGATCTGGCTTTTGCGATAACACATCTTGCAGCTGGTCCAGAGTATCTACTTCAATTTCAATTTCAGCATCTGGAAACGCTGTGCGAACCTGTGCAAAAGCAGATACCACTCCACCCGCAGCTGCAATGTGATTATCTTTTATCAAAGCGGCATCACTTAAGTTCATTCGGTGATTTGTTCCACCACCCATACGAACGGCATATTTCTCAATAACTCGTAATCCTGGAGTTGTTTTTCGTGTATCTCGAACCTGGCACTTTGTTCCATCAACTTCTGCAACCCACTTGCGAGTTAACGTTGCAATTCCACTTAAGTGACCAAAGAAGTTAAGAGCAGTGCGTTCAGCCAATAAAATTGCTCGTGTATTTCCGCGAACGGTGATTAACACTTCGCCTGCTTTAACGTGATCTCCATCTTTTTTCGCGAGTTTCACATCCGACAATCCAACTTCAGTAAGAACGGCGTGAGCGATATTTATCCCAGCGATAACTCCATCCATGCGGGCCACAAAATCAGCGGAAGCTGTTGCATCTGCTGCAATCGTTGCGTGTGAAGTTATATCGACTCCCCCTGCTAGATCTTCAGCAAGTGCTGCCTTTATCAATTCTTGATCAGTCACTTTTCACCCACTTCTTGATAGCTCGTATTCCAATTTCCATTACGGTCTAATTCCTGAACAATTCTTTTACGCCAATTGCTCTCTGAATTTGGAAAATCTTCACGCCAATGAGATCCGCGAGTTTCTTGCCTAATTAACGCAGCCTTTAGTATTGCTTCAGCTAGTTGAAATAGGTTGGTCGTCTCCCACGCTTCGACACAAGGATTAGTGCTCTTGCGATCCTGAATGCGAGTTAACTCAGCGCTGGTTTGTAACAAAGAATCGGAAGAACGTAATACACCAGCCCCACGGCTCATACTGAGTTGCAATTCGCGGCGATTCGCTGGATCTAAAAGTATTGATTTAGAAGTATCAGCAACTGGTGCTGAACGCACGGTTAAATTCGCGGCAATATCTGCGGCAATTCGAGCGCTAAATACCAAACCTTCAAGAAGTGAATTTGAAGCCAAACGGTTGGCGCCGTGCACTCCAGAACAAGCGGTTTCCCCGCAGGCATAGAGTCCAATGACGCTGGTGCGACCATTTAAATCAACGCGCACACCACCAGATGCATAGTGTGAGGCTGGTGCCACTGGGATTAAATCTTTACTTGGATTGATTCCATGAGAAATACAAGATGCATAAATTGTTGGGAAGCGGTTTTCAAAACCGTTTAAATGGCGCACATCCAACCAGACGTGATGTGCCCCGGTCTTATTCATCCGACGCATTGATGCGATGGCAACCACATCACGTGGGGCAAGTTCAGCTAATTTATGTTCGTTTAACATAAAGCGATCACCGGCATCGTCTAGCAAATATGCACCTTCACCGCGCACTGCTTCACTAATCAAAGGTTGCTGCCCTTGTGTGTTGTCTCCGAGCCATAAAACTGTGGGATGGAATTGAATAAATTCTACATCTGCAACTTTTGCACCAGCACGTAGCGCCAAAGCAACGCCATCTCCAGTTGAAACGGATGGGTTTGTAGTTTGTGCAAAGACTTGGCCGAGTCCACCCGTTGCTAACACAACTGCTTTACCCAAAGCGCGACCAACGCCATCGCGACTTCCGGCACCGATAACGTGAAGAGTTACGCCGCAGACCGCGCCACTGGCATCCTTAAGCGCATCTAGAACGAGTGCATCTTCGACTACTTCTATTTCTGGATCATCATGCACGGCAGCGAGCAGTGCGCGCGAAACTTCAGCGCCAGTTGCATCTCCCCCTGCATGCAAAATGCGATTACGTAAGTGACCGCCTTCACGCGTCAGTGAAATTTCACCAGAATCTTCGGTGTCAAAGATTGCACCACGTTCAATCAATTTACGTACCGCTTCTGGTCCTTCGGTTACAAGCACGCGCACTGCTTCCACATCACATAAATCAGCGCCTGCTACCAAGGTATCTTTTAAATGTTGGTCTGGAGAATCACCAGGGCCAAGTGCTGCAGCGATTCCGCCTTGTGCCCATTTGGTTGAACCTTCATCAACCTTAGATTTTGTAACAATCAAAACTGAGAGACCAAAAGTGCGGGCTTGCAGTGCAGTTGTAAGTCCGGCAATTCCTGAACCAACCACGATTACATCAGCGGTGGCGGTCCATCCTGGTTCAGGTGCAAGTAACTTCATCGCACACCGGTATTTCCAGTAGCTGGGTTCATCTGCATATTGTCGATCAAACGGACCCCATTAAGCCAACCCGCGATAATTGCACGCTGCTTTGAGGTGGAATCCGTGGCAATTGCAAAGTTTTCTTCATCAATTATTTCGGCATAGTCCAATTTGAAGAGTGGTTCTTGCGAGCAAATTTGGTGCATTAAAGCTCTTGCCGAATTTATATTTTTACTCTCTCTGGCGGCTGTCAGCGCTCGATAAATTACAGTTGCGGCATTACGTTCGTTCTCACTCAATCTGATGTTTCGCGAAGAAAGTGCTAAACCATCGCTCTCTCGAATTGTCGGAGCAGCGATTATTTCAATACTTTTATAATCTTCTTTGGCAAGGGCATTAATCAGAGTTAATTGCTGAAAATCTTTTTCGCCAAATATTGCACTTGCTGGAGAGAGTAAATCAAATAATCGAGAGACTACTGTGACCACCCCGTCAAAATGTCCAATTCGATTTGCTCCTTCATACATTTCTCCAAGTGGGCCAGCCACTCTCGTCGTTACTTTCTCTGGATAAATCTCTCTTTGTTGAGGTAGCCAAAGATGAGTTACACCGGCATCCCCTGCAATTTCGACATCACGGTCAGGAGTACGCGGATAGAGTTCTAAATCTTTACTGTTATCAAACTGAAGTGGGTTAACGAAAATACTTGCCACGACAAATTCGCTCATTGTTCTTGCTAACTTAAAAAGTGATGCGTGCCCCTCGTGTAGCGCCCCCATAGTCGGAACAAAAACGCAGCCGTCAGCCAATTCAGCTGCGCTGTTAACGATCTTCATATCGGGCTCCAGTCCTTTCAGGTACCGGGCGGTGATTGATCTAAGTTTAGAGCCTTAATGCAATTGCACCAAAATCTCTGAAATCTTTCCGTGGGTCAGCAAAATTGCATCTGGCTCAATCGAGTGCCACGGTTCAATTACAAAAAGACGCTCATGTGCTCGGGGATGTGGAAGTTGCAACTCATCTGCTGAGCTAAGCAAAGAGCCGTATTGAATAAGGTCCAAATCGATTGTACGCGGACCCCATTTTTCCGTTCTTTCTCGACCAAGAGTTTTTTCAATACCGTGTAAAAGCGCTAACAAATCTAGGGCTGGTAAATCACTTTCAACAATGCAAACTGCATTTAAATAATCTGGCTGTGGGATTTCGCTGACTGGTTTCGTTGAATAATAACTTGAGACCAACTTAAAGTCGGTGGCTTCTCGCAACATTGCCACAGCTAAATCCATCTGCTCTTTGGGGTTGCCGATATTTGCCCCTAGCGCAATAACAGCCTTCATCGATTAATTGTTACCGAAATATCTGCGACTTGTGCATTAACGGGTGCTTGTGGTTTATGCACAGTGACCGAAACGGTAACGATCTGCGGATAAGTATTCTTAATTCGATCTGCAATTCGGCCTGCAAGTTTTTCGATTAACGCGACTCGGTCGCCGGTAACTTCCTGAATGACCAAATCAGTAATCTCTGCGTAGTTAACAGTATCAGCCACATCATCTGAAACACTGGGGCGAGTTAAATCTAGTTCGAGTGATACATCAACAAAGAAATCTTGCCCAGCAATATTTTCTGATTCAAATACACCGTGATACCCGAATGATTTAATTCCCTTAATCTCAATTAGATCAGCCATTAGCCAATACCAATTTCTTATGTGGGCTCACACTGTGAACTCTAACTCCCCAAATCTTTTTCGCAAGGAGGCTTTTAGTTAGTTCAATGGTTGCACTTTCGCGTTCATCGGGTTTTTCACCACCCAAAAAACGCTTACGCGATCCGCCGATTAATACTGGATAGCCCAGATCGGTAATCTCATCTAAGCGATTTAAAATCTCCCAATTGTGGGTGGCTTCTTTAGCAAAACCTAGGCCTGGATCAATGATCAGATTATTTCTAGCAATTCCGCTTAGCAGCGCCGCATCAATTTGAATATTTAGCTCGGCGATAACTTCTTTGACCACATCACCATAAACAGCTTGGTTGTTCATATCTTTTGAGTGACCCCGCCAATGCATCAAAATATATGGACAACCCATCTCAGCTACGGTTTCGTGCATCAGGTCATCAGCCAGTCCGCCGCTGACGTCATTAACAATGCTCGCTCCCGCTGTAATCGCCAGCTCTGCAGTTTGTGCCCGCATGCTGTCGATACTGATTGGAATTCCGGTCTGCGATAGCTTTTCAATTACCGGAATAACTCGGGATTGTTCTTCATCTGCCGATACACGTGCTGCACCTGGTCGCGTGGATTCTCCACCAATATCAATTATGTCAACGCCTTCGGAAATCATCTCTAACCCGCGAGCAACAGCTTTTTCATAAGTGTCATGTTTTCCACCATCGGCAAATGAATCGGGTGTGACATTTAAAATGCCCATGATTTTCATTGGTGTGCCAACCATTACTTAGCCTTTGGTAATTAGGCTGATTGCTTCTGCTCGTGTTGCAGGATCGCGCAAAACTCCACGGACCGCACTTGTTGTTGTGCGCGCCTGGGATTTACGAACACCGCGCATTGACATACACAAATGCTCGCAATCGATAATTACTATCACTCCCATTGGGTCCAGAATATTTACCATCGCATCTGCAATTTGAGTGGTCAAACGCTCTTGTACTTGCGGACGACGAGCAAAGAGATCTACTAAACGGGCAACTTTAGATAACCCAGTTATTTTGCCACGCGGGATATAACCGACGTGGGCAACTCCATGAAAAGGCGTCAAGTGATGTTCGCAATGGGAAAAGACTTCGATGTCACGAATGATTACCAACTCTTCATGTCCGATATCAAATGTTGTAGTCAATACATCTTCAGGTGACTTCCAAAGTCCTTCGAAATTTTCTTTAAAAGCTCGCGCAACTCGTGCTGGAGTTTCTTTCAACCCTTCACGATCAGGATCTTCGCCGAGCGCCAGAAGTAGCTCACGAACTGCTGCTGCAGCGCGCGCTTCATCATAAGGATGCAGCGCACGACCGGCATCGGGCCCCATTGAAACTGCATTTACATCGCTCACGTTTAAGAGTTTTCCTTATTTGTGCTCTTCTTAACTCGTGATGGTTTTTTATCTACGGCAGGTTTGATAATCAAACGCTCAGGAACTGCCACAGGTGGTTGTTGTGAAGGAATGCGAGTTGATGATCCTGTCCAAGATGGGCGGCGTGGCCAGGAGTTAACTTTGGCAAAAATTACCGCGATCTCTTCCTTATTAAGTGTTTCTTTCTCAAGTAACTGCAGCACCATCGCATCTAAAGTCGCGCGGTTTTCTACCAAAATATCAAAGGCTTCTTGATGCGCGTTCTCAATTAACTTGCGGATTTCGGCATCGATTTTAGATGCAACGTTTTCCGAGTAATCGCGTTGATGTCCATAGTCTCGACCCATAAATGGTTCAGAAGCATCGGAGCCTAGTTTGATCGCACCGATTGCTTCTGTCATTCCATATTGGGTGACCATTGCACGAGCTAGCGCTGTGGCCTTTTCAATATCATTTGATGCACCAGTCGATGGATCATGGAAAATCAGTTCTTCTGCAGCGCGACCACCCAATGAATAAGCTAATTGATCTAACAATTGATTTCGGGTGGTTGAGTACTTGTCATCATCTGGCAGAACCATTGTGTAACCAAGTGCGCGACCGCGCGGCATAATCGTGATTTTATGCACTGGATCTGTGTGAGGCAGTGAATGTGCAACGAGTGCATGACCGGCTTCGTGATAAGCAGTTACGCGACGTTCATCATCAGACATAATTCTTGATTTACGTTGTGGTCCAGCCATCACGCGATCAATTGCCTCGTCAATTTGCAAATTAGAAATGACTTTCTTCTCTTCTCTCGCAGCCAATAGCGCCGCTTCATTTAGTACATTTGCAAGATCAGCACCGGTAAATCCTGGTGTGCGGCGCGCATAATTTAGTAATTCAACTTCATCCGAAAGTGGCTTGGTCTTAGCGTGAACTTTAAGAATTTCTTCGCGTCCCTTTAAGTCTGGGCGATCAACTGCAATCTGACGATCAAATCGACCTGGACGTAATAACGCTGGATCTAAAACATCTGGACGGTTGGTCGCAGCGATCAGAATTACCTGCCCACCAGTTTCGAAACCATCCATCTCAACTAACAACTGATTGAGTGTTTGTTCGCGTTCATCGTGTCCGCCACCCATACCTGCACCGCGTTGGCGCCCGACTGCATCAATTTCATCAACGAAGACAATTGCCGGTGCATTGGCTTTAGCTTGGGTAAATAAATCACGCACACGAGCAGCACCAACACCAACAAACATTTCAACAAAGTCAGAACCAGAGATTGAATAGAATGGAACTTTCGCTTCTCCGGCAACTGCGCGTGCTAATAAAGTTTTACCGGTTCCAGGAGGGCCATAAAGCAGGACTCCCTTAGGAATTTTTGCGCCAAGTAGCGCGTATTTGGCAGGGTTTGCAAGGAAGTCTTTGATCTCCTCAAGTTCAGCGATTGCTTCATCTGCACCGGCGACATCTGCAAAGGTATTTTGTGGAACATCGTTATCTTGCAGTTTCGCTCTTGATTTTCCAAAAGAAAAGACTTTGTTTCCACCTTGAGCATTACTCATTAGGAAGAAGAACAAGAAGCCAATTAGAAGTATTGGGAAGATTGAAAACAGGAATGAAACTAATAGAGATTGTTTAGGAACGCTAACATTCCAGCCTTTAGGTGGTGGGTTACCAGTTAAAGCATCAACAATTGTTGGTTCTTGGCGCGCGACATATGATGCTTCGACTTTACTTGAACCATTAATTAATTCTCCAGGCTTAAGAATTAACTGCAGCTTTTGTGACTTATCAATGACAAGTGCGGATTCAACTTTTGATTGAGCGATAGCATCTAGTGCTTGTGAAGTACCGATCTCGTCATAGCGATTTCCAACGCTTGAAATCTGTCCAAAAATTGTCACACCGAGAATCGCAACAACTATCCAGAAAAGTGGACCGCGAACAATTCTGCCAGCGCGAGAAGTGGGAACCTTTTTCGCCGCTTTTTTATCTTTTGCGGCCTTAGTTGCTGGCTTCTTCTTCAAGGGGTTCTTCTTCTCCATTTTATAAGTCGCGTCCCTTACGAATACATGTGCTTTGCGAGCACACCAACGAAGGAGAGATTGCGGTACTTCTCATTAAAATCTAAGCCGTAACCAACAACGAAGTCGGTTGGAATATCGAAGCCAACGTACTTGCACGCAACTTCAACTTTAGCTGCCTCTGGTTTACGCAATATCGCAAGAATTTCAACCGATGCTGCACCACGTGACATCAAGTTAGCGCGTAACCAAGAAAGTGTTAAACCAGAGTCCACAATGTCTTCTACGATCAAAATATTCCGACCGGTGATATCGCGATCTAAATCTTTAAGGATTCGAACTACGCCACTTGATTTAGTGCCAGAACCATAAGATGAAACTGCCATCCAATCCATATCGATGTGACGTTGCATCGCGCGAGTTAAATCGGCCATCGCCATAATCGCACCTTTAAGCACTCCGACAAGTAGTAAGTCGCGATCTTTGTAATCAGCATCAACGCGCGCTGCAAGTTCAGCGACTTTTGATTGCAGTTCTTCTTGAGTAACAATTACGCGTTCAACGTCTGTGCCGACAGCAGCTAGATCCACTTAAGGACTCCTTTAATATCAAATCTCTTGGGGAGATTTATGGGCGGGCTAAGAGCGAAAGTCTGCCCGAAATCCGAGCAACCTTCACACCACCCGGCAGGCTCGCTTCCCCTTGGCCACGCCAAGAAGTGACCAGCGCCTCGACGCCAGAGAGGTGATCTGCGCTCACGGAGCCGCTGGGCGCTCCTGCAGCGTAGATCGCGGCCCGAAGCACGCGAGAGCGGATAGCACGTGGCAGTTCAGCTAAAGCCGCGCAATCTAAGTCACTTAAATCAACTCGTGAGATAACTGCCTGCGCCATCTCATCTAAAGCATCTGCGTCATCGCGCAATATCGCTGCGCTTCGCGCCAGCGCGGCTGCAATACCCGGGCCAATCTCTTCTTCCATTATCGGCATCACTTTGTTTCGCACTCGTACACGAGAAAACTTTTCATTACCATTGTGTGGATCGTTCCAAGGAGTTATTTCTGCTTCAGCACAAGCAGCAACGGTTTGTGCTCTGGTTAATTGTAAAAATGGGCGCGCATATTTTCCATTGACCGTTGCCATGCCTGATAAAGATCTAGTACCAGAGCCACGAGCTAAACCAAGCAAAACAGTTTCTGCTTGATCATCGCGCGTATGTCCCAAGAAAATTTGAGAAGCGCCGTATGAATTAGCAATTGCATCTAGCGCGGCATATCGCGCAGTGCGCGCATCTGCTTCAAGCCCAGATTTTTCTACTACGGAGACTTTTTCAATAATTACTTCTTGGTACCCCATAGCCTTCAATTGTTCTTGTACTTTCCTGGCTTGATCACCTGATCCAGTTTGCAATTGATGATCAACTGTTACGGCAATTAAAGTGATTGCCAACTCTGGTGCTTCCTTACTTAGCGCGTATGCAAGTGCAAGTGAATCTGCACCCCCAGAAACTGCAACAATCGCAGAATCTCCAGCAGTTAAATTCTCGAGAAATGGACGGACTGCATTACGAAGTTCTAGCAGCGCCGAAGTCATGGGCCAACTCTAGACCCGACCACCGAAAGGCATAAGTCCCTTGACGCTATAGATACTGGATTTAAGGAGCCCTTTATCTTTTGAATTTGCTTCCCACATCATTTTGTTACCCGCATAAATACTGATGTGGTGAATAGAAGAAATTGTTCCTTTATATGAATAGAAGAGTAGATCGCCTGGGACTAGTTCATCTAGCGAGACATGCTTGGTGTAACCAGCATAAAGTGAAGAGTTAAGGCGATCCCAGTTAGGCCAACCAAGTCCTGCTGATCTATATGCGGCATAGACAAGACCAGAACAGTCAAATGAATTTGGTCCCTCTGAACCCCAGATATATGGCTTACGCGCTAAGACCTGTTTCTCTGCAAAAGCGACCGCAACTGCACGTTGTGCTTCAGTTGTTCGAATAGTTGAACGTCCCTTGAAACCGGTGTCGGCCCATACTTTTTTCTGTCCGCCGGTGTTCGCTGCGGTATTTGCCAAACTTTCTTCAAGTAAAGCTAACGCGCGTTGTTGTTCAAGAGTAATTCGAACTTTCTTCGCGCTGGCTAATTCTTTTGCCAACTTATCCTGAATATCTTGTAATTTATCAACTTCTTTTTGTTGCAGCGCTTTGGCATCATCGGCAACTTTCTTGGCTGCAGCAACTTTTGCGGTTGCCTTTTCTTGCGCTACTTTTGCTTCATCCGCCTTAGCTTTTGCAGCACGCGCAATTACTTCAGCCGCTTTGTAGCGATCCAGCGCCATCGAATTCTGCACGCCTAATTTATCTAGCGTTGTAATTTGATCAATTAAATCTTGCGGTCCGTTTGAGCTCAACAGAGGTTCAATTTCAGTTAGTGAGCCACCCAAGATGTAGGCACTCGCAGCCATCTTTCCGATTACACGGTGGGCTGCCGAAACTGCTTGTTGGGTTTCAACTGCATATGCGGCTGCGACAATCGCAGCAGATGTTGCAACCGCTAACTCTTTCTTTGCTTTTACATACAGTGCTTGTGCAGAATTTGCCTTTGCAGTCAAGGAACGCAAAGTTTGATTAGCTGCCGCCAATTTCTTTGCTGCCGCATCAGCCACTTTCTTCTTCGCAGCTTCTGCTTTCTTGGCTGCCTCAATTTGTGCCAGCGTCGGCTTTGGAGTCGCCGCGATTGCAGGGGTAGTCGAAAGCGTTAGCCCAAAAATTATGGCTAACGCTGCGGCTTTACTGCGATGCGACACAAAACCCCCAACAAGTTAAGTACTTAGAATAAATCAGTTACCTGAGTTACTTCGGAGATTGCCTCAAGTGTCGCTAGTTGGATACATCTCTCTTAGTAAATAGAACCGTTGCTATCACCAAAGCAACGCTGACATAAATCGCCGATAGGGAGAGCGCGTGAGAATAAGAAACGTTCTGGCTGCCACCGCTTGCAATTGTTGTTAGTTGATTTCCGGGCAACCAATTCAAGGTGCTGGATTTGAGCGCACCGACAATGTTTTCAATAATCAATAACCAAAGCACGCCAATTGAAATCGAACTAATCGGTGAGCGAAGAACTATTCCTAAAACCATTCCAATGATTCCAAATCCAAGAATTGATAGGAAAACGTTTAAAAGGGTCTTGGCGATTTCTAGACGGCCATCACCGTTAAACCAGAGCTCGGTACTTACATTCTTGCCCCCGGCAAGGGCGTATGAGACTCCGATAGAAATAATGGCGCTGACTAAGGTCATAACCATCGCAAAAGTTTTCATGGACGCTAACTTGCCAACCAAAATACGGATTCGGCCAGGCTGACGAACTAAGAGATTTCGCAGAGTTCCTAGTGAATATTCCTGTGCCGTCTGGGCTGCAAAGACGCAGAGTGCAACAATTCCGAGAAGTCCACCAATGCTTGAAAAAGATTGTGTAGCGCCATTAGATAAAGAGAGCATCTCGCGTGTTATTCGAACTCCACGATCGCCATTTCCTTGTGGTGAGTCAATCATTAGAAAAAGTACTGAGGACACTAGAACGCTAAAGAATGAGACTGCGCCAAGTGTGCCAAGGAGCAAAGTTGGGCGGCGTAACTTGCGCCATTCGGCGAAGAAAATTCGGATGACACTGCGAATCATTTCTGTTCTCCCGTCAGCTCAAAGAAGGTTTCTTCTAGGTTGGGCATCTGCGGTGACAATTGAGTTATCAAAATTCCACTTTCGAAAGCTAATTTATTCAAAATACCCGCCCATTCGGCCGGTCCTTCGATGTGTGCAGTTCCATCGCGCTTGTGTGATTTATGACCTGCATTTTGAGCAATCTCAATTATTTTCTGTAAATCTTCTTCGCGTTCAGTTTTTACAATCATATATGGCTGTTGTTGATCGAAAAGTTCTTGAATTGGTCCGGCGAAAACAACTTCACCTTTTCGCAACATAACTAAGTATTCGCTGATGAGTTCAAGCTCAGATAACAAGTGGGAAGAGACAAAGACAGTGGTTCCACTATCTGCAAGGGTGCGCAGTAATTGGCGAATTTCTTGAATTCCTTCGGGATCTAATCCGTTGGTTGGTTCGTCAAGAATTAACAATTTTGGATTTGGAAGAAGGGCCGCTGCAATTCCTAAACGTTGTTTCATTCCCAATGAATAAGTCTTATATTTTGATTTTCCGCGATCGGCTAAACCAACTTGTATGAGCAATTGATCGACACGTTCTTGAGGAAAACCACCAAGTGTTGCGAGTACTCGTAAATTCTCGGCACCAGATAGCGCTGGATAAAAAGCGGGCCCTTCGATCATTGCGCCAACGCTAGATAAATATTTATCGGGCGAAGTAATTGATTCACCCAGTATTTGGCCATTGCCGCCCGTTGGCGTGATCAAGCCAAGGAGCATTCGAATCGTGGTCGTTTTTCCTGCGCCATTTGGACCAACAAACCCACAAATAGTTCCGAGTGGAACTTCGAATTTTGCGTGTGAGACTGCAAGTCCGGTGCCATATTTCTTGCTCAGATCATCAACTGAGATTGCTAGTTTGGACATGTGTTGAATATAGCAATTGCACCTTAGAATTATCGGTGTGAGTAATGAGACCTGGGGCTATCAGCCGCGAAATCAAAGACCCGCACCAGATTGGGATTTAAATCCCCAAACTGATGCCGTTCGCGCCGGTTTGGCACGCTCTGGCTTTGGTGAAACTTCTGAAGCGCTCTATTTAAATAGTGGATTTACATATTCGTCCGCGCAAGAAGCTTTTGATTCATTTGCCGATGAAACAGATCATTACCTTTATAGCCGATTCCATAACCCAACTATTGCAATGTTTGAAAAGCGTTTAGCCGCAATTGAAGGCGCTGAATATTGCGTAGCAACTGGTTCTGGAATGTCGGCCATGTTTGCTTCCATCGCTTGCATGGTTAGCGCGGGAGATCACATAGTTGCATCTGCGGCAATGTTTAGCTCTTGCCACGTTGTGCTAACTGAAATTTTGCCTAAGTGGGGCGTTACCGTTGAACTAGTTAAAGGAAATGATCCAGCAAAATGGGCCACCGCACTTAGCAAGCCAACAGCGGTTGTCTTCATTGAATCCCCAAGTAATCCACTCATGGAAATTGTTGATATTCGCATGGTTAGCGAACTCGCTCACAAAGCTGGCGCAACTGTAATCGTCGATAATGTAATGGCCTCACCTGTTTTACAAAAGCCACTTCAATTAGGCGCGGATGTAGTTATGTACTCTGCAACAAAACATATCGATGGCCAAGGTCGTGTACTTGCTGGCGCTGTACTCGGTTCCTTCTCTTATATCCACGAAAAGTTAATTCCCTTTATCCGCCACACTGGTCCATCTCTTAGTCCGTTTAATGCATGGGTTCTTTTGAAATCTCTCGAAACAATGGAGATGCGAGTACAAAGGATGTGCCAGAACGCACAAGCCATCGCTGAATTCTTCGAAAGTCGAAAAGAAATTAAATCTGTTAAATACCCTGGCCTTAAATCCCATCCTGATTATGCAACTGTGCAAAAGCAGATGAGCGGTGGGGGCAGCACAATTGGTATCGAATTTGTGGGCAGCCAGAAAGATGCCTTTAAATTTATGGATTCGCTGAGGATTATCGATATCTCAAACAATCTGGGCGACAGTAAATCCCTTATTACTCACCCAGCTTCAACAACTCACCGTCGCTTATCGCCAGAAGTTCAGGCAGAGATGGGTATTACGCAATCAGTACTGCGGCTATCAGTTGGTCTAGAACACGTTGACGATTTGATAAAAGATTTAACTCAAGCCTTTAACACTTGAGCAGCAACTAGCAATATGGATAACAGGCTTAAATAACTTATAGACCAATTAAAAATCTTGCCCGCTGTCTTTTCGTAATTTTCAGATTTCTCGTCAAGGCCGCGAAGCTGTAACGCAAACACGAGACCTAAGATCACATTTGCTACTTGCGCCCATAATTGCAGATCTGCATTAATAATCAATGCGATCGATGAAGCGATCATCGCAATCGTGTACACCCACATCTGGCGCAGTAAATGGGTCTTAGTTGCTACAACTGGCAACATTGGAATACCGGCCGCGGCATAATCATCTTTATACTTAATTGCCAGCGCCCAAAAATGTGGTGGGGTCCAGAAGAATATAACTAGAAAGAATGACCAGGCAGTTACCGAAAGCGAATTAGTTACTGCAGCCCAGCCAATCAGTGCAGGCATACAACCAGCGGCGCCGCCCCAGACGATGTTCTGCGGCGTCCGTCTCTTTAGTGCAATTGTATAAACAAGGACATAAAAAGTGATTGCAATTAAAGTTAACAAGGTTGCTAGTGAAGTTGTAAAGATTTGAAATATAGCTAGTGAAAGCAACCCTATGAAAGTTGCAAATATTGTTGCTTCTCTATTATTTAAAACACCAGTTGCAAGTGGACGTTTAGCAGTTCGCTGCATTAACTTATCTGTTTCAGATTCAATCACCATATTAAATGCATTGGCACTTCCAGCAGCTAAAGTCCCACCAATTAAAGTTGCTATCGTTAAAGAAAGGGAAGGCAACCGGCCTTCGGCTAAGACCATCGCTGGAAGCGTTGAAACCAATAGGAGCTCAACCACGCGTAATTTCATTAGGTCTACATACCCGCGAACTTTTGCGGAGAGATTTACGTGTGAATCGGTGCGCACAGGGCAAGATTACTCAGCATTAATGAGTGGTGTTCTCACTCTTCTCTAAGGAAGCTCGCCTATCGTGCGTAATGAAGAAAGGGATATGACAAATGACACCTCCAAATAAGCCCGAATGGATCGAACTAGCGGAAGCAGATTCTGCACCGCAAGTTAAGAAAGCATCTCGTGCGCTTCCTGCGCTAGTACTTGCCGCAGCCATGTCGATTGTTGGCGTAGGAGCACTTGTCGCAAACAACGGAACGGAAACACCTGCAACCGCTTCTGACCAAGGGTCAAACCTTTCTATCGCTTCCTCTCCCGCTGAGATTTCAGCCGCGGGCGTAACTGCTTCAGGCAAATCAGCATCTGTACCTAATCCAAGTGTGATCGCTCAACCAGGTGCACCAAAGTTACCTGGTATCGCCTCTATGCCAACAGGTGGTGGCGATGACGACGACGAAGATGACGAAGACGACGAAGACGACGATGACGACGATGACGACGACTAATTTATAAAGGTAAACTCACTCACTATGAAGCTAAAGTGGGTGAGTTTTCTCTTTGCACTTTTATTGATGATTACGGCACTGCCAAGTAGTGCAAGCGTAACGACAGAACAAACAAAGTTAACGCTAATTAAAACAATTACTGGTGCGATTGCTCCTAAGTCTGTGCAATCTTCCGGTAACGGATTAGTCAGTGCTCATAACATGATGTATCGCCATAGCGTCACTATCTATGACGCAGAAACCCTGGAACTTAAAAGTACGGTTGCTGATTCGGTAGAACTCTCAAAGTTTGGATTCACGAAATACTCTGGAGTCTATAAAGGCGCTCCGGTAGAAGGAGCCTATTCACCAGATAGCAAATACTTGTATTTCACAAACTATGCGATGTACGGCAAAGGGTTTAACAAAGAAGGGCACGACACCTGCTCCCCTGCATCAGGTTTCGATTCAAGTTATTTATCTCGTATAAATCTGACCAACAATAAGATCGATGCGGTTTATCCAGTTGGGTCTGTACCTAAGGTCGTAAAGGTCACTCCCGATAATAAATACATCCTGGTTTCAAATTGGTGTTCTTACACCGTCACCATAATCTCTGTTGAAACGCAGAAGACAGTTAAGTCAATCAAAATCGGACGCTACCCGCGTGGCATTTCAATCTCCAGTGATAGTAAATTTGCTTATGTTGCCGAAATGGGTGGCAACCGAATTCATCGAATTAATTTAGAAGACTTTTCGGTGGAGTTCATACCGATTGGCTCAAATCCACGTGCGATTGAATTATCTCCCGATAACTCAACTCTTTATGCAACGCTAAACATCTCCGGCAAAGTTATCGCTTGGGACTTGGCAGATAACAAGGCAATTAAGACGGTAGCAACTGGAAAATCTGCGCGCAGCTTGGCAATTTCTACAGACGGCTCTGCGCTATTCGTTGTTAACTTCCGCAGTGGAACTCTCTCTAAAGTAAGAACTTCAGATATGAAGGTAATACAAAACATCAAAGTTTGCGCCGAACCAATTGGAGTTACTTATGAATCTACAAATTCTCGAACTTGGGTCGCATGTTACGGTGGATCAATTAAAGTATTTGCTAACCAATAATTGCGGTAGATGTATCAATAACTGGCACCATTAGCGGTGCAGCAATCTTTCCTAAATGAATATCCAAAGTTTCTCGTGCTCGATCGCTCGCTGACCTAGTTTTCCTAATTTTGTCAGCGATAATAGTGAATGCGTATTCACGATCACCTGATTGAACATATCCCGCCAAACTAACTGTTCCAGAAAGTGTTCCTGTTTTGGCTTTCACTAAACCGACCGCCTGTGGTGCGGATTCGATATAACGCTTGCTTAAAGTTCCTGTTACACCACTAACCGGCAAGCCATCGATTAACTGTGAAAATAGCGGATCTGAGTGAATTTTATACAGAAGCTGAGACAAAATATTTGCGGTTAATTTATTTTCCTTTGATAAACCACTGGCATCTTTAATGATAATTTTTGCGGGATCGATCCCCAGCTCGCTAAGTACCTTATTAAAAGTTTTTGCCACACCTTTTTCATTAAAGTCATTGCCTGCCGCTTTCGCAGCCAATCGCGCCATTCGCTCTGCGACGACATTATCGCTCCAAATTAAGAACCAATTCATTATCTCTTTTACTGTTGGAGACGTCGAGTAAACAATTTGCTCTCCGGCAATTGATTTCACTTTGGCATCACTTGCTTTTAAAAAGCTCGTCTTTAATCCCTTTTTCTTGTAATACGCCTTCAGCTTAGAAATTTCTGCTGAATACAAGTCGTTGTAGTAAACCTTGAGCGTCTTAACTGAGCCTTCATTATTTTTCTTAATGGCGCTCAGTCCTTTAGATGCCAGACCAT
>CAMBGS010000009.1 GCA_945866305.1 Bifidobacterium breve
TAGCCATCGACATCTAGATCAGAGTTATTTCCAATAGGGTTTATTGAAGACTTTCGAGTCGGGATTAATACTCCCTTGTTCCACGTTGTTTTCTTCCCCGATTTAATACAAGTGTATTTCTTACCATTGTAGTTTTGAATGGTTCCAAGTTTTGAGCAGCTACTTCCTGCTTTAGGGGGTACTGCATTTCCTATGGGAATGAGTCCTACAATGATCCCGAACACCAGGAGGGACAGACTCAACTTTCGCACCAACATATTGTCCTAAATTAGCGTCCACTACTGCAATGGGTAAACCCCTTATTAATTTATCGTCTTAGACCCTTCACGCAGGCAGATTCACTTTTTATTGCCTCTAAAATCAGATACCGTGAGGCACATGAGCAAAGTATTTCTCTTCGTTGAAGTACATGTTAAGCCTGGCCAATTTGATGAGTTTGTTTCAAAACTCAAGAGCCATATCGCGGTAATTCGCACCGAAGCCGGTTGCGAATTCATTGATATCTATCGTGATACCCAGAAACCCGATGTAGTAAATGTTTGGGAGATCTGGAGCGATCGCCCATCGTGGGATGCCCATATGGTCAATGCAAATAGCAAGGCTTGGCAGGCGGTAGGACCGAATTATGTTTTCGGTGAAACGATTACAGTTATGGGTGCGCTTTAAAGCGAAGCGATACCTTTTTCGCAAGCAATGCTTGCAGCGATTCCATCGTCGACAGTTGCCAAGTTTAGATTTACTACGCCATCTTTAATTGAGGCAATCCAAGCACGTAGCTCGCCGATGTAAGCATCAGTGAAGCGACCGATCCAGTTATCGTGGAGGCGTCCGGCCTTGCGACCAGGTAGTTCGAAGCCAAAGCTGATTGTTAAATCGCCGAGGTTGTTAAGTTCTAATGAGCCATTTTGCATTAATACCTCAACGCGAACGTCATAACCATAAGTGCTATTTGCGCAGTTATCGACAGTCATTAACACACCTGATTCGGTGTGGGCCAAGATGCTAATCGCATCTTGAATATCCGGAACAGCGTGAGAGGTTTTCTTGGCGTAGGCCACAGAAACCGTGGTGAACTCTTCTTCTAGCAACCAACGGGCGATATCGAATTCGTGAACCGCTGAATTTGAAATCATTCCGGCAGTAGTTGCACCAGGAGATGAAACATTTCGGCTCACGGCGCGAATTTGAATTACTTCACCGTACTTGCCAGATTGAATCTCTTTCTTCATTTGCACATAACCTGGATCAAAGCGACGCATAAATCCAAGCGCAACAGGAACTCCTGAAGCTTTAACTATTTCTGCAATCTTCTTGGCATCTTCTAGACGGGGAGCTAATGGCTTTTCGCAGAGAGTTGGCTTTCCGGCCTTAACGCAAAGTTCAAGGTGTTCTGGATGTAATCCGTCGGGTGAACAGATAATTACCGCATCAACGGTTGGATCGTTTACAAGATCTGCAACAGATGAGTGCTTATTAATCGTTGCACCAGATTTAGCGGATAGTTCGGTAGCTAAAGCATCCATTCGTGCAGAATCAAGATCAAAGAATGCGGTTACTACTGCACCGTCAACAGACTCGGTTAAGTATCTGGCATGTCCTGCGCCCATGATTCCAACACCAATTACACCTACGCGAATGACCGACACGAAAAACTCCCTTGTATTTAAAAGTATTTACCTTAGGTCAGTCTACTCAAAAGCCATTATCGCCGATAGGGACTATCCTTAATAATTATGAATTCAGCGAAGGCGACCATCGCGATCGATGTTGGCGCATCAAAAATAGCTGGAGCGTTAGTCAGCGATAATTTCGAGATACTGCACGAGATTTCAACACCCGGGCGCGAATCCTTATATGGCTTGGCTGATCCAGATTTATCTTTGACTAAAGGATTGATTATTCAGCTAATGGCCTTAGCCGAGAGCGAGAATATCGAAGTAATAAAAGGTGCTGCTTGTTTTGCAGAGTATGTAACCCCCAAACAAGAGTTAAATAGCAGAGATCAAATTGCTTGGAACATTCAACCCAAAGAAGACTTTGCAGCGCTCACTGGCTTTGACTGGACAATTGAATCTGATGTTCGGGCTATGGCGCTGGCAGAAGCGCGCGCTAGTGGATTAAGTAATTTTCTCTTCGTAACGGTTAGTTCTGGCATATCTCACTCGCTTGTAATCAATGGCAAACCTTGGGCAGGGGCCACTGGTGAGGCGATCGGTTTTGGTATTACCGCTATAGATAATTCAAAGGAAAGTCCAAATTTAGAACAGTATTCCTCTGGTATGGGTATCGCACGTAGGTACCAAAGTATTTTGCAGCAAGAAGTAGAAAGTGCCGAAAGTGTTTTTGCAAAATACTCCAGTGATGAAACAGCAAAGCAGGTAATCGATTCGGCTGCAGCGGTCTTAGGTAAATCACTTGCTGCAATGATTGATTATCTTGATCCGGAAAAAATTGTAATTGGTGGGGGATTATGGCTCGGTAGCGAGCTTTATCGAGAGTTGGTAGTCAAGAGTTATATAAATAGCGCAAGTAAGCGTCGCCCAGCGCCCGAAGTTAAGAATGCACGAACTGGATCGAATTCGGCAGTTATTGGCGCAGCAATCGCGGCAAGTTAAATTCCGGCCGCAGCCTTATCGGCAAGAATTAAGTAGTTTTTACATTCACGAATAATTGTTGAAGGCCAATCACTTTCGTAACTTGTCGCAGAGTCGATTCGTTGAAAAGCTTGCGCTTTATGCGCACCGATTAGTTGCATAATCGCGATCGCAGAAACATCAACCATTGTGGCCGGACCAACACTAACGCCATGCGTTGGCACCTCGTCGATACCTTTAAAGTCAGGAAATGTACCTAAATTATCGTTACGTGTTTTATCTGCGATTCGCACTATGCGAGTGCGTGCATCTCTGGCGGTACCTGGCGGGTTAAAAGCAACGTGCCCATCTGAACCTCCGCTGGCCATTAAAAATACATCTACACCAACGGTGCGCAGAAATTCTTCATAACCATCAGGATCTTTAGCATCAGGGAAACGAATATTTTCTGCTGCGATCTTGCCACCTTCTGGAGCACCGGCATTTAAGACATCAAAAATCTCTAACTTGGCAAAGCGGGCACAACTAAAATGCTTTTCGAATGCGTGATTAGAGTGGGTTCCATCAGGGTTATCTGTGAGATATTCATCCATCATGGCTATAACCATGTGGCTAATATCTAATTGAGATAGTTTTATTAACTGAGCTAAATACTTGTATGTGCTACGAGGTGTTCGACCACCTGGGCAGCCAAGAACGAAACGCTTCCCCGATTCACTACTGCGAGCTAAATAAGAGTAGATAATCTCGGCAGCGTATAGGCCTACAGCGGAATCATCCGCAAGAACTACCGGTTCCAATTGCTACTTGCCTATTTTTGCGAGTTCAGGTGCAACAACTTTACGCAGGTAATCAACTGATTGTGTCATTCCCGTAATTGGACCTTCGCCAATACCTGGCATCTCACCTGTGATTGCAACATCTTGTTCAATCACATACCAACCTTGATAGCCAGCGCTTTCCAGTGCCAAAATTGTTTCTATAATAGGAACATCGCCTTGCCCTAGCGGAGTAAATAAACCGTTCTGTACACCCTCCATAATGCTCTGTTGACGCGCGAGTACTGGCGGCACAGATTTCATGTTGACATCTTTTAAGTGCACGTGGCCAACACGGCTAGCATATTTCTTAGCAAACTCAACAGTGTCTTGCCCGCCGATTGTCATATGCCCGGTATCCAAACACCACATCACATCTGAGTTTTCTACTACACGATCAATATCTCGCTTGGTTTCAACGACGGTCTGTAAATGTGGATGCACTACTTGAACCAGGCCGTGGTCTTTACAGATTTGATCTACTTCACCAAGCATCTTAAAGAATTGAGTGACTTCATCATTGGTGAGCTCTTTTGGATTATCCCAATCCCAGCTTTGAACAGGAGATGAAACAAAATGAGTAGCGCCGATCTCTTGAAATTTCTTACTAGTCTTTAACGTCATTTCAATTGTTGCTTTTTCTTGAGACTTGTCGTGCAAGACAACGGGCGTGAAACCACCGATCATTGACATTTTAAATTCTGCTAATTGATCCTTAAGTTCTGCAGAATCATCAGAGAAGAAACCCGGTGCGCCAATTTCGGTTGCTGGTAAACCAAGGCTAGTCATTTCAGATAGCACTCGTTTTGTTGGCAACATTGCGCCCCAACCCGGTACTTCACAGATTCCCCAAGAGATCGGTGCAGATGCAATTCGTTGTAAAAATGTCGTGGTCATTGGCTGATCATAACTTGCGCGGTAAGGTCTGAACATGACTATGGATATAGGCGGATCATTTCTGCACGAATTAACTGGCAGTTTCTCCCAGGGATCTGATTCAAATCCGACAGTTGCAATGGTGGAGGCCTCATATAAGGCCAATAACCTGCACTATCGCTACATCAATTGTGAAGTGAACCCTGACCAACTGGCAGCGGCTGTAGCGGGTGCTAAAGCCATGAATTGGAAGGGTTTTAATTGCTCGATCCCTCACAAAGTAGAAGTGATCAAGTATTTGGACAGCCTGGGCGAATCTGCCTCCTTAATCGGCGCGGTCAATTGTGCGGTTAACAGAGGCGGCAAGTTAATAGGTGAAAATACTGACGGCAAAGGTTTTCTTAAATCATTTTTGGAAATAACCCCGGCCACTGAAAAAACTGTTGTTCTGCTCGGGGCAGGTGGTGCCGCGCGTGCAATCGCGGTTGAACTGGCTTTGGCGGGTGCGAGTAAGTTCTATGTCGTAAATCGCTCACGAGCTCGCGGAGAAGAGTTGACTGCGCTATTAAATGATAAAACAAAAGCTAGCGCTGAATTTGTGGAGTGGAATAAGACTTATGAAATTCCAAAAAATGCCGACATTGTGATTAATTCAACTTCAATGGGAATGGTCAACACTGAAGGGCGACAGGATATTAACTTTGACTCAATTCGCCCTGGAATGTTGGCAGCTGATGTAATTGTTAATCCACCACAAACCTACTTCTTGACCGAAGCTGGAAAGCGTGGAGCGACCACTCTGCAAGGTTTAGGAATGGTGGTTAATCAAGCTGTAATCGCGATCGAGTATTGGACCGGTGTTGCTGTAAATCCCAAGGATTTGCATAACGAACTTACGCGGGTCTTAGGGCTTTCTTAAACCTTCGCGAGATCTGATTCAGCAACCACGCGCAGCGCTTGCGCAGCAATTGTTAACGCAGGATTCATCGCCGCAGATGATGGAAAGAATCCACCATCAATTAGATAAAGATTGTAATGATCGTGGCTGCGGCAGTAACTATCAACGACACTGGTACGCGGATCGCTACCGGCAACAGTAGTTCCGCATTGATGCGAGTTCATCGAAATATCAAAGGGTTGCCTGAAGATCCCTTGGTAGCCCGCCTTGCGTAATACCTTCTTGGCACGACGCAGAAGTTCCATATGTGTCTTCATTCCAACGGCGCGACGCACGATCTTGATCGCCCCATTTTCAGTGATAGTTACCCGATTTTCTGGGTGTGGCAGATCTTCACTCATAACCACAAATTCAACACTGTGATCTGAAATTAAGTTAAGCAGCGGCAACGGAACCATCTTTGCAAAAGTTTTCATCATTATGCCTTGGACTTTTCCAATTAATTGAACAGCGCCAAGTGGATAACCCTTGCCTCCATCTAAGTACCAATCGGTGAAAGAGAGCGTTTTCTGGAAAGTTACATCGTTCTTGCGGCGCATATCAACTGCCGCGATATGGCTGTTGTTGTGCATCATAAAATTGCGACCAACTTGATCGGATGAGTTAGCAACACCTGAGCGCAGCAACAGCGCAGCGGTATTTACCGAGCCAGCAGAGATTACAAACTTCTTGCCATAAATCTCTAGCAGCTCTCCGTTTCGAGTTGCTTCTAAGTGGCTTACCGATTTTCTATCTTCGGATAAAACAATTCGATTTACTTGTACCGAGGTCATCAGCGTGACATTGCCTGTTGCAATCGCAGGATTTAAAGCATTAACTTCGGCATCACTTTTGGCATCTAACTTACAAACAAAACCATCGCAGGTTTTACAGCGGATACATTTTCCACCTGGCCCCAAGTCAATGCCCATTGAATTCGAATGTGGACGCACGCCCGCCTTAGTTAATCGCTTACCGAGTTCTTCAACGTAAGGCTCGTGTTTCATCGCAGGATACGGAAATGGATTACTGCGCGTATTGCCGTAAATATTTTGGGCGTCACCGTGGACTCGATATAACTCTTCTGCGCCGTAGTAATACGGTTCTAAATCATCATATGTAAAAGGCCAGGCCGGCGATATTCCTTCTTGGTGTTTTACGGTTCCGAAATCGAATCGGCTAAAGCGGGGAAGTGATGCGCCATAAACTTTGCTATTTCCGCCGACGAAGTAATGAACGCCAGGAACAAACTCTCTATCTTTCTCATCCACCCATTTTTCATTGGGCTTGTATCTCGTCTTCATAAAGATTTCAGATGGAGACCAATTCTCTGGTTCGCGTGGCATTCGTTCTCCACGTTCCAAAACCAGCGTCTTGACCCCTTTATTGGCCAAAGCAAAGGCGGTTGTAGCGCCACCCATTCCAGAACCAACAATGACCACATCCGATTCGATACGAACCGGAGTGGTCATTGTTTAACTTCTACTTTTACTTAGAGATTAACGAACTGAAGTCAGTGCTTGGTCTTTCTTATCGACTGTCATGGCGCCAGTCATAATCGCAACAACATCGTTCATTGAGTGGCTCTTTGGAGTAACAACTGCAGCGCGCTTTCCGAGGCGTTGCACCTGGATGCGATCTGCAACTTCAAAGACCTGAGGCATGTTGTGTGAAATCAAAATTACTGGCATTCCACGATCGCGAAGAGACTCGATTAACTTGAGTACCTGACGTGATTCACGAACACCAAGTGCCGCTGTTGGTTCATCAAGGATGATTACCTTCTGACCGAACGCCGCAGCGCGAGCAACCGCAACTGCTTGGCGCTGACCACCTGAAAGTGTTTCAACAGCTTGTGTGATGTTCTGAATTGTTCCGATACCAAGAGCTGCAATATGTTCTTTAGCAGCCTTGCGCATTCCAGAGCTATCGATCATACGAAAGACTGATCCAAGTGGACCCTTCTTGCGCATTTCACGACCAAGAAAAAGATTCGATGCGATATCGAGAGCCGGTGCAACAGCAAGTGTCTGGTACACAGTTTCGATTCCGGCATGACGGCCATCTTGTGGTCGCTTAAATGAGACTTGTTGGCCATCAACAATGATCTGACCTTCGTCAGCAACTTCAGCGCCAGATAAGCATTTGATCATTGTTGACTTACCAGCTCCGTTATCTCCGACTACTGCGAGAACTTCACCTGGAAACAGTTCCAAGTCAGAGCCATCAAGTGCGACGACGCGACCATAGGATTTAGTTAGCCCAACTGCTTGCAGAATTGGTTTCTTACTCATTTGCGTGCCTTTCTGATCCACTGGTCAACTGAGACAGCGAAGATAATAAGAAGTCCGATTGCGAGGAGCTGGTAGTACAAGTCAACGCCAGCAAGCGTTAGACCATTACGGAAAACACCCACGATGATCGCTCCGATCAATGAACCAAAGATTGTTCCTCGGCCACCGAATAGTGAAGTACCCCCGATAACCACCGCAGTGATCGCATCAAGGTTTAGATCGCCACCTGTGTTCGGACTCGCCACGGTTACGCGGCCAATAACGATCCAGGCTGCAAGTGCGAAGGTAAGTCCGGCAACCATGTAAACGCTCATTAGGACGCGGTTAACTGAGATACCTGCCAGGCGCGCTGCATCAATGTCATCGCCAACTGCGTATACGTGGCGACCCCAAGATGTGTAGCGCAAGACGAAGGCCAAGACCATATACATAGCGAACATGAATAGAACGCCAGTTGTGACTCGGAACGGTCCGAGATTTACATAATGACCAAGTGTTAATAGGAAGGGATCCATCTCAATTGAAGGAACAGTTCCTTTAGTTAAAGTCAGCGTCAACGCAAGGAATACGTTGAAGGTACCCAAGGTAACGATAAATGGTGGCAATTTAACTTTTGTTACTAAGAAGCCGTTAATTGCACCACCGAGCATGCCGACAAGTAATCCGGCTGGGAATGCTAACCAGATGGCGATACCAACTGGTTCACCTTCGCCCGGCGTTCCTTGTACTAACTTCGCCATTGTCATTGATGAAAAGACTGCGATCGCGCCACAAGAAAGATCGATACCGGCAGTTAAAATGATTAGCGTCTGTCCGGCGGCGACTGCGCCGACGATCGCTACTTGCTGAAGGATGAGTGAAAAGTTAGATGGTGTTAAAAAGTTTTCATTAAAAAAGCTAAAAATTATTGATGCTACAACTAGCACCATTGTTGAACTCAGCCATGGATATTTATGCAGAAGAGCTTGCGCTTTTTGGCTGATTGATGCGCGGTCTTGAAATTCTGCCGCTGCATCGTATGTGGCCGTGTCTTGACTCACTTGTGGTCCTTTCGAAGTTACGAAGTATCTTATTGTGCAACGTAATTAATTCTAGTGCCTAGTTAAAGAGGGCGACTGCCGAAGCAGCCGCCCTCTTTAAACACTCTTCTTTAGTTATTCACTAAAGAGCTGGGATTAACCCCAAGCGTTTGCTAGACCGTATTCAGTTGTCTCTGATGGGACACCATCTTGTGGGTCATCAGTAATCAACTTAACGCCGGTGTTGAAGAAGTCCAAGCCTTCTGACTTAGATGGCTTTGTACCGTTCTTCACGATGTCGTAGATAGCTTGAACACCAAGGTCAGCCATCAACAATGGGTACTGCTGTGAAGTTGCATTGATGCAACCTGACTTAACAGCACCGATACCAGCGCCGCCACCGTCAACAGAAACCATTACATCGAGCTTGATACCAGCAGCAGCTGCTGCAGCACATGCACCGATTGCTGTTGGCTCGTTGATTGTGTAAACAACGTTGATCTTCTTGTTCTTAGCAAGAAGTTGCTCAAGACCTGTACGGCCGCCGTCTTCGTTAGCGCCTGTCGCTACGTTTCCGACGATCTCATAGTCTCCGCCTGAGTACTTGCCCTTCTTGGCTTCGTCACCCATCTTGTTTGGATCTGCAACATCAATTCCCATACCTGCAAGGAATCCGTTATCGCGCATGTAGTCAACAGACACAATGCGGTCATCGAAGATGTCGAGAAGTGCAATTGTTGCCTTCTTGCCAGCAAGCTTTGCAGCTGTCCACTGACCGATTAGAAGACCAGCTTCGCGGTTATCTGTTGCGAAAGTGATGTCCACAATGTCAGCAGGATCTGGTGCTGTGTCAAGGGCAATTACATATAGACCTGCATCGCGGGCCTTAGTGATTGCTGCGTTAACTTCTGTTGACACTGGAACGATCAAGATACCAGCGTGCTTTGCTGAGATAGCGTTTTCAATCGCTGCGATCTGGCCAGCGTAATCTGATTCATCTACTCCAGATGTAACAGTTAGCTCTACGCCGAGTTCTTCTGCCTTAGCAGTAGCACCCTTGATCATTGCAACGAAGAATGGGTTTGACTGATCTTTTGTAATTAATGAAACAGCAACTTTGTCGCCGCTTCCACTATCGCTATTTGAACAAGCAGATAGCACGAGCATTGACGCTGCGGCTACGGCAACAATTGCTGCAGCGCGGCGTGAGAAAAGCTTTGCCATATATATTTCCTCCTATAGGTGGGTCAATCGCAACCGATACTACATAGGCTCTGGCGGTAAAAAAAGGGTTATTAGGTGAAATTCAGATCGTTACAGAACCGTTACTCACCCTTGAAAAGGCGGAATAGGCCGGTTTAGCCCCGAATGAGGGCGATTTCAAAGGGGGTCAGGGTCAGCGGGAATTCAGCCGAAATTGGAGTTATCTCAGCATATGACCACCAATCCATGATCTGGCTCGATTTATCGCAATCTTCGCCCCGCAGGCTCTGCATGGACTTATAGCCAGCTAATACTTTTGCAGTGATTTCTACCGTCCACGGGCGAAGTGATGCCACGAGAATTGTTTTCGTTTCTCGATTTTCAAATGCCACCCATGAATTATCAAGAGATGTGGCTATTGTAATTTGATGTGCGTGATGTGCGCCTAGCGCTGATATTGCGTGAAAAGTTGGTGTGAATTTTATGGAACCAGACTCTGAATAAATGGCCCCATATTCACCGAAGAGTTCGTGCCAACTTCCGGAGAATGCACCTGCGCTCGCAAGTGAGTGAATTGATCCAAGGGTCCACGCTGCACCTTCAATAGTGCGAATATGCAGTGCCATTTCTGGTTCCGCATAAACAAGTCGCTGATCTCTAGAATGTCCAGAATGAGGATTGCCGCGCGTCGAAAAAGTGATGGGAGATATGAAAACTTGCGGTGCAATGTATTTTTGTGCAAAGTTAATTGACTCTTGCTGTGTAAATAGAGTTTTAAAAATGGTTTCGGTATCAAAAGAATGCACAGTTGGCGCCATCGAGTAAGAAACCGAATTTCCAAAGTTATATTGATCGCTCTGTAGATCAACTAAGAACGCATCTGATCCAGGAATATAAGAATTAAGCGAGCTATTTTTTGGAAGATCTGCCTGGTCTACAACTTGGCGACCTGCTCTTTGAACAAGCAGGCGCGAACCGGCCGGAACTCTTTCACTCAGCCGCAGAACCTCCTCCTTTAAATCCTCACCTTTACTAGAAGAGAGCAGCGCGGTTTCTAAAATAAGGCCATTTGCTGCAGTTGTCGCAATTTTTTGAGAAGTCAACGTTTCTTCATTTATTCGAAGATGGTCAATTTCTAGCAGAATAAAAGCCTTTTCCAAATCATCAGGAGTTAAAAGTGAATCATTATTAAACTGCAGACCAATGCTCGGTAGAGCCTCAATCTCCTTCACCAAGATTTTGGTTGCATCAGTAGTGACGGATTCAGGAACGCCAACCTCAAAACTAACGCTCTGCTTCCAGACGCTTCCAGCGCTAGTCAAGAAAGGAAATGGCTCACTTAGAGAGCCGCTATAAATTTTGTAAGTGTTATCTGTCCAGTTGCGCTGATCTTCGGCTTCCAAAACTTTGTCGGTAGAAACCACCTTTAAATTGCGCTTATCTGGTGCGATGAATTGCATTTCATTTGAGGCAGGAAAGAGGCCTTGTATAACCCCGTCGACAACTCGCTGCGGAGAAATATCTTGTGCCAGCGAGTAAGTATTTCCTGATGAGACCACGCTAGACCCCATCCACTCTGCAGTATTAAGGCAGAGGCAGACACCCCAGCGACTAACTGGATATTCAGTCAAGCCTTTTAATTCATAACCAACTGAAAAAGTATTGCTTGAAGAAAGTATCACTTTTGTCTTAGCATCGAGTGCGCCGGCAAGTGATTCGGTAATTGTAATTACGCAATCGTCACCAATAATTTGCACATCTGCTGAATACTCATCAGCTTTTAAAGTTGACCAATCCAACGGGCGTATTGCGGTGTACAGCAGATCTATTAGTTGCACACCTTCGAATCTAATATTTCGAATAGCCTCTCGGGCTAAATCCAAAGTGAAGCCGCCGTGAGTTACCCGAGTTGTGTCGGGCCAATGATTGACGCTCACCGCGCAGTCATTCCGCCATCGACTGCATACGATGCACCTGTTGCAAATGAAGAATCCTCAGAAACTAACCAGTTAACGATTCCGACTAAATCACGTGGGTCGCCCATTCGCCCAAGTGGTGTTCGCCGAATTAAATCTGGACCCTTTTCGGGATCATCCCAAATCTTTTTAATCAGCGGTGTAGACATTGTTCCGGGTACAACCACATTTGATCGCACGCCAACTTCTTTGTAATCCACCGCGATGATGCGAGATAAGCCCATCATTCCCGCCTTCGATGCGCCATAAGCGGTGTAGCCAGCGCCTTCCATTGTAATTCCCGTTGGAGAACCGATAAGTACAACTGAGCCACGACCAGAATCAATTAAGAGCGGTATTGCATACTTAACAGATAGAAAAGCGCCCGTCATATTTACATCAATAGTGCGCTGCCAAGTTTCTAAAGTTACGTTGGCGATCTTGGAATCACTGCCAACCAACTGCACGCCTGCTGAAACAATTATTGCATCAAGTTTTTCAATCTGCCCGAAAGCTTTTTGAACGGAGGGCTCATTAACTAAATCAACCGCGATGTAATTTGAATTCTGATCTGCAGGTTTAACCGAATCTAAATTGAATACGGTAGCCCCAGCGTCAATTAACCCAGTTGCTAAAGCAGATCCAATTCCGCCGGAACCACCAGTGATCGCTACGTTGTATCCGCTGAGATTCATACTTTTAATCCTATCGATTTACGTAAGAACGCCACACTTTCCTTTGCCCAAGCTTCTTCCAACGCCACTGTCGCTGAGTAATTTTCTTGGCGCGGAGTCCACAGTTCGATAACTGAAGTAATTTCACGTGCGCTGCCACCAACCGCTGCGATAACTGCAGGGACGTCCAAACGACCTTTACCGAGCGCAGTGCCTTGCACCGTGAATCCCATTTGACCATTGCTACGAATTATTTCAAAATCTTTCATATGAACATTTATAGCCCTAGGCGCAAGTGCTGGCACGACGGTATTTGGTGCTTCTACGGCTCCAAGAGAATTTACAGTATCCAAACAGATGCCCACCCAATCAGGACCAAGGCGATCGATAATCTCGTTAAATTCTGCGCACGTTAGGCGATCATGATTTTCAATCGCTAATTTAATATTTGCAGATTTAAATCTAAGAGCAAAGGATTGAAGCAATTCACAAATTTCAGCAATATCTGGTTCGTGCCCTTTACTATCAATCACCACTCGTAATATTGGTGAACCAAGAATTTGAGCAATTGCTAAGAATCGTTCAATATTTTCTGCTTTTATTCCTCGCGTACCAACTTCTAAGGCAATACCAAAACCATCGGCGGTTGTTCTTAATTTTTGCAGTTCTGCATCGCTAAGGTGTCCGAGCGGCAAGTTATCTGCAATCTGCAAAACATCTGCGCCCAAAACCTTAGCTTTATCTAACAACTGAAAGGCGTCCATAGAAACTGGATGATCGGGTTCAATCCCGCCGATCGCCCAAGGAAAGGTAAAGCTAGAAACGCCAAGTTTCATCTTTAAAGTTACTTATCCCCGCCGGTGATTTGTTTAACGCTAGCAAGAACATTTTCGGGTTCGAAAATCGCTGCCCAGTCATCGCGGAAGAGCGAACCTTGGGCATTCTTTAACGCCATCAAAGCGCCATCAGATAATTTCCAATTCAACTCTTCAAATAAGAGCGCAATACTTATTTGTAAATGTCCCATACAGAAATCTTTCGCCGCAGCTTCTGGCACACCAAGATCAATGACTTTTTGCAAGCCTTGCGTAATAACTTCAACACAGCCATTAATTAGAGTTTCGCTCAGCGCCGGCTCCAGTAAGGCCATTTGCTGCACAGTGATTCGATGGCTAGCGCTAATAGGCGCAAACATTTCGGTGGCGATTGTTTCGACCAAGTCCGCTTCTTCTTCGGTTCCCCAAGCGATTGCAAATACCAAGGCTTGAGTAGCAAGTCCGCCGCCCCAATAATCACGACGTGCAGCCGGATCAGTTTCGCCCAAGAGGCTAAATACAGGCGGATGAGTTGGGTGGCAGACAAAGCAACTAATGTCTTCGCGCTTTTTTACACGACTTGCTGCAATTGCGGCAGGATCTAAAAATAGAATTTTTGTTCCGGGGTCTAACTTAGGAACCACCTCATCTGATATCTGTCGAACTAAAGCATCAGGTGTTGTAAAAATAACAACATCAGTTCCCTTAAGCGCTTCATCTAAATCCATAACTTGTAATCCGGCTTCACGGATACGGGCTTGCCCAGCTTCAGATTTTTCAACGAATCGAAGCTGATATTTCTTTGTCTCAAGAAGAGGCTTGGTAATTCGATTACCCATCTTGCCGCCCGCGCCAAGAATCGTTACAACAGTCATCAGAACTCCAATTGTTTAAAAATTTGTATTTTTCCAAACTCTAGCAGCAGCAAGATGTGCTGCGGTAGGCTCTTCGGATGTCAGATTCAACCGCGAATACACTTGCTAATAAATATGTGATAGGAGTCGATTACGGAACTCTCTCTGGCCGCGCGCTACTAGTGCGAGTCTCAGATGGCGCAGAAATAGCAACTTCCGTCTATGAATATCCCCATGCGGTTATCGAAGATTCACTTCCAACCTCGGGTGCAAAACTTCCGCCTGATTGGGCGTTGCAAGTGCCGGCAGATTATGTCGATGTTCTGAAACATACTGTTCCAGCTGTTTTAAAAGATTCTGGTGTATCACCCGAATCCATAATTGGAATCACTACCGATTTCACTGCCTGCACCGCACTTCCTGTTAAATCAGATGGCACACCACTTTGCCAACTTCCTGAATTTTCTAAAAATCCGCACGCCTTTGTGAAGTTGTGGAAACACCATTCCGCACAATCGCATGCTGATCGCATAAACACCGCTGCGCATTCTAGAAAAGAGCCTTGGATTTCGCGCTATGGTGGGAAAATCTCATCCGAATGGGAGTTTGCTAAAGCGCTACAAGTATTGGAAGAAGCGCCCGAAGTCTATGAGGCTATGGATAAATGGGTTGAAGCCGCTGATTGGATTATCTGGCAACTATGCGGAAAGTATGTGCGCAATATTTGCACCGCAGGTTATAAAGGAATTTATCAAGATGGTAAATATCCAAGTAAAGAATATTTGGCTGCGCTGAATCCAAAGTTTGAAAACTTTGTTTCTGAAAAACTCGAACACGAGATTGGCCAACTCGGTGCAGTTGCCGGGACGTTAACGGCAGAAGCTGCCGCTTGGACCGGACTTAAAGAAGGAATTGCAGTAGCAGTCGGCAATGTTGACGCACATGTCACCGCCGCTGCAGCGAACGCGGTTAATCCTGGACAGATGGTTGCGATTATGGGTACATCAACTTGCCATGTGATGGTTTCTGAGAAATTTGCAGAAGTACCAGGGATGTGTGGAGTTGTTGACGGTGGGATTATCGCCGGCGCACTCGGTTATGAAGCAGGGCAATCTGGCGTTGGAGATATCTTCGGTTGGTTTGCAAATAACTATGCACCTGCCGAATACACGAATGCCGCTGCCGCCAAAGGCGTTGATATACATACCTATCTATCTGAATTAGCCAGCGCACAACCAGTCGGCGCTCACGGCTTAGTTGCTCTTGATTGGCAGAGTGGTAATCGCTCTACATTGGTGGATCACCAACTTTCTGGGCTAATAATGGGTCTAACTCTCTCTACAAAACCAGAAGAGATTTATCGAGCGATCGTTGAATCAACTGCTTACGGAGCGCGCAAGATTGTCCAAACTTTTAACGAATCTGGAGTCCCAGTAAAAGAGTTCATTGCCGCTGGGGGTTTGATTAAAAATATGTTTGTAATGCAGATTTATGCTGATGTATTAAACATGCCAATTAC
Organism: Bifidobacterium breve; assembly: GCA_945866305.1. Classification (GTDB taxonomy): domain Bacteria; phylum Actinomycetota; class Actinomycetes; order Nanopelagicales; family Nanopelagicaceae; genus Planktophila. Next base: position 15,559 of record CAMBGS010000009.1, read on the forward strand.
GATTATTAAATCTGCCCAAGGCCCAGCCTTGGGATCAGCAATTCATGCAGCGGTTGCTGCGGGTGCATATAAGGATGTACAAACCGCTGCGGCTGCCATGGGTGGAGTTGCTGAAGAGCGCTATCAACCAAATCCAGCGAACGCCAAGGTTTATAACGAACTTTACGAGCGCTATGACGAACTTTACGAAAGTTTCGGCCACAATGGTGCAATGCATTCACTGCGTGCGATACGAGATCGCGCCCTAATTGGATCGGTAAATAAAAATGGCAGCTAAAGAAGACCTGCAGAAAAAAGTTTGTAAATTAAATATTGACCTGCAGAGATATGGCCTAGTTGCTTGGACTGCCGGAAATGTTTCAGAGCGCATGTCTGATGGTAAAAGTTTTATTATCAAACCAAGTGGGGTTAGTTACGAAGATTTAAAGCCATCCCAAATGATTATTTGTGATTTGGATGGGAATGTTATTGAAGGAGAACTTTCCCCCTCAAGTGATACTTTTACGCACGCATACATCTACCGACATATGCCAGATGTTGGTGGCGTTGTACACACCCACTCGAATTACGCAGCTGCCTGGAGCGCGATTCATAGCGCGATTCCTTGTGCACTAACTGCGATGGCTGATGAATTTGGTGGTGAAATTCCTTTAGGTCCATTTGCGCTAATTGGTAATGATGCAATCGGTAAAGGTGTTGTCGAAACACTTACAGGGCACCGATCTTCTGCAGTAATAATGAAGAACCATGGAGTTTTTGCAATTGGTAAAGATGCTACCGCTGCAGTTAAATCAGCCGTGATGTGCGAAGACGTCGCCAAGACAACTTGGATCGCAAAGACATTGGGCCCGTTGCAATTAATTGATCAGGCAAGCATTGATAAGCTCTATGACAGATATCAAAACATCTACGGTCAGCGCGGCAAATAAGCCTATTTATCTCCGAATTTCTATTGCTGTAATGATTGTGGGAAGATTGGCCAATGGCAAACGATGAGCGCTTAACCCTCTCTGTCGATTGTGGCGGACTCTTTCTAAAGAGTTGTGTCCTCGATGAGTCAGGAACTATGCATTCAAAGCCGGGTCGTATCGAAACTCCGTATCCACTTTCACCACAACGTTTCGTCGATACGATGAAAGAAATTTCTGATTCACTTCCCACAACTTATCGCGCAACAATCGGCATGCCTGGAATGATTCGCCACGGTGTAGTTATTTCAACTCCTCATTACATGACTAAGAGCGGACCGCGCACACGTATAGATCCGGAACTCCAAGAACAATGGAGTGGTTTTGATATGCAGAGTGCGTTAACAAAGCGATTAGAGATGCCGACACGCGTATTAAATGATGCTGAAGTTCATGGCGCAGGAATTATCTCTGGATCAGGTTATGAAGTAGTAATCACTCTTGGTACTGGCCTCGGCTTTGCAATTTTTTATGGTGGATCACTCTCACCACATATTGAGTTTTCACACGCACCCGTTCGTCGTGCCACTACTTATGACACTTGGATTGGCGAGCACGAACGCCGTCGTCTGGGAAATGCGTTCTGGTCACGCCGAATTCGCGCCATGGTTGATGAGCTTCGCCCAGTATTTATGTGGGACCGCCTTTATATTGGTGGTGGAAATGCACGTTGTATTCGCCAAGCAGATTTAGATCGAATGGGTGATGAAATTGTCATTGTTCCAAATGCTGCTGGAGTTTCAGGTGGAGTCCGCGCCTGGGCTTTAGAGCAATATAAGTAACTATTTAACCTTTAATTTAAATTTACCTGCAGCGATACCTGCAAACTCTGCTGCGCCAGTGGCTCCAGCTTCTGTTGCATCTGAAACTCGGTACTTACCAAATTGTTTCTCTTTTGCGAAAGCAATCATCGGATTCTTAATCCATCCACCAGCAATAACCACATTCTCCGCTTTTCCAGTGAATTTCTCAATCAGTGAAATCATCTCGGCGGAATCTTCGACTAGATGTTCAACTGTCGCGCGGAAGAGAGCAGCCGGTGAAACAGCGTCATCTAAATTCGTGATTGAAAGCCCGTGGTAATCATTTACTACTCGCATTGCACTTGCGGCGGGATCAATTGAGAGCGCTGCCGTTCCAAGTGCAACTTTCTCGTCAAGTGAAGTTACCCCAAGTAAAGAACAAGCACGCTCTAAAGTTAGGCCAGTTGGTAGCGCTCCAAGCAAGGTGTAATGATCTGCAATTACCGAACAACTTAGTCCAACATTTGCGGCAGCTAACTCTGCAATTGCATCTCGCTTAAGTGGGGCCTTAAATGTCCGTAATAGCGCTTCAGCAGTGCCCATTGAATCAAAGAGTGAACCTTCATTAATCGCACCGGAGTAATACGCGGCGGTGAAATGATCATGTCCGGCTATCGTTATTATCGCGCCACGCAAATTCTCAGGCGCTTTCTCGTTTACAAATCCGATTGGTTCGCCTGCGACAACTAACCTCGATAAGAAATCTTTTCCTCCGCCAACCAAATTAATCGCTTCTTCCCAAGGCTGGCGCGCTTCAACGTCGAAGAAACCAGTTCGGCTGACTAGTGAGAGTTCATTAACAGGTTCTGCGCCGAGACAGTAGGCCACCCATTCGGGTGCAGAAAGAAAGTGTTTGGCTCTCTTTGATTCAGGATAATTTTTATTTAACCAGAGCGTTTTGGAAATTGTCACAATTTCATTTAACAACGCACCAGCGCGCGCACGAAACTCAAAGTCACCCAGCTCTTTTATAATTGGTTCCGTCAGACCACGAGGGTCATGCCAAGCTAATCCAGGAGATAGTGGAGTTCCTGAAGCATCAATCAACACGCCAGTTTCGCTAAATCCGGTAAACCCGATCGCTAAAACTTTCCCACCAGCTAGTTCAGCAGCCTTAGAAGCTACCGCTGTTACCGTTTTAGCCAACAACGCCATATCTATTTCGCTGAAATTCTTTTCATGCTTCCAAGGAGTTGGTTCTGTGTATTCAGATAAAACTTTCAAATCTAAATCGGTTGCAACTGCTTTAAGGCGTGAAGTACCAATATCTACGCCAATCAAAATTTCTTGCATCATTTATTCAGCGACTCGTGCCAAATCTGCAAGAGGCGGACGGCAGATAATTGCGTTGGCCCCGGATAACGCATAGCCACCAGCGGAGAAGGGAATTACAACAGCATCACCTTTTGTAATCGTCATCGTTGGCGCATTAGTGAAAGAGATTTCGCCATTTCCGTCTAGGACTAAAACAATGGCAAAGCCGGCAGGAAGTTCACCGCTTCCTGGAGCTAAATGAGCTCGGAAATAACCATCAGATTTCAGAGGAAGAACTGTTCGCAAATTTCCACCAGCGAAAGTACTGTGGGTAATCAGAGAATCGAATTCTGCATCTGTTAACGGATCTAGTTTTAAAGCATCAGTGACGGTTTCAAAACCAAGGCCAAGGTGCCCGTCTTTAATACCATCTACGGCAAAACCTTCCCATTCCAAAAGTGCAGATAGATCAGTTGGTTCCTGTAATTCAAGAACAAAGATGCCTGCATCAATTGCGTGTGCAACACCAGCTGGAACAAGGACAGCGTCGCCAACCTTTACCTCTGTCCGGCGCAAAGATGCAAGAAGCGCTGCAGAGTTTTGGGCACGAACTAGTTTCAGAAGTTCCTCTTTATTTTGTTTAGTTGCAAATCCCAAACCGACACCAGAGCCAACGGGTGCCTCTAAAATTATCCAGGCTTCAGTTTTACCGTGGTCTAAACCTAAATGTGTTTTAGCAAATGCTTTATTTGGATGGTAATGAACCGGAAGTCTTTGATCAGGATCTAATAACTTAACTAATATCTCAGTTGATAAACCAAAATTCTTAACGTGGTCTGCGCCGAGCCAACCATCTGGATCAGATTTAATTGCATCGCGCAGAAGAGTTCCATCGGCCAAATGTGAAAGACCTTGTTCGGCTTCGCCAAAGCGCGTAGTAATTGAACCAATCCACTCTTCGGGGCGCATCGGACCACCGGGACCATGTCGTAGCGCACCTATGCGATTTCCACCGCGATAAAAGTGATCAAATTGATTAGATGGAAGTTTGGCGGGGGTAGTTGAACTATGCGACATGGTTCTAGACTACTTGTAGGGTTAACAAATTGACCAGTGAAAATGGAGTGAGTTAAATGTCTGACGTATCAATTCGCCTCAAGCGCTTATTTAATAATGGGCGCTGCTTCGATATTGCAGTCGACCACGGCTTTTTTGGTGAAGGAACATTCCTTGCAGGAATTGAGGATATGCAGGCGGCAGTTAACACTCTGATCGCAGCAGCACCGGATGCGATTCAGTTAACCGTTGGACAAGCTAAGTTGTTACAGAACAATCCAAATCCAAATAAGCCAGCGCTTGTAATGCGCACCGATGTAGCAAATGTTTATGGAAAAGTAATTCCAGACCATCTCTTTAGTATTTTACTGGAAGAACCAGTTCTGCAGGCAGTTCGTCTCGATGCAGCGATAGTTGTTGTAAATCTCCTTGATTTGCCAGGTCGTCCCGAACTTCGTGATGCTTGTATCCGCAACATAATGACACTTAAGGCGCAGTGTGAGCACTACGGAATGCCTCTGATGGTCGAACCGCTCGTTATGAAAGATGCTTCAACCGGTGGATATACATCAGATGGTGAACTTGAAAAAGTTGTTCCTTTAGTTCGCCAAGCGATTGAACTTGGCGCAGATGTGATTAAGGCAGATCCAACCGATATTGCAGCTGAATATCATCATGTAATTCAGACCGCTGGTTCGATTCCAGTTTTGGTTCGCGGAGGCGGACGCGTTTCCGATGAAGAGTTGTTAAATCGCACTGCAGAAGTGTTGAAGCAAGGTGCCGCCGGAATTGTTTACGGTCGCAACATTATCGCTCATCCAAAACCAGCGAAGATGACCCAGGCGCTTATGGCTATGTTACATAAAGGAACTTCTGCTGCCGATGCGCTAAAGATTGTTAACGCTTGAAATGTCTAAGCAAAAAATAGTTAAAGTCGGAATCATCGGTGGCGGTTTGATGGGCCGTGAATTACTTACCTTGGTTGGGCGTTGGGATGCGCTCCTAGATCATCCGATTCGTCCTGTAATCACTGCGATCGCAGATACATCAGATGCGGTAAGAGAATTCTTTACCAACGCTGGTGTATCCGAGTCTTATGGCGATTACAAAGAGTTATTAGCTAGTTCGAATGTAGATGTGGTTTATATAGCGGTGCCACACAATCTTCATGAAGAAATTTACATTGCGGCTATAAATTCCGGTAAAGATTTCTTGGGCGAAAAGCCATTTGGAATTGATTTAGCTGCAGCCGAAAAGATTGCTGCAGCCCTTGTAGGAAAATCTAATTTTGTAAGGGTTTCTAGCGAGCTACCTTTCTTCCCTGGAGCACAGGCAGCGGTACGTGAAGTGCAATCGGGAAATCTAGGAGAAATTGTGGAAGTCCGATCTGGTCTTTTGCACTCATCAGATATCGATCGCAAGAAGAAAATTAACTGGAAGCGACAACGTAAATTCTGTGGCGATATTGGTGTGCTGGGTGATCTTGGAATGCACGCGGCGCATATTCCATTGCGCTTGGGCTATAACCCAACTAAAGTTTTTGCGATATTAGATGACATTGTTACTCACCGGGAAAGTGTCAGTGGTGAACAAGTTTCTTGCGATACTTTTGATAACGCGGTACTTGCAATGCGCGCTAAGAATCCGGGCAATGACCGTGAATTTCCCATGTTCTGGGAGATGAAGAGAATTGCACCAGGAGAGAGCAACACCTTTTTCTTTACTGCGATTGGGATGACGGGTGGAGTTCGTTTCAGCACTAAAAACCCTGCGGTCTATCACACCTTTGCGCTGAGAAATGGCGAACAAGTTTGGTCAGAGATTCAGCCTGGCCACGTTACAAATTGGCCAGTGATTACTGGACATATATTTGAATTTGGTTTCCCAGATGCGCTTCTGCAAATGTGGGCGGCATATTTCGCAGAACGCGAAGGTAAGTTAGGTGATCGTTTTGCTTGCGCATCTGTCGAGGAAGTAATTAACTCGCATAAAGCATTTGCCGCCGCTATGAAATCTCACGAAACTCATTCTGAGATCGCGATTTAATTATGAAGAGTTTTGCTGATACAAAAATTGCGGTAATTGGCAGCACAATGATGGATTTAACTGTGTACGCCGATATCTTGCCCGCCGCTGGAGAAACCAGATTCGGTGAGAGCTTTACCACCGGTTTTGGCGGCAAAGGCGCTAATCAAGCAGTAATGGCAGCACGCACTGGTGCGAAGGTAACCATGATTACTGGCATCGGTAATGATGGCTTTGGTGATGAAAGTTTACAAAATTTTAAAAATTGTCAGATGGATACCTCATCAGTATTGCGCCTAGATACTCATACTGGCGTTGCGCATATATGGGTAGATGGCCAAGGACAGAATCGAATTTCTATCGTTCCGGGAGCTAATTTTAAATTAAAACCGCAAGATGCGATTGATGAAGTCAATAAGCTAAAGAACGTTAGCGTTCTAATTGCGCAATGCGAGATCCCACAGGAAGTAACTCTGGCGGCTTTCCGCACTGCTCAAGAACTGGGCATAACAACAATTTTGAATCCGGCTCCATTTCAACCACTTAGTGATGATTTATTAGATTTAACAGATTGGCTGATTCCCAACGAGATTGAATTTGCTGAATTAGATAAGGCTCACCGTTCCCCAGATACAGATGAAATAATTTCCGCTCTTCGCGAGAAGGGTCGCACAATTGTTACTTTAGGAAGCGAAGGAGCCGCATTAGTAACAAGCGATCGAAAGGTTAAGAGATTTAGCGCTAAAAAAGTAAGCGTAACTGACACCACTGGTGCCGGCGATTGCTTCATTGGTGCATTTGCGGCGGCGATTGCAGCAGGTGCAGCTGAGGAAAGCGCAGTCCAATTTGGAATTGATTGTGCGACTAAGAGCGTTATGCGCAAAGGTGCGCAATCTTCTTATCCAAAAATAGAAGAGATAGATTTCAGCCTGATCGTAAAATAACGCTGCTGTAAGGAACAGCATCGCCAGTGTGAATAATTCCCAGCGTTTGTCCGACCTTCACTTTGAAATCCTCATGCGGAATTATCGTCGTGTTTATCCCACCGTGGTGCTTCTTGTATTCAGCAACGGTTTTAGCATCAACTTTTGTTTCAAATTCAGCAGCTAAATACAAGCCCGTTAATTCAAGGTGCGGCAAAATCGCATCAAGTACTTGGCAGACTGTCGGAGTTCCCATTACGAGTGCCAGATCAATTGTTTCTACATTGGGATATGTAGGAAAAGGCCCATCGACAATTGCGATTGTATTTACGTGGCGAAATCTCGCCAATAGGGATGCAAGGTCGCCGTTGATAATTCCATTTTTAATCATGAATTTATAATCCCCTAGTAATCGCCTTCGCACAAGCGCTAAACTTGAAAAATGCCTGAACAGTTAGCCAGCCAAGAGGCCGCACTTGCCCGAATTCAGAACCACCTTGAGAATTCCACAGACCGTGTCTTAATTGGAATTATTGGCAAGCCAGGTGCAGGCAAGTCCACGCTATCTAAATTCTTAATGGCCAAACTCCCTAAAGAGTTTGTAACAGTTGTACCTATGGATGGCTACCATCTAAGCAATAAGGTCCTTAAGGATTTAAAACGCGCAGATCGAAAAGGCGCACCGGATACCTTTGATGTTGCTGGATTTATTTCGCTTGTGAAACGTATCCGCTCTGAACAGACTCAGAATATTTACTATCCAATTTTTGATCGCGCGATAGAAGAATCAATAGCTGCCCAGGGGGTCGTCACATCAGCTACGAAAGTAGTAATTATTGAAGGTAACTATTTATTACACGATGATGGTGGCTGGGAGGTATGTAACGATTTACTAGATGAAAGCTGGATGGTTGACGTTGACGATGATAAGCGAATCTCTAGGCTAATCTCGCGACATATTGCCTATGGCAAAGAGCCAGAAGCGGCGAAAGCTTGGGCAAAAGGTACTGATGAAGTAAATGCAAAATTAATCGAACGCGGACGTAACCGCGCCGATTTCGTTGTTGCTATTGATTAACTACGTAGCGCAGCAGCGAGAGAACGGAAATCTTCGACCAAGATGTCGATCTCTCTCTGTCCGTGAGCCAAACTAATTAACCACTGCTCATCTAGTCCAGGAGGCGTAATAATGCCGCGGTTTAGCGACCAAAGCCAAGAGAGTTCAGCGACTGCAAAATCTGTTGCCTTGTAATCACGATAGTTGCGAACAGGTTTTGTAGACCAAGTAATACAGCCTTTAACACCAAATCCAACGGTATGTGCTGGAAGTTGGTACTCATCAATAATTTCAGAAATTCGTTCTAGAGCTTGTTGATTTAGCGCTTCTGCTGCAGCCAAGGTCTCTTCATTACAAATTTTATCTACTGCGCGAACACCAGCCATTGCTAATGGATTTCCGTTAAATGTGCCGAAGTGGGCCATTTTTCCGCTAGTCACATAATCCATGTATTTCTGCTTGCCACCAAATGCAGCAAGCGTCATTCCGCCACCAATTGATTTAGCAAGGGTAATTAAATCCGGTTGCACACCAAGTCTTTGTGCAGCGCCTTGATGACCAGCGGTTAGACCTGTCTTTACTTCATCAAAAATCAAAACGATTCCGTATTGATCACATAATTCGCGAACACGTTCTAGATAGCCCGCATCAGGAAGAACGATTCCAATATTTTCAAGAACTGGCTCAACAATGAAGCAAGCAATTGTTGCTGAATATTTTTCGAAAATTGCTGCCAGTGAATCAGCGTTGTTATAAGGAACTACAAAAACTTTTCCGGCTACTAGATTTTCATCTGCGACAGGAGTTGGGAAATCTGGATCTCCAGTATATTCAACTTTAGGTTTTGCTGATACAACAAATGGGTCGTAGCTACCGTGATAGCCGCCTTCTACCTTAACGATGTCGCTCTTTCCAGTTGCCGATCTCGCAACGCGGACCGCATACATAGTTGATTCAGTACCTGAATTTGTAAATCGAACTTGGTCTATTCTGAAGCGACGACAGATTCTTTCTGCTGCATCAGTTGAAATTGGAGAAGGTGTTACAAAGAGCATTCCGGTATCAAGGGCTGATTTAGCTTCTTCTACGACTACCGGGTTCAAATGTCCGGCGAGCATTGCGCCGAAGCCCATGGAAAGGTCGAGCAACTCACGACCATCAACATCTGTCATCCACGCGCCTTTAGCGGAGACGATAGAGATCGGATAAGGATTCCAGTGCTGGAAGCTGGAGGTGACACCGAGGGGGAGCGACTTCATTGAGCGTGCGCTCTCAGTTGCTGAACCCTTAGTGTTCTTAGTAAACAGTAGCCATTCTGAGGCCAGTAAAGAGGCTACTTTCTCAGGCGATATCGGCGTGGATGTTGCTGGTAGTGATCTAAAAGTTTCCGCGTGATGCGATTGTGTAATCATTTTAAAGCTGTACGGCAAAGGTTTCTGATTTAGAAACTCGTTTGAGAAGTACTCTCCCCATCGTTGTCACTCTTTCGAGCGCCCACTAAGTATCTCTGAAGTCAAAAAAAGTTGCAACCCCTACCCCTTTTTATGCGAGAAATTCGGGCGTGTCTGAATAAACTTGTCCTAATTATGGAACTTATGGAAAAAATAAATGAAAATTAGAAATTGGATTAAAAAAACTAAAGCTGGCCGTTTTTTCTGGCGCGTGGTCATTGGTGTCGTTGGCGGAACAATAACCGTTTTAGGTGCAATTGCATTAGTTGGTCCGGGCCCTGGAATTTTAATTGTGATTGCCGGACTGGGTATTTTGGCAACTGAATTTGCTTGGGCTTCGCGAGTTATGGTTCACACAAGAACTTATGCGCAGAAAGCAGCCGATAAAGTTGGAATACCAAAATGGGTTCAATTCGCACTTATTGCTGGTGCGGCAGTTTTATCAATTCTTGTAATTTTATATTTGTATTCAGCAGGAAAAATTTAAAACTGAGAACGAATATCCCAAAGATCTTTAAAAACTGGATTAAATAAAGTACTTGCTAAGTACTTAACTCCATCAGAGCCACCGGTACCCATTTTCTGTCCGATAGTGCGCTCAACCATCTTTACGTGGCGGTAGCGCCACTCTTGCAGCCCTTCATCAATATCCATCAAACGTTCGCAGACCATTGCTGACTCAGGATCGCTGCGATGAACTTCTAACAAAGCGTCAATTACCCTTGGATCAGATTGATAATGGGTTGATTTATCGCGTTTTAAAATTTCAACGGGGATCTTATGTCCGCGTTTTGCAAGATAAACCAGAGTCGAATCCCATATTGAGTTGCGAGATGCAATCTCCTTAATTTCTGCTTGGACATCTAAAGGCAGATGCGAAGCCATTTTAGAATCTCTGCGACCTAAGAGCGCTTCAACTTTTCTAAACTGAGCGGACTGGAAACCACTTGATGATGAGAGATAACCGCGGAAGGCGTTAAATTGCAGCGGCGTCATAGTTTCTAAAATATCAACCTGAGTTACACAGACTTTTAGAATTGTGCGAATTCGTCCAAGTATGGCCAGTGATCGATGTGTGTCGCCTGACTCAAGCGATTTTCCAGCCTCGTTGAATTCGTGAATTAACTGTTTAAACCAAAGTTCGTAACTCTGATGGATGATAATAAATAGCATTTCATCGTGCTCTGGGCCCTCAGATAAAGGGTTTTGTAATTCAAGTAACTTATCAATTGCTAAATAAGAAGTGTAAGTAAGAGCAGAATCAAAATCGGCATCGCTCACGTGACTCTCGAATCTGTTGTTTCAATCTTCTCATATTGTCGAGAAGCGACTAGATCGCGGATGCGCGCAAAACCATCCCAAACTTCTACATAAGAAGTTGGAAGTGGAGCAATTGCTAATCTAATTGAATTAGGTGTTCGATAGTCCGGAATGACGTCAGCAAATTCTCGTAACGCTACACAGATACGTGCCGCATCGGGATGACCTAGAGAGATATGCCCACCACGTTCTTGGGGATTTCTTGAGGTTAATAAAGTAAATCCAAGCTCTGCCAGCCAAGCATCGTAGAGCTGAATCATCATCTCAGTTCCGATCGCAGCCTTTTCTGAAATCGCACCGATTCCGGCTTCTTCGATCATGGTGAATGCGCTCCTAATGCAACGTAATCCGATCAGCGAAGGACTTGCAATTTGAAAACCGCGAATGCCTTGTGCTTTCTCAAAATCTGGTCCCATTGCAAATTGATCGCCTTGTGAAAACCAACCTTGGATTGGAACTTGCAACTCGGCTTGCACTTTTTTATTCACATAAAGCCAAGCAGGCGCACCCGGGCCAGAATTTCCATATTTATATGTGCATCCAACTGCAATATCAACGCCATTTTTATCAAAGTCCATTTCAATGGCACCGACTGCGTGGCTGGCATCCCACAACATAAAGGCTCCGTGTTTGCGCACTAAATCGGTCAGGGATTTAATGTCATTGCGGGCACCCGAACGATATTGAATTACTTCTAAAGTAACTAGCGCTACATCATCATTTAAGAAAGGCGCAAGAATTTCGGGAGTTATTCGTTCGTGCTCAGCCGAACCTGCAGATTCGTTATCGATTATGACTAGCTTCAATCCAAATTGTTTTGCAATTCCATCCAAAATGTAACGATCAGTGGGGAAATTTGCAGCATCCGTGATTATTGTTTTTCGACCAGGGCGTGCATGAATTGCAGCCAGGGCTAATTGATAGAAATTTACGGATGTTGTATCGCAAGCAAGAACTTGGCCAGCAGCAGATCCAAGGGTGGCGCGGCCAATTAAATCTCCGGTTGGCTGCGCCTCATCCACCCAGTGGCCCCATCCAGTAACAACCTCAGGGCCCCACTCATCTTTCATAAATGCATTGACAGCATCAACCGTGGTTAGCGGGAGTCTGCCTAAAGAATTTCCATCTAGATAGCAGATATTCGGATCGCTGATTACAAATTGGGAACGGAAGCGAGCCAATGGATCGCGAGCATCTAGGTCGAGTGCAAATTGACGGTCAGTGGCTTTCATAGTTGAAAGGTACGCTCTCCCATCGTGGCGCGCAATCTTGTCAATATCGAAGAGGTCAGTAAGGCCTTTGATATTAGAGCGCTGCTTGAAAGAGTTTCGCTTGGAGTTTCTGAAGGTGACCGCATTGGAATTGTGGGACGCAACGGTTCAGGTAAAAGTACTTTAATGAAGGTTATTGCTGCAATTGAAAGTCCTGATGAAGGAAGAGTAACTAAGGCAAATTCAGTCAGAATTGGATTACTTTCACAGGTTGATAAAGCTGATCCAAATTCCACGGTAGGTGACGTCGTAATTGGAGATAGAGCAAAACACGAGTGGGCGAGTGATTCTGGAATAAGAGAAGTTTTCACCGGTTTATTCGGTGGATTTGATGATCATTTATTTGAAAGAAAGTTTTCAACTTTATCTGGCGGAGAAAGACGGCGAGTTGGTCTGGCTAAACTATTAATTGACGAACTTGACTTAATTTTGTTGGATGAGCCAACCAACCATCTAGATGTTGAAGGCGTGGCATGGTTAGCAAACCATTTAAATAGCCGTAAATCATTAGCAGTTCTTGTGATCACACACGATAGATGGTTTCTAGATGCAGTCACTGACCGCACTTGGGAAGTAGTTGGCGGCAAGGTAGAAGAGTACGACGGCGGATACTCCGCATTTGTTTTAGCTAAAGCAGAACGGTCTCGCCAAGCCAGCGCAATGGATGCAAGAAGAAATAATTTAATTCGCAAGGAACTTGCCTGGTTACGAAGAGGAGCACCGGCTAGAACAACAAAACCTAAATTTCGCGTAGATGCCGCAAATGTTCTGATAGCAGAGGAGCCTGCACCACGCGATCAAGGTGAGTTATTGAAATTCGCACGCAACCGTCTAGGCAATACAGTGTACGAAGCGCATCATTTACAAGTTCGAGCTGGTGAAAAAGAGTTAATTGATGATCTGTACTGGAATGTTGGTCCAGGAGATCGCATCGGAATTGTTGGAATAAATGGATCCGGCAAAACAACGCTGATGCGGACGTTGGCTGGTGAGTTACAGCCATTTGCTGGGAAATTAACAACAGGGATAACAGTTAAAGCAGCATTTCTAACTCAACATCTCGATGAGTTAAATCCCGAATGGCGAGTGCTGGAAGCGGTCGAAAAGGTTGCGTCCCACATAGAGCTTGGTAATGGAAAATCACTTTCGGCTTCACAACTCTGCGAACGATTAGGTTTTGATAAAGATTCACAATGGACGCCTGTACGAGATTTATCTGGAGGCGAGAAGCGCAGATTACAATTAACGCGATTGCTAATGGACTCACCGAATGTATTGTTATTAGATGAGCCAACTAATGATTTTGATATTGAAACGCTAACCGAGTTGGAAGACCTGCTAGATAGTTATGGTGGGTCTCTAATTGTTATCTCGCACGATAGATATTTCTTAGAACGAGTCTGTGATCGATTTGTTGGGTTATTAGGAGATAAATCTTTGCGAGATTTACCTCGCGGCGTTGACCAATACTTGGAACAGCGTGAAGCTTCTCTGCAACAACCAAACTCAGATACAAAAGTGAAGAGCGCTTCCTCAGCCGCAGAGCAACGCCAACTCAAAAAGGACTTGGTGCGCGTTGAGAGACAGATTCAGAAATCAAAAGAAAAGATTGCTGAGTTAGAATTAGCACAAGAAATGGTGGCATTTCATCCCACTGAGTTATTAAGAATCAGCGAAGAACTTGAAAATCAGCGCGCGGAATTAAACACTCGAGAAGAAGAATGGCTGGAAATCACAGATCAACTGGGTGATTGAGTTAAAATCTATCCATGAGCCAAATTTCACACATCGTTGAAGTAATTCTCTTCCGCAGCCGTTTCTTACTTGCCCCGCTATATCTTGGGCTAGTTGGAGCGCTCATCCTCTTGGCTTACCGCTTTGTTGTTGAATTTTGGCACTTAGCGGAAAAGACCGCAGACATGAGTGCGAGTGAGTTCACGCTTTCTTTACTAGCACTTCTTGATTTAACGCTACTTGCAAACCTTATTCTGATGGTCATATTTGCGGGTTATGAAAACTTTGTATCGCGCATAGATATCGCGCTGGAATCCAAAGATCGCCCACATTGGATGGGAACAATCGACTTCAGTGGCTTGAAGATTAAGCTCATTGGATCACTTGTTGCAATTTCAGTAATCGAACTTTTGAAAGATTTTATTGAATTAGCCGGAGAAGCAGAAGTTGGCGAAGGCACTATTTGGAGAATTGCCATTCACCTAACCTTTGTAATTTCTGGAGTGCTTTTCGCGCTGATGGATTGGATCGCTGATAAGCGCGAATTCCACGGCACCCATCCACAGTGACCAAAGGTAATTCCAAGCTTGATTTTCTAGCCGCAATTTCTGGGCTGATGATTGCGCTGCAAGCGCGCGCAAATGGTGAGCTCTCATATCGAATGGGAAATCCAATCGAAGCAGCGCTCGTTTCTTTTGGTTCAGGTTTAATTCTTATCACGTTTATTTCAATCTTCACTCCATCGATACGAAATGGAATGCAGAACTTAAAGGGTGCTGTTAGAAGCAAAGAGATTCCGGTGTGGACTCTCTTTGCTGGCATGCTCGGTGGAAGTTTTGTGGCGGTTCAAACACAAATTGTTCCGATAATTGGTGTTGCAATATATTCCGTAGCATCAATCGCTGGACAGACGGCTGCTTCTCTGATGGTTGATCGCATCGGTTTAACCGGCGGTGGCAAAAAACCAATAACAATAAGAAGATTAACTGCAGCCGGAGTAACGGTTTTAGCGGTTCTAATTTCTGTAAGTGACCGGATAGAAGCCGATAATTTCTCACTTTTTGCCGTTGCATTCGGTTGTTTTGCAGGCTGCATTGTTGGCGTACAACGTGCCTTAAACGGTCAGATAAATGAGAGTACTCGCCAGAGTTTTGCGACATCGTGGCTTAACTTCATAATGGGAACAACGTTTCTCGTTATCTTTCTAGCGATTGGTGTATTTATCAATCGAACCGAATTGGTCGCTCTACCTTCGGGACCGTGGTGGATGTATATGGGTGGAACAATCGGCGTTATCTATATCGCCTTTACATCAACAATTGTTCAACACTTAGGAGTTCTAACATTTACACTAATCAGCGTCGGTGGACAGTTAGTTGGCTCATTACTTATTGATTTTTACTCGCCAACTCAAGGTGTGCAGATAAGTGCTTATTTGGTCACCGGAATTGTTATGACCTATATTGGAATTATCGTTGGCGGCGTCGGTAGTTTACCAAGGCGGAAATTAAAGAAGCAGTTATAAAGAAAGCCGCGATTGCGTAAGACCAAGTTTTAACCCAAGGCAAAGTTGCCGCGTAGAACCCAGTTAGAGTGATTCCAACACCCCAAAGTAAAGCACCTAACGTATTTGCAGACAGAAATTTGTAGTAATTCATCTTTGCTGCGCCCGCAATCGGTGGAACAAAAGTGCGAATCCACGGAAAGAAACGGGCGGCGACAACCGCCCACCACCCAGTCTTTTCATAAAATGCTTCAGCATTAACAATCATTCGTTGCATTCGAGGTGATTTTCTCTTATCCAAATAAGGGCGACCAACAACTCTGCCGATCACGAAGCCAACTTGATCCCCAAAAAATGCCGCCAGAAAAATGGCGGTGACTAAAATTACAATGTTTATATTTCCGTGCGCCGCTGCGACAAGGCCTGCGCTAAACAAAATTGAATCGCCTGGTAAGAAGAACCCAATCAAAAGTCCAGTTTCGATAAACACGATCCCAGCAACCACGATGTAGAAAATAAATGGAGCAAGTGAAGACAATTGAGCATCAAAAGATGCGGCTAACTCCATTTAAACGCTCTTTTTCACTGCCGCTGCAACTTTTTGCACTACTTGCGGATCAAATACGCTTGGCACAATAAATGAGGCATTTAATTGTGATGAAGTGACACAAGAGGCGATCGCCTCCGCAGCAGCAATCAAAAGTTCGTCGGTAATTTTATGCGCATTTGCATCCAGCAAGCCTCGGAAAATTCCTGGGAAAGCCAAAACGTTATTTATCTGATTTGGCTGATCGCTGCGGCCGGTTGCTACAACCGTTGCATATTTACGGGCTATAACTGGATCGATCTCTGGGTCTGGATTTGCTAGAGCAAAGATGATTGATCCCTTTGCCATAGACGACACATCGCTTTCGGTTAATACATTTGGTGCACTAACCCCAATGAATACATCTGCGCCCTTCATTGCATCTGAGATGTTCCCAGTGAAGCCAGGTGTGACACAGCCATTAATGTCGAAAGCAACAATTTTTTGGGCACCACTCTTAGTCAGTAAACGGGCAATAGCCGTGCCTGCTGCACCCGCTCCGCTCATCACAATAGTTATCTCGCCTAACTTTTTATTCACTAACTTAAGCGAGTTTGTAAGAGCAGCTAAAACAACAATGGCGGTGCCGTGTTGATCATCATGGAAGACTGGAATATCTAATAAATCACGTAGGCGTTCTTCAATTTCAAAACAACGTGGCGCGGAAATATCTTCTAGATTTATTCCGCCATATACTGGGGCGATCAACTGAACAGTACGAACGATTTCATCGACATCTTGAGTGTCAAGGCAGACTGGCCAGGCGTCTACATCGCCAAATCTCTTGAAAAGTGCCGCTTTACCTTCCATCACGGGAAGTGCTGCGGCTGGTCCAATATTTCCTAAGCCAAGTACTGCAGAACCATCTGTAACCACAGCAACGGTATTGCGTTTCATTGTTAGGCGTCGCACATCAGATGGATCTTTAACAATCGCCTGGCAAATGCGCGCAACACCTGGTGTGTACGCTCGAGATAGGTCATCGCGAGTCTTTAGCGGGACTTTTGATTGAATTTCAATCTTCCCTCCAAGGTGCAAAAGAAAAGTGCGATCACTAACTTTACGAACTGTTAATCCGGAGTGTGCAGTCAAAGCGTTGGTTATCTCTTCAGCATGCTCTACATCAATCGTGTCACAAGTTACGTCAATAACAACTTTCTCCAACAGCGACTCGACGACATCTAACGCGGTAATCAACGCGCCCGCACCAGTGATTGCAGCAGTAATTAGCGCAACTGGCTGAAGCTCGGGAGGGCCTTCAACACGTATGGTTATTCCATATCCAGGAGAAGTAGATGCCATCTAGACAACACCATAAAGTCGATCGCCCGCATCGCCGAGTCCAGGCACGATATATCCGTGTTCATTTAATTTTTCATCGAGCGCGCCCGTGACAAGCGTGATTGGAACCCCTGATTTAGCAAAAGCGTCTTCAAGTACTTTTATGCCTTCAGGTGCAGAGAGAATGCAAATTGCAGTGATGTCATCTGCGCCTCGTTCGATTAAAAAGTTTATAGCTGCAACTAAAGTTCCGCCGGTAGCCAACATTGGATCTAACACAAAACATTGGCGCCCTGATAAATTCTCTGGCAAACGATTCGCATAAGTGCTCGCCTTTAAAGTTTTTTCATCGCGGACCATTCCGAGAAAGCCAACTTCAGCCGTCGGTATTAGACGCGTCATCCCTTCCAACATTCCTAGCCCAGCACGCAAAATCGGAACAACCACTGGCCGAGGGTCAGAAAGTTTCAAGCCGGTTGTAGTGGTCACCGGTGTCTTAATCGAAACCTTTTCAGTGCGCACGTCGCGAGTTGCTTCATAGGCGAGCAAGGTCACCAGTTCCTCAACCAAGTGACGGAACGTCGGGGAATCAGTTTTTTCATCGCGTAGAACGGTCAATTTATGGGTAATCAGCGGGTGGTCAGCGACGTGAACTTTCATGGCTCCTACCTTACAGGGGTTTCCAACTCGTCCAATGAGTGGGAATATGGCGGATGTGACGGATGCAATGATTAACGAGGTAGATATCGCAGTAGCTGCGTGGCACGAGGATGGGCGCTGGAATTTGGCGCTGTTACCTGACGCACATGATTTACCGCACATTATTGATCGTCTAAAGTCGCAACAAACTAATGGTGGCGCAATTGCTTTATTAGCTATTGATGAAGAATTCTTCATGTTAATCCGTGTTTTAGGTTCTCATATAAGTATGTTTTTAAGCGATGTAACTTGTGCAGTAGATTACGAAGTCGCGGCAGATTTTCTTGAACTCTGTGATTTAGATTCACCCGAAGAAGATGAAGAGCCGCTTCCTGTTGGACACTTAGATATTTTGGCGGATCTCGGCGTAAATCAAATGGAACTTTCCGCACTTTGTGATGACGCCGAACTATTCCCTGATGAACAATTAGAAGCAATTGCTAGTCGTTTAGGATTTGCAGAGCAATTCGCAGAGTTATTGGAGTTATAAGAATTTCAAATAAAACTCTCGAATCGTTAATGGACGATGCAATTGCGATCGCAAGAAAAGCAACCGCAACTGGTGATGTTCCAGTTGGGGCAATAGTCATTAACAAAGATGGTGTCGTGATCGGAAGCGGCTCAAATGAACGTGAAGCAAAAAATGATCCAACTGCTCACGCTGAGATAGTTGCACTGAGGAGCGCCGCAAATCGATTGCAAAATTCTAGACTTGATGGCTGCTCATTGATAGTTACTTTAGAACCATGTGCAATGTGCGCAGGTGCGATTGCTCAAGCACGTATTTCGCATTTAATTTTTGGAGCATGGGATGAAAAAGCGGGTGCTGTTGGCTCTATTTGGGATGTCATTAGAGACCCACGCGCACTCTACAAAATGGATGTAACTGCTGGAATTCGCGAGCCCGAATGCGCAAAACTACTGAGCGACTTTTTTGAAGGTCAGCGCTGATTTAAACGAGCAGTTGGTAAGAAGGATTCAAAATAGTTAGCGCACCGTCCTCTTCACCGACCATGCCTTCTGCGCGAATTTGTGCGCCAACTTCTAGCCCGGCAATCTCGCGCCGTCCCAGGAAGTGAAGCGTTACGCCGCCGGATTGGTCCCACACTTCCACTTGGAGAAGAGGTGCAGATCCCTTTGCTGC
>CAMBGS010000010.1 GCA_945866305.1 Bifidobacterium breve
CCTTCAATCTCTCCTGCCAATGCTGGCTTAGATGCACCGATAAATCTTGATAATCCAAGAGTGGTGCCGATATATGGCGGCCCTTTTGATGCGGCCGGTTGGTCCGGTTATTTGTACTCATCACGAATTATATTCTCTGCTGCACACTCTAATTACAAATTCGATAGCAATGGCAATCGAATATTAAATGAACCAGCTGTTATCACGGTGGGTAGACCAAATTCATCTGCCAAAGACTTTAATGGCAGAGTTAAGGTAATCAAGACATTTGTAGGCGACTACAAAATGTCAAAAGTGGGTGGTTTAAATGATTTTATTGTTTATGTCCTCGAAAAAGACTTGGTCTCAATATCTAATGGAAAATTGCTAACCGTAGATATCGAAAAAGAACTAGTAGCAGCTCAAACAGAGGTAATTGCGCACGGATATGGCGAGTATCGAGATCGTTGCACCCCTGAAGAAACTCTTCCTTGCAAGAAAGATTGGAATAATCCAAATCAAAGGACGAGTGAACTTCCTCGATCACCGAAGGGAAGTATGAAATTAGTTGCACCATCTTATTTCCCTTGGCTGAATTCGGATAGAAAAGAAGCTTTATCGAATGAGACACTATTGTCAGATAACCTCTCTTGCTCAGGAGATTCCGGTGGTCCTGTCATGGCGTTGTATAAAGGAGAATCAATTTATTTAGGTACAACACCTAGTGCATTTACTGATGGCTACTTCTGTGGAGCAGGCACCTCCAGGACCGCTACTAGACCTTCAGGCTATTTTTCACCTGTTCATAAACATCTAGATTTACTCAAAGAAGCAGAGGCTTTTGTGGCACAACAGACTGCTCCAATTAACTCAACAAAAAATACAGTCACTATTCCTAATCTTAAGAAAACCACCATCACTTGTATCAAAGGCAAAGTGACCCAGAAAGTAACTGCAATTAAACCTAAGTGTCCTGCTGGGTATAAAAAGAAGTAGCCCTCCCCATCTTTCACCGTCTTTGGGTTAAAGCACTTCACCAGTTGTTTCATTTGAGCGTGAAGGTGGATGAACTAACCGCTAGAGATTTTCGGTAAAGCCTGTAGATTTGAGGCATGCGAAGTAAAGCCATACTACTTACTGCGCTAATTTTCAGTTTTATACTCAATCCAGTCGCAAAAGCAGACCCTGTTGGCGTTTCTCTTACAGTCAATTCAGCTTCATCCGATTCGACAATAAGCGGTTACGTAGCGCTGAAATATTTAGCAACATCGATCTCGGATGTAGCGACAATCCAAATGGTCTTAAAGTCATTTCCTGCAGGCGCTTCCACACCAGTCTTATCCGGGGGAAGTGGGACATTAACTCCAACAGCTGCAAATGAAGTCGTTAGTTTAATCCTAACTCCATCAATTTCCCCATCTACTGCAGGAACTTACACTTATGCAGTCATCGCTCAGTTCGCGAATGCTTCGTCTAGTGCGGTTATTCAAGACATAACATTTACCAAGCTGGCACCAACACCAACACCAACACCAGCACCAACACCAACACCAACTCCAACTCCAACACCAACACCAACACCGACACCAACACCAACTCCAACACCAACACCAACTCCAACTCCAACACCAACACCAACACCAACTCCAACTCCAACACCAACACCGACACCAACACCAGTTTCTAATTCTGCAGTCTATATAGACACCTCAAACCCACTTTCGACTTCAGAAATATCAAAGGATGCAACTAAAAGTTTACAAAAAACTTTCAATATGATTCCTGTCGCGAGAATTCAAATACCAGCGGGAACATCACCTGCAGTAATCTCGATTACAGGGCCAGGTATAGTTGGTCCCGCACAAAGCTTCACGGGCATTGGAAGAGTAATTTCATTCGTGCGTAGCGCGAATAACATTAGCTTCGCTTATCTTTTTGCAGATGGCATCATTGGAACCTCAACTATTACAGTTACTATAGATTCTGTTCAAACAATAAAGCAGATCGTATTCATTGACGACTCAACACCAACACCGACCCCACCACCTGATACTGAAGCGCCTAAGGTGGATTGGAGGAATAGTGGCATTTCAAAGACACTGATTTCCTATGGTGAGGAAGTCTCTGTAAAAGTAAGAATTACGGACAATGTTGGGACTATTGATGTAAATGCATATTTTTATGCTAATTACGCATTATCGGAACCAATTGGAGCGCCAATCTCCAAAAAACGTTGTCAACGTTATGACGGCAACGAGAAAGATGGATTCTGGCAATGTACTGGTTTGGTAATTTACGAAAAATTAAGTAAAGATGATCAGTACTGCGTTGGATTTGATGCAAGAGATGGGGCTGGCAATTTAGCCCTGGGACAATCAATTGGCTGTGTAAAAGTATCAAGTCCAATACCACCTGTAAGTTTGATACCAACAAAGGTTGTTATTGATGCACCTACTCAGATCAGTTTGGGTTCTGATGGAAAGGCTTCTGTTCAGATATATGCCTACGTTCAACCAACAGACTTAACAAAGCTACCTTCGGGCAGGATGAGTTTGGATGTAGATCTTCCGTTTAAAGGATCTGGGGGGTCTGGTTGCCCCGGTCAACCTGTTGAAAGTATAAGCACTCAAAAAGAAGGTTATAAGTTTTTCATTTTGACTTACTCACTATCAACGCCGGGAAGCTGTAGTGGAACTTTTCAATTTTATGGTGATTCGGTATTTGAGAAAGCAAATTATCCAACTTTCACATTCAACGTCTTGCCATATGTTGATGTACAAGCAATTTCAATAAGTGATGTTTCACTTTACAGTCAGTCTGTGTCTCCTGGTGGAATTGCAACAATTTATTATTTGGTTCGAAATGCTGGGAGTAAGCCAACCGCCGGACTAGGAGCTGGAATTGGTGAATTTGGGGAAGATCCAGGACCATTTGGTGAAGAATATTCATCAATCGGCTGGACACTAGGAATCGTAAAAGGTGATTCATCCAGCGGATTATATAAATCAAATATTCCTATACCTGTCACTGCAAAGCCAGGAGTTTATAGAACTTGGGTATTTTGGAAAGGTGTCACAGGGCCAATCTATGGACCTAAAATAACCATATTAGGTACAACGAATCAAAGTGATCAGGTCAAATCGTTTACTGTGTTTGCGCAAGAGGCGCAGGCTGCCTTTTCTGATTTAGTTATTCAGGCGGTTTGGGCAAAATTCGGTGATGGTGGGGGATATCAATACATAAAATTACGTCCCGAGCCACCTGCTGAATATTTCGCAAATCCCCTTCCAGAATATTTTGGATTTTATAAAGCCACACTTGCCGCGTGGGCAGAATATGAAATTTCAAATATGAGGATAGAAAACTACATTAAACCCGAAGTTGACCCTCCTACTTCTTTTGATATACAGAAATTTTGTGTAAATCAATCTCAAGACACCGCACTATCGTTGAAAGAAAGTGACATTCAACTTGCAAATATTAGAGCACGAATAAATAATTTTCAGTCACTCAATCTGCAACAGAAGCAAGTCGAATATAATGCAATCGCAGCAGGCCTCTATTCGATAGCAGTCAACTTAAATACTTGGATAGAGAAATTGCCTTACTATCTAACTCTCAATAAAGAGTGTCAGAGTTTTTCTAATTTATTGGACACTGCAAATTCGTTACTCGACGTTAGAAATTCTCTATTGGATGATTTGAAAAAACTTTCAATTTACATACCTGAATCGACAACCCCAACAAACACTCCTTCGACAACCCCAACAAACACTCCTTCGACAACCCCAACAAATACTCCTTCGACAACCCCAACAAATACTCCTTCGACACCCCCAACAAATACTCCTTCGACAACCCCAACAAATACTCCTTCGACAACCCCAACAAACACTCCAAAACCAGTTCCCCCAACTATTGAAGATGATGGCGCTGAAGAAGAC
The DNA here is from genome assembly GCA_945866305.1 of Bifidobacterium breve. GTDB lineage: Bacteria > Actinomycetota > Actinomycetes > Nanopelagicales > Nanopelagicaceae > Planktophila. The sequence continues at coordinate 3,924 of CAMBGS010000010.1, forward strand.
TTCTATGCAATTCTGAAAGTCACGAAGAGATCGGATGGGAAGTACAGAATTGAACTCAGTTCAAATATCGTTGAAGAGCAGTTAGTTATCACTGCTACAAAAAAGGGTTCTAAATCGATCGTTTATAAAGTTGAAACAAGTGAATTTGGAGATGCTTCGATCCTAACTTCTCGGAAGCTGGCTGGTTTTACTCTTACAGTCAGATTTGATGGAGAGAGATTGACAAGCGTTAAGGCTAAATAGCCCATCTTGCCTAAGTCAGGAATCTGACTCAGACTCACACCGACTTGATACGCTCAAAATGAGCGTCAAAACGCTTTCAAATGAAATTCTCAGGAAAATACCTTTAGATTTGTACTACTTAACCCGCCCTGAAAGGGGCGGATTTCCTAGAAAGGGAAATTAGTGCGCAGTTCAAATCCAGTACTAACTCGTTCGAACCGTGGTTTTGCTCAAATGGATGCCACACGTCTCGATAACGATTCACTAGAAACAACTTATGCAGCTCCAGCAGCGTCTTCACTTCGCACCGGTCGTGTGACTATGGACGATGTTGTGATGCGCACTGCTACTTTGTTTGCAGTCTTGGTCGCAGTCGGTGCATTTGCATGGGGTGCAAACAACCCAGGGCTTGCACTTGTTGGTTTCCTCGGCGGTTTTGTTCTTGCAATGGTAAATATTTTTTCAAAGAAAGTTCGAGTTCCACTTGTAATTGCATATGCAGCTGCACAGGGACTTGCACTCGGAACAATTAGCCGCATTTACAACGAGGCTTATTCAGGCATTGTTGGCCAGGCTGTAATCGGAACACTTTGTGCTTTCGGTGGAATCTTGGTTGCCTACCGTAGCGGCAAAATTCGCGTAACTCCTAAGTTCACTCGCATCATGCTCGGAGCATTGATGGGTTACGTGGTTTTCTCTCTCATCACTGTGTTCACTGGTCGTCCAGGTGGGGCGACAGGCTTACTAGTAGCTGTAGCTGCTGTTGCACTTGCAACATTCTTCTTGGTACTAGATTTTGATCAGATCGAACGCACAATCGCCGCTGGCGCTCCACAACAGGAGTCATGGCGTATGGCATTTGGTTTGATGGTCACAATCGTCTGGTTGTATATGGAAGTTTTGAGATTGCTCTCAATCCTTCGTAACAGTGACTAGATAAAATCAGCTAGAAATTAGCGAGATTGCCCGAGATGCGAAGCCCGCGTCTCGGGCAATTTTGTTGCTACTAAAAATGCGAAAAACATTAAGCCTGCACTGACAGCAAATGCGGGACGGAAGCCGTAGTGATCTGCGATAAAGCCAAGCGCGATCGGTGCAATCATTGCTCCCGCATCACCAGCCATTTGGAAAACAGCAATTACTTGTCCACCTTTGCCTTTCATAACATCGCCCACGATTGCCGCAGTAGATGCCAGGAAGATTGAGCCAAATGCGCCAATGACCATAGAAAGCAAGAACATCCAGGGCTTAACGGTTCCAACTAAAACTAGAACTGAAATTCCCAAAAGAGCGGTTCCTAAGAGTGCAGAGTATTTTCTACCTCTTGAATCCGAGAGTCCGCCTGCTTTCAGTAGTAGCGCACCTTGAATAACTGACGAGATAGTAAAGCCGAGCCCAAGGTATCCAGCAGTGGATTTCATATCTTCCACCATAAAGAGCGGCAAGATTGAACGTGACATACCAAAGAGAATTGACGCACTGCAGAATGAAATTGTAAGAGCGATTAAATATGGCTTACTAGTAAGTGCTTCACGCAATAAACCCTTCTCGTTTGCAATTTTCTCGGTTGGTCGTGCAGCGAGTACCGAATTACGCAGTAAAAAACCACCGGCAGCACTTGAGATGACTAAGAGAATTGCGTATACAAAAAGTGGCGCGCGAAGTGATATCGCGGTTAGAAATCCACCAATAACTGGACCCGCCATCATTCCGAATAAGAAACTGCTGTTATATAGCGATTGTGCACGAGCTCGGCGTGAGTCATCAGTGGCGCGCAGAATAATCGAACCGGCGGCAACCGAGAACATTGAGGATCCGAACCCGCCTGCAGCACGAAAGGCAAGTAGCTGTTCAAATGATTGTGACATTGCTGCAGCAAAAGAAGATACTGCTACAAATCCAATCCCAATTGTGTATACCAATCTTTCACCAAATACATCAACTAGCTTTCCTGAAATCAGCCCACTCGCAAATCTTGCAAAAGCAAAGGCGGAAAGAATGGAGCCGACTTGTGCGTTATTTACGCCAAATGAGCGGGCAAATAGCGGCAGCGTTGGTGCGATGATTCCAAATCCGACAGCAACAAAGAAAGAGGCAAAGACAAGAACACTAACCTCTCGCGGAAACTCCGAAAAAGGATTGGAAAATCTATTTTTTTCTTTAGAAGTCAATTTTCTCTATCCCAGAGTCTCGCCAGCAGATTCTTCACGAGCCGCAGCGTAATCCTTATTGGTGCGAAGCGCGGTTTCACGGAGGAAGAGCGCTAAGACGAATCCAGCGGCAGTGATTGGCGCTGCGGTTAAGAATACAACTTGGAATGAACTTACAAATGCTTCCAAAGCAGTCGTCTTGATGATCGGTGGCATTGTCTGCAATACGGCAGTATTGCTTTGAATTCCTTCAAGTTTAGCGGCATCAAATCCAACGACAGCACTTGGATTCGTTGCAGCCAACTCCTTAAAGTTTTCGTTTAGATAATGGCCTAAGCGATTTGTCAGGATGGTTCCGAAAATTGCTGTGCCAAATACGCTACCTAATGAGCGGAAGAATGTATTTGAACTGGTTGCAACGCCCATATCTTTGTAATCAACTGAATTCTGTAAAGCGATAACAATAGTCTGCATCGAAAAGCCAAGACCTGCGCCGACCATAATTGCATAAATAGAAAGCTGCCAGAAAGGCGTGGTGGTGTCTAGTGTTGACATCAACAAGATACCAACTGTCATCACAGCGGTTCCGATGATTGGGAATCGCTTGTAATAACCATGTTTTGTGATGGCTTTACCGCTGTAAATCGAAGTAGAGACGATTCCGAGCATAAATGGAATCAATTTCAAGCCAGCTTCTGTTGCGGTATCGCCTTTAACAACTTGCAGATACAGCGGCAACATCACGATGGCACCGAACATGCCCGCACCAATGATAAATCCAAGCGCAGAAGTCAATGAAAAGGTGTGATTCTTAAAAAGTGATAGAGGCAAGATTGGTTCTTGCACTTTTGTTTCCCAGTATAAGAAGATTATGGAAAGTGCAATTCCACTAAATAAATAAGTAAGCGTTGTTGCGTTACCCCAGCCACGTTCTGGTCCATAGATTGAAACCGCGAGAAGAGTTGAAGAAACAGCTGTGACCATCAGCAGAGCACCGATGTAATCAATTTTGTGATCGCGCTTAACTTTTGGAATATGCAGTACGGCGGAGGTAATAGCCAGTGCAGCAATACCAAAAGGAATGTTTATATAGAAAATCCAACGCCAACCGGTAATGCCAAGAATGCTCGCGTGATCTGAGAAGAAGCCACCTAGCAATGGGCCAGCAACAGATGAAAGACCCCAAACTGCACCGAAGTAACCTTGGTAACGACCGCGTTCACGAGGCGGAACTATGTCACCAATAATTACAAAAGTTAACGCCATAAGTCCGCCTGCGCCAAGACCTTGCAGTGCGCGTGTAGCAATTAACTGCGTCATATCCTGCGAAGCACCGGCAAGGAAAGAACCAATTAAAAAGGTAACAATCGCAAATTGGAAAACTATTCGGCGTCCGTAAATATCCGAAATTTTGCCGTACAAAGGTGTAGATGCAGTTGATGTAAGAAGGTATGCGGTAACTACCCAGGTGTAATGGTTAAGCCCGTTGAAGTCTTCAACAATGCTCTTAAGTGCTGTTGAAACAATGGTCTGATCAAGAGCCGCCAAAAGCATGCCGGTCATTAATCCGCTGAGGATAATCATTATCTCTTTATGGGAATGCTCTTTCACTGGGCCATGGCTAGACATCTAGACCTCTCAAGAAACGCTATTTTGTTTGCAATAAGTAATGCAATGTCGGTAAGTTTACTCCGTGAAATCAGTAATAGCCGAAGACTTAGTAAAAACTTATCGTAATGGTGCTGTTCGTGCCCTAGATCACTTGTCACTTGATGTTGAGGAAGGCACTGTATTAAGCGTGCTTGGCCCAAATGGCGCAGGAAAGACAACATGTGTGCGAATTCTTGCAACGCTCTTAAAACCTGATTCTGGTCGGGCCATGGTTGGTGGAATCGATGTAATCAAGCATCCTGAAAAAGTACGTGAAGTAATTGGGCTTTCTGGTCAATATGCAGCAGTTGATGAGATTTTAACCGGCTGGGATAACTTAGTTATGTTTGGTCAGCTCTATCACTTAGGTAAAAAAGCATCGATAGCTCGCGCGGAAGAGTTGTTAGAAAGATTCTCATTAACTGATAGCGCGAAGCGACCAATTAAAACTTATTCAGGTGGAATGCGCCGCCGCCTAGATTTAGCGGCATCACTGATTGTTAAGCCAAAGGTGCTTTTTCTGGATGAACCAACAACAGGACTTGATCCACGTGGTCGCCAAGAAATGTGGAGCGTTATTGAAGAGTTGGTAAAGGGTGGAGTTACTTTGCTTTTGACCACGCAGTATTTAGAAGAAGCAGATCAATTGGCCGATGAAATAGCCGTTATTGATCATGGCAAAGTAATTGCTCGTGGAACATCGGATGTACTTAAGAAACAAGTTGGTGGCGAGCGTTTAGAGATTGTTGTGGAGAGCCAAAACATTGCAAAGACAATGGAAGTAATCGCGACAGTCAGCGGAAACAAAGCGAGCCTAGATGAAGGCCTGCGTATGATCTCGGCCCCGGTTTCGACAGGCGCAACTGCGTTGATCGAAACACTTCGTTCGCTAGATGCTGCCGGAATTCATCCGCTAGATGTTGGCTTAAAGCGCCCATCACTTGATGACGTTTTCTTATCCCTTACCGGCCACGCCGCGGAGGAGAAAGTTGAAGAACCCGAAGTAACTGGACGTAGAAAGAAGGCAAAGAAATGAGCGCCTTTAAAGACACGATGATCATTACGCAACGCCAGTTGCGTTTATTAACTCGCGTACCTGAAGTTTTAATTTTTTCAACGGTCCAGCCCGTGATGTTCGTTCTCTTATTCCGCTATGTATTCGGTGGATCAATTTCAACCGATCAGCCAGGCGGCTATGTTCAACTTCTAATGCCCGGAATATTTGTACAGACCGTTGCCTTTACTTTGGCTGGAACCGCATCAGGCTTAGCTGAAGATATGAAGAAAGGTCTGATCGATCGCTTTAGATCTCTACCAATTTCACAATCGGCACTTGTTTTGGGTCGAACTCTTGGGGATTCCTTACTCAATATCGTGGTTCTTGCGGTGATGGGTATCGCAGGATTTATGGTTGGTTGGCGTCCAACATCTGGCCTACTAAATGTTGTAATCGGATTCGTTTTTCTACTTCTTTTTGGTTACGCACTTTCTTGGGTTGGAATCTTTGTTGGATTATCTGCTTCAGATGCTCGAGTGGTCCAAAACGTAAGTTTCATAATTACATTCCCGCTTACCTTCTTATCCAATGCCTTCGCGCCAACTACAGGAATGCCCCGCGCACTTCAATACTTTGCTGAGTGGAATCCAGTTTCAACAATGGTTGCCGGCTGCCGATCACTCTTTGGTCTGGAAAATCAGTTCGGTGCAACAGCGGGATCATTCCCAAGTGAGAATCCACTTCTGACATCATTTTTATACATGATTATTATCATGGCCATCTTTATTCCACTGAGCGTTAGAAAATATAAGCGCTCTTCTGATTAGACCAAAGGTTTATAACGAAAAGATATAGAGGCTTATTTGAGCCTAAACCCAGACTAATCAGCCACAAAAGAATTCTCGCAACCCGTTGACATATAAATAGTCAACAATTTACACTCAATTAGCTTGCGCTGTTAAGCGCGACAAAAATGCGAGAAGGGTTGCGTGAATGAAAAAAAAGTTAACAAGCGGACTAGCAATTCTTGCGGTATTCGGCTTAGCAGTATCAGCCATGCCTCAAGCTTCTGCTGCAACTAAATCAATAAAGATCGGTCTTCTCTTCCCAACAACAGGGCCAATGGCGCTGCTGGGAACAGACCAATCTGTCGGCGCTGAAATGGTTCTAAAGTGGGCCAACAGCAAAGGCGGAATTAAAGGAGTCCCTATTGAAATTTTCAAGGGTGATTCAAAGAGCAGCCCTGCTGAAGGAGCAACTGCAGCGCAGCGCCTGATTGATCAAAATGGCGTACAAATTATTATCGGCTCATACAGTTCAGGAATTGCTGCGGCAATCGCCCCTGTTGCTCAGCGTAATAACGTAATCCTTTGGGAAGTTGGAGCAGTATCCCCAACTGTTAACTCTCAGCGTTATTCAAATTTCCTTCGCACAGTTGGTGTATCTGCAACATATGCAGCCGCTGATTATGACTTCACTGTCAACTTCTTAGCTAAGAAGTTGGGTAAGCCTGCAAAGTCACTAAGAATCGCAATTGCAAATAATGATGGTGCTTTTGCTACAAGTGTTGGCGATGCTGTGAACTCATTGTTCACGAAAAAAGGTCTAGATGTTGTTGCAAAGGAAGTTTATCCAGTCACCTCGACTGACTTAACTCCTACAATTTTGAAGCTAAAAGCTGCAAAACCAGATGTACTCTTCTTAACACCAGATGCTGCAGATGCTCTGCTCTTCTGGCAGACCGCACAGCAACAAAACTTCAACGTTGATGCACTTGTTGGTTCTTCAGGAATCGGCGGAGCAGGATTCGTTGCTAAGTTTGGTGCAGCCGGGGTTGAAGGCGTATACGATGTTGAAGCTCCTGCTTTAGCAACAATGAATTATGATGGCTTGGACCCAGCGGTTGCTGCACTCACAAAAGAGTGGGTAAAGGCTTTCGCAGCTTCAGAAGGTCATCCTTGCGCAGTTCACTGTGGTGATGGAATCGGCGGCGCATATACATTGGTTACCGATGTGTTGCCACGCGCTTTCGCTTACAAAAATACCACTTTGACAGCAAAGGGCATCATTGCTTCAGCAATGAGAACCAACATCAAAGAGGGTGGAACACCACAAGGCTTTGGTGTGAAATTCTCAAACACATCCAAGTCAACACCGGGTGAAAATGAACGCGCACGATCAGTAATCATGCAATGGCAGAGCGGAAGCTTGAAGGTCGTTTGGCCTGCAGGACTTGCAAGCTCTACTCCAATTGCTCCAATGGTTACTTGGGACAAGCGCAAGTAATTGATCCAAAACTACATGGATCCATGTAGTTAAATAATTAAGAGAAAGTAGGTTCCCACCCAATGTTTGCCTCTGTATTGGTCAGCGGCTTGGTATTGGGTGGGATCTACTCTTTAGTAGGCGCTGGACTCAATCTCATCTTTGGCGTAGTTAAGATAATTAACTTTGCTCAAGGTGCGCTCTTGATGTTCGGCGCCTACTTCTCTTATTGGATAGTCACTTGGCTTGGTATAGATCCTTATCTAACCTTGCCAATTGTTGCGGTAGGAATGGCTCTTCTCGGATATTTGATCCAAACTACTTTGATTAATCCTGTATTAAAGCAAGAGCGCACTAGTCAGTTACTGATTACCTTTGGAATCTCACTTCTAATTCAAAATGGCGCACTCGCCCTTTGGGGTCCAGACATCAGATTTGTGCAGTCATTTGCTGGATATGACACATTTGCTTTTCTAGGTATTCGTGTTGGCGTTAGCGCCGCCATAGCAATATTGGGCGCCGCAATAATTATTTTCCTACTTTTCGTTTTCTTGAATAAATCCAAAATGGGCACGGCAATTCGAGCAGTATCTCAACAATCTGATTCTGCCTTGCTGGCTGGAATTGATGTGAAGCGAGTTTATGCAATTGCTTTCGCAATCGGAAGCGCCATGGTTGGGGTTGCCTCCGTCTTAATGATTCCAATTTATGACATCTATCCATTAATGGGTGAACAATTCGGTGTTATCGCCTTTATTGTGGTTGTCCTCGGTGGATTGGGAAATGTTCAAGGAGCTGCAATCGCAGGCGTATTTTTAGGTGTTACACAGAACATTTTCGCAGTGTATGTAAGCAATCAACTTTCAGTGGCGATTTTATTCTTAATATTTCTTATTACTCTTCTTTTCCGTCCACAAGGAATCTTCATTAGAAAGATGCGTGTGTCCTAAATATGAGAATGCGAAATAAGAAAGCTACTAGCGAAGCATCTAGCATTCTGACAATTCCAGGTCTACAAAGTGCAGGATGGCCGGCTTTTCTAGGAATTGCAGTTATCTTGATTGGAATCCTTGCTTTTCCTGTTGCATTCGATGTTAGATTTTATTTTGTCCAAGTCGGAATCTTGATAATGTTTTATGCAACTTTGGGAACTGCCTGGGGAATAGTCGGTGGATACGCTGGCCAACACTCAATAGGCCAGGCAGCTTTTGTTGGTATTGGCGCTTATACCTCAACGCTTCTTTATATGAAATTAGATATTTCACCGTGGATTGGTTTGATTGCAGGAATGTTGCTTTCTGCCTTGATTGCCGCGGTGATTGGTTATCCACTGTTTCGTTATGGACTAAAAGGTGATTATTTCGCACTTGGTACTGTCGCACTGGGCCTTATCATTTTTGAGATAACCACGAGCTTTTCTACAATTACCGGTGGATCTCAGGGTATACCGCTTAAATACGAAGAAAATCCTCTAAATTTTCAATTTCCTAATCGCACTGTCTATTACTACATAATTTTTATAATCTGGATATTGACCGTATTCATCTCATATAAACTACGGCGCTCTCGTGCGGGTTTTGAAATGTTAGCTGTTAGAGATGACGAAATTGCAGCCGCCCGTGGTGGAATCAGCGTGCTCAAAGCAAAACTCACCGCCTTTATTCTTGCGGCAGTTATTTCTGCCGCCGCTGGAACATTCTTCGCACAGTTCATTCTCTTTCTGGACCCAAGTACGGTAATGAGCCTTGGTATTTCAGTACAAATTATTCTCGTCGCCGTACTTGGCGGAATGAATAGTTACTTGGGGGGAACACTGGGCGCAATAATCTTGATTCCAGTATCGCAATTACTCGCAAGCACATTCACAGAAAGACCAGGAACCGATATAGCCCTCTATGGAGTTATTCTGATCGTTCTTATGCTCTTTATGCCAAATGGAATCCTTGGTTTATTTCGAAATTCTCCTAAATGGCGCAAGATTGTGGGTTGGTAACCATGGCCAGTTCAATTTTGAGCATTCAAAATGTTAAGAAATCTTTTGGAGGCCTTGATGTCCTCAAAGGGATTAATCTTGAGATTGAGGAAGGAAAAATCACCGGAATTATTGGGCCAAATGGCGCAGGCAAATCGACTCTCTTTGACATTATTTCTGGATATCAAAAAGCAAATGAAGGCAAAATTATTTTTGAAGGTAAAGATGTAAGCAAATTAATGCCACATTTGCTGGCACGCCAAGGCGTGATTCGTACCTTCCAGTTGACCCGCATATTTCGCAATCTGACTGTTGCTGAAAATTTGCTTGTTTTCGCTTCAAATTCGAAGAATCAAAAAGGAAATTCAAATGAAAGAGCGATTGAACTATTAGAATTTGTACACTTGAGCGGGCTAGTAAATGATGAGGCTTCAACGTTATCTTATGGGCAGTCGAAGTTACTTGAATTTGCCCAAGTTCTAATGCACTCTCCTAAAATATTATTGCTAGATGAGCCATTCGCTGGAATTAATCCAGGGCTAATTGATCAGATGATGCAACATCTTCGCAAGCTTCAATCTGAAGGTTTAACAATTGTCTTGATTGAGCACAACTTGCCTATGGTCGCCAAACTTTGCGACAGCATTGCCGTTGTCACTAACGGTGTGATTGAGATGCATGGTGCACCGGATGTAATTGTTAATGATTCTCGAGTGAAGGAGGTATTCCTCGGTGGACACTAATAATATTTTAGAAGTTCGAAAACTGGTTTCAGGTTACGGAAAACTGGAAACGCTCCACGGTATTGATATGTCAGTTCCTAGTGGATCCATTACAACAATCATTGGACCTAATGGTTCAGGCAAAAGCTCACTATTGAAGTCAATTTCAGGCTTGATTAAAACCTGGGAAGGTAACGTCGTTCTCGATGGTAAAGATGTAACCAATTATCCTGCCAATAAATTGGTATACGAAGGAATGACGATGGTCCCACAGGGACGAGTTGTATTCCCGCTGCTAACGGTTGAAGAAAACTTAGTAATAAATGCTTTCTCTGTTAAAGATAAAAACGTGGTTCAGGAGCGTTTACAGAAGGCATTTGATTTTCTTCCAATTCTTTCCGAACGCAGAAAACAATTTGCTGGAAACCTTTCTGGTGGAGAACAGGTAATGCTTTCAATCGCTAAAGTGTTGATGCAGAGCCCCAAGCTATTACTTTTGGATGAACCTTCCTTAGGTTTATCTCCAAAAATGGTTGATTTTATTTACGATCGTGTTCAGGCATTGGCTGATAACGGTGTCAACATTCTTGTGGTTGAACAGAATGTACGCAAAGCACTTTCTGTTGCTGACCACGTAGTGGTTCTTGTGCTTGGAGACGTTAGATTTGAAGGCAATCCGCAAGACCTGGAAAGCAAAGTTGACCTAGGTACCCTATTTCTTGAAGGCAGGATTGCATAAATGTCTGAAAACCTTGAAACAGTCGAAGTTCCATGTTCGATATTGCGTGGAGGAACTAGCCGTGGAGTTTTCTTCTCTGCTAGTGATCTGCCAACAGAGCGTGATTCCATTGGAAAAATTCTTACTAACATTTTGGGAAGTCCAGACGCCCGTCAAATAAATGGACTTGGTGGGGCAACTCCGCAGACAAGTAAAGTTGCTATAATTTCTAAGTCTCAACATCCAGAAGCTGATGTTGACTACTTATTTGCTCAAGTCGATATCACCAGCGATCTTGTTGACTGGGGTGGCAATTGTGGCAATATTTCATCTGCAGTGGGACCTTATGCAATTAATAAAGGTTTGGTTAAGGCAAATAGTGATGGTTCTGTCACCACGGTTCGAATAAACAATGTTAATACTGGAAAGATAATCGATGCACAGGTTCCAGTATTTGGTAGCAGAGCTGCAATAGGCGGAGATACTTACATCGCTGGTTTCACATTGCCTGGTGCGCGTATTGAGTTAGATTTCAAGTCACCAACCGGAGCAATCACCGGAAAAACTCTCCCAACCGGTAATTTGAAAGACCGAGTTATTCTCAAAGATGGAAGAGAAATTGAAATTTCAGTTGTGGATGCGGCCAACCCAACTGTATTTGTGAAGGCGTCTTCGATAGGGATGACTGGGCTAGAGCTTCCTGTAGAGATTGAAGCATCACCGCAGATACTTGCAGTTGTGGAAGAGATACGAAGCCAGGTTGCCGTTTGGCTTGGGCTAACTGAAAGAGCAGAGTTAGCGTCTTCCGAGACACCAGGTCTTCCAAAGATTGGTTTAATGTCAGCTGCAACCGACTATCAAACATCCGACTCAAAAACGATTTTAAAGAGTCAAGTGGATCTAGTAGTTCGGATGTTTTCAATTCGAACCCCACATAAAGCGTGTCAGATCACTGCGGGTATCTGCACAAGCGTTGCAAGTCTTTTACCAGGAACTGTTGTTTCAGATCTAATGGAGTTAAAGGCTTCTTCAGATGGCAGAACAGCAGTTCGGCTTGGTCATCCTTCAGGAATTATGGAGACGGTTGTTCACCATGCACCTGGGGATGCCACAGAGATCTTAAAAGTGTCGGTTGTTCGCACTGCCCGAGCGATTATGGATGGCGTGGTCCATGTTCCTGTCGAACTTTTTAAAGATACGACGAGATAGGAATCACTACGAATTCATATAAAGTGCATTGACTTTCAAATTGTCAACAATCTATATTCAACAAACAGGCTCCATTAACAGATTTCTTAAGAGAAGGGATAGAAAAGCGAAATGCCTAATAGAAAAAAGGTAAAAGCTTCTGGGGCAGAAGCCGTCGATTATTCTGTCCGAACCCTGCGCCGCCAAATTGTGGATGGGTTCCATCATCCAAGCCAGCGAATAAGCGATCTAGCGGTTTCTGAAGAATTAACGGTCAGCCGTACCTCAGTACGAGAATCTTTCCAAAAATTGGTAACCGAAGGACTTTTGTTCATCGTGCCCAACCGGGGTGCCTTCGTCGTTGAGCGTTCAGCCGAAGAAATCATAGAACTTTATGAAGTTCGTGAAGCCCTTGAAGTATCTGCAATTCGCCTGGCTATCGAGAAAGCTTCGAATGAAAAGTTAAACTCATTAAAAGAGATGCTATCTGTAACTCGAACTTCAATGATTGAGCATGGTGGCCGCTATCCAGTCGAAGTAGATTTCCATAAATCAATTTGCGATTTGGCGGAGAATAAAGAATTGGCTCAGACCTTGGAGCTCGTTAACTGCAAGTTAAAGATTGCTCGCAGACAATCTGGTTATATTCCTGAGCGCGCCCGAGCAGCATATGAAGAACATAAAGAAATTCTCGAAGCCATGATTCATAGAGATATTCCCACTGCGGAAGCGCTAATTCGCCAACATTTAGCGAACTCAAGATTTTCTGTTCAAAAGTCTCTTAAAAGGAAAAATTCAGAAAAGGCAAGTGCAGTAGAAAAATCAAACAAGCAACCGTTGTCTGTTTGAGAAGCGAAGGGAAAAATAATGCAAAAACTCAGAGGCGCAGATATTGTCGCAGAATCCCTAGTTCGCCTGGGTGTTGAGTACGTAATTGGCGTACCAGGTCATACTGTTCTTGATCTTCTAGATGCTTTAAAACAACGTAAAGACCGTATTACTGCGATTATGGTTCGCAACGAAGAAACTTCTGGCTATATGGCAGATGCTTATTTTAGAATTAAACATAAGCCAATTGTTGTTCTAGCCCACAACAGCGTTGGTGCTGCAAACACTCTCACCGGCGTGATGAGTGCAATGCTTGACTCTTCAGCAATGATAGTAATTACTGGAGATGCATGGACTAAGACTCAGGGACGAGGCGCATTCCAGGAGTTAGTGCACTCACGTGACGCAGGAACTGCAGATATATTTCGAGGAAGCGTAAAGAGATCTTGGACAGTAAATAAGCCTGAAAAGTTGCTAGAAGTATTTCTCAAGGCATATAAAGAATCTGTAAGTGGACGTCCAGGTCCAGTTCATATTGATATTACGCAAGAAGCCTTCACTGAGTTGGCAGAAGTCGAATTTCCTGAAAATGTCTTCGATTTTGTTCCAAACTCTCGTACTCGTGGTGATGCCGCTGCAACTAAGAGCGCCTTCGAATTAATTTCGAAAGCTAAGCGCCCAGTTCTTCTTGCAGGTGGAGGAACTAACCGCGGAAAGGCGAGCAAGCAAATTATCGCCCTTGCGGAAGCGCTTAACATTCCAGTTGTCACAACCTCTATGGGTAAAGGCGTAGTTCCAGATTCAAATAAATTGTATCTAGGCGTAAGCGGATGGGTCGGAACCACAACTGCAAATCATGCTCTGCGAAGTGCAGATGTAATTCTTGCGATGGGAACCAGATTCTCGGAGACAGACACAGCTGGCTATACCGATGGCGCTGTATTTTCAATCCCCAAAACAAAGCTCATCCAAGTTGATATTGATCCTGTTGAAATTGCGAGACACTATCCAGTCGAAATTGGAATCGTTGGAGATGTTGCTGCAGTTGCCGAAGATCTTTTGGAACTTATCAAAACTTCAAACCATAAAGCATCAGAGCATAAAGAGTGGTGGGCATCCATCAATGAAGTTCGTGCTTCTTGGGTTAAAGAAGTTGAAGATTGCTTTAATCCAGATTCAGATCCAATCGAACCGGGCCGCCTAACTCAAGAAATTCGTAAGGCGCTACCTAAAGATGGAATTATGATGACCGACGTTGGAAATTCACAAAAGTGGATTATTCAGCAATTCCCAACTTATGCGCCCGATACATTTATAACTTCTCTCGGCGGAGCATCTATGGGCTTTGGTCCATGCGGAGTTGCTGGTGCGGCGCTGGCTGCTCCAGGTAAAAAAGTAGCGGTAATCACTGGTGACGGTTCAATGTCAATGAGTCTTCACATTTATCCAACAATTGTTGAATTGAATCTTCCAGTTGTTTACATTGTGGCAAATGACTTTGCTTGGGCATCTGTTGATGGACCGCAGGCAAAAAGATTTGGGCCAAATCAAGACTTCTTCACACGATTCAAGCTTGCAGATGGATCTCCATACGAACTTGATTTCTCTGCTATCGCAAATGCATGCGGCTTAAAGGCTGAGAAAGTTAAATCAGTTAAGGATTTACCAGCTGCACTCGAGAGAGCAATGGCTGCAAAGGGTCCTTACCTTCTAGATGTAGAAGTAAGACGCGACACATATGTTCCAATGACCGCTCGTGGTGGATACCCACTTCCTGCTGTCGAATAAGAGAGGTATTTAAATGGCTGACATAGTTCCTACTCGTGGAATTTGGATCGATGGCGTAGAGCGTCCAGGTAGAAGCGGCAAGAAATATGACGTTGTAAACCCATACAACGGTTTAACTCTTGCAGTAATGGAGATGGCTTCGCGCCAAGATGCAGAAGATGCGATTGTCAGCGCCCAAGCTGCATTTAAAAACCACCTTCGTAATATGCCCACGTTCGAAAGAGCTGGGATATTGCGTCGCACCGCAGATGAGATTAGGAAAGGCTCCAAGGAGCTGATCGAGATCGTAGTGGCTGAAGCAGGTAAGCCGATTCGCGATGTCACGCGAGAAATTGGCCGTGCATCAACTCTCTTAGATCTAGCGGCAGATTATGCAATGGTGCAACAAGGACAAGTCCCTCCAATGGACATCGTCGAAAGTGGTGTAAATCGAACTGGAATGGCTATCAAGGTTCCTGTTGGAATCATTGTCGCGATAGTTCCATCTAATTCGCCTGTAAACCTGACGGTTAACAAAGTGGGGCCGGCAATCGCTGCAGGAAATGCAGTAATTATCAAGCCTTCTGATCAAACTCCACTGTCTGCACTTTGGCTTGCTGCTGCTTTTAAGCGCGCAGGATTGCCTGATGGTGCAATCAATGTGGTTATCGGAGAAGTTGATGAGGCCATTGAGCCACTAGTACGTGATCAACGCGTTCGCATGGTGAGCATTACGGGTGGTGTTCCTGCAGGTTTAGCTGTTATCAAAGCTGCCGGAATAAAGAAGGTAGTTCTCGAACTTGGCTCAAGTGCCGCAAATGTGGTTCGAGCTGATGCTGATGTTAAAGCTGCAGCTAAAACACTAGCAACTTCTTCTTATCTCTCATCAGGCCAAGCCTGTATTTCTGCACAACGAATCTTTGTTCACGAATCAATTAAAGATGAGTTTGTTAAAGAATTTATCGTTGCAGCTGAAGCGATGAAAATTGGAGACCCGATGGATCCAGCGGTTGAAATTGGACCAATGGTTTCGCAAGTTCAAGCCCAGCGAGTATTAGGCTGGATTGAAGAAGCTAAATCAGCTGGCGCAAAAGTTCTAATGGGTGGTGAGTCGATTCAAAGAACCATTAAACCAACTTTGCTATCTGATGTTCCTGATTCGGTAACACTTGCCAATAGCGAGGCTTTTTCACCAATTGCAGTACTACAGACTTTTACCGAAGATGATGATGTAATTGACCGCGTTAATTCATCAATTTTTGGCCTTCAAGCTGGCGTATTTACCAACGATCTAAAAGCAGCATTTAGATTTGGAAAAGATATAGATGCTGGCGCTGTATGGATCAATGACTCTTCACGATACAGACAGGATAACTATCCATTCGGCGGCATGAAATACAGCGGCATTGGCCGTGAAGGTGTTCAGTATGCGATTGAAGAAATGACTGAATGGAAGTTCATTGGTTTCAAGCTAGGTCCTTCTGTCGGTATTTTGTAGGCTTTTTAGAGATTATAAGGAGAGAAAATGGGCGTCGTAGACAGCAGAGAACTACCCTGGAATGAGCCACCTGGCCACTTCGGAGGCTTTTCTAAATTCCTAGTTAATGAGGAATTTCAAGGGAGCAAGTATTTTGATTTCCGAATTTCTCGATATCCCATTAAAGGGCTAGTTGCAGAACACGTACATGAAGTTGCTGAGCAAATTTTCTATTTCATTTCAGGAACTGCAGTAGCGACTTACGGTGAAGAAAGATTTGTGGTGACCAAGGGGTTCACGATGTTTGTTCCTCCAGGGGTAAAACATTCTGTGGAAAATACTGGAGATGAAGATTTGGTCTTTATAGTTACAACTTCTCCTCCTAACGATATAGCTCGTAACTGAGTTACTAGAATCAACTTTGATATTAGGAGTGTTTAGTGACTCAACTTGATGCAGAAGTAATCATCGTCGGATCTGGAAATGCAGCCTTGTGTGCAGCGATAGCGGCGCGCGAAAAGGGAGCCGATGTTCTTGTCGTTGAGAAGTCATTAAAGAAACAACAAGGCGGAAACTCTTATTTTTCAGGTGGTTGGATGAGATTTACCTTTGAATCAGCACAGGACTTAGGTGAAGATTTACCAGAACTTGCAATTGATGGTAAACAAGATTTTGACGTCATTCCCTACACAACTTCAAATTATTATGATGAAATGGCAGAGATTACAGAATATCGAGCAGACCCATCCTTAACGCTTTTGATGGTGAATAAATCAAAAGAAACTATCAAGTGGATGCATGACAAGGGCGTTAGATTTAATTGGACCTTTGGACGCCAAAATGTAAAAGTAAATGGCCGGTATCAGGTGAGCGGTGGCAATATTGCGGTTTCTGGCGGTGGTGCAGGTCTAATCGAAAAACTTGTTGATGCAGCAGAATCGATTGGCGTTCGATTTATCTACGAAACCCGCGCCGTTGCCTTACTTGGTGAGCCCGGCCATAAAGTAAGAGGGATTCGTGCCATAAAATCTAATGGCGAGCTAATCGAATTGAATTCAAAGTCGGTAATCCTTGCATCTGGAGGTTTTGGAGCTAGTGCAGAGAAGAGAGCAAGATTTCTTGGTCCAGGATGGGATCTTGCAAAAGTTCGCGGCACCACTTCTAATATTGGCGATGGGATAGATATGGCCCTTCTATTCGGAGCGCAATCCTTCGGCCATTGGAGCGGCGCCCATGCTGTTTGTTGGGATGCCACGTCTCCAAAAAGTGGTGATCGAAATAGCGGTAATGAATTTTCAAGGAATTCAACCCCACTAGGGATTCTGGTAAACAAAAACGCAGAGAGATTCTTAGATGAGGGACTAGATTTCGGCTATAACACTTATGGAAAGTTTGGAAGCAACATAATTTCCCAACCTGGCTCTATTGCATACCAAATTTTTGATTCGCAAGTCCTGGATTTTCTAGACCCTAATTACAGTGGAAGAATGGTTTCAAAAGTTGTTGCAAATTCAATTGAAGAACTTGGTGAAAAGTTGGGAATTGATGGGAAGGTGCTCAAACTTACTGTAGAAAAATATAATTCGGCTATAGATTTAAAGACAAATTTCAACCCTAATGCTCTAGATGGCAAGGGAACAAATAATCTAAATCCTGCAAAATCTAATTGGGCTAACCCAATTACACAGGCACCATTTTATGGTTTTACTGTGACCGCAGGATTAACATTTACATTCGGGGGTGTCCGCGTTGATGAGTCTGCACGAGTTCTCGGAAGTGATGAAAAACCAATCGCTGGCTTATATGCTGCTGGTGAAATGTTAGGCGGAATTTTTTATTACACATCACCTTCTGGTGGCGGCCTAATGGCAGGTTCTGTATATGGACGACTTGCTGGAGAACATGCGGCATCTTAGGGATACAACCCGTGAATTCTGATCATTGATGAAATCAAAGACATTTTCGAAATCTAAAGTTTTACTTTTTCACGCAGCATTTCTACAAATTTCTTCATATATCGCCCGCCCGGCTGCAATTTATAAGGCGATTGAGCTTGATATTAATCCTGCCTATATCGGAGCAATGGCAATCAGTTTTTCAATTCTTCCACTCCTACTCTCAGTCTTTGTGGGTAGAGCATCAGATAATGGTCACAATTCAAAAGTCTTGCTCAGTGGCTCAATCTTGATGATTCTGGTTGGAGTCGGTCTCTTATCGCTCTCAAATTCAATCATTTGGCTACAGGTTTGGATTCTTGCTCTAGGACTAGGTCACGTAATGCTTGTCGTGGGCCAGCAGAGTCAAATTGCCGCCCTTGGGAAATCAGATTTGGACAACGCATTTGGAATGTACACATTTGCTGGCTCGATCGGGCAGTCAATCGGGCCGGCTTTATTGTTAGTAGCTGGCGGAAGTAATTTAATTCCTGATACGCAGATGCTTTTCTTTTTATATTTGATAAGCACGATCATACTTTTACTACTCACGCTCCCTCTTTCGCGCGATTTTGATATCAAGAAAGAACTCAAATCTAAGCCGCAAGAAAAATTACTGCAAAGTTTAAAAAATGTTGATAAAGAGTCAAAACCAATTTTGGCAACTGCGATGCTAGTGAGTTTAATTGTGATTGGTAACGTTGATGTTATTACGATTTACCTACCTGTTTTAGGCGTTGAAAGAGGAATTTCTGCTTCAATCATTGGGGTACTTCTTAGTTTGCGAGCACTTTCATCAATGACTTCAAGGTTTTATCTCGGCAAACTTTCAAAAATGTATGGTCGGAAACAATTAATCGTAATTTCAACAGCGCTGGCTGGAATATTTCTGGCAGCCATTGCCATGGATTCACCGATCGCCATTCTAGGAGTACTCGTAATTCTCTTTGGATTTACAATTGGAATAGGACAGCCTCTCACTATGACAATGATAATTTTGTCAGTCCCACCTGCAACGGCAAATACTTGGCTAGCGCTGCGATTAAGTGCAAATAGAATTGGGCAAACAGCAATCCCTGCCACTGTAGGGCTGACAGCATTAGCCTTAGGAACCTCTGGAGTATTTGGAGTATCAGGCGTATTGTTATTAGGTATTGCCGCACTAACTTCCAAACTTTTGCCTAAGAAGCATTCATCTTTGTTGGATTAAAGGAGAAGTCACGATGGGTAAAGATATTGAGTTCGACTTCAATGGAGTCACTGGTTCGGGTTACTTGGCTCTTCCTAAACAAGCGGGCGCTAAGCCAGTAATTGTCATTCAAGAATGGTGGGGACTAGTTCCTCATATTAAGGATGTTGTGGATCGGCTGGCATCTCAAGGATTTGCTGCATTCGCACCCGACCTCTATCACGGTCAAGTAGCGAAAGAACCAGACACCGCCAGGAAGTTGCTGATGGAGTTAGAACTTGATGAAGCAGCTCAAGAGTTAACTGCAGCCGCGAAATACTTATTAGAGTTAACTGAAGTTGATTCGAAATCAGTTGGGACTTTGGGTTTTTGCATGGGCGGAGCGCTGGCTATTTGGAGTGCAACTATTTGTGAGGATATTTCAACTGCTGTTGGTTATTACCCGGGGCAGTCTTGGGAGCGACATAGCCCGCACTGGGAAAATATGAAGTCGAAGCGAGTGCAAATACATTGCAGTGAAGGTGACGGTACCTCAAAAGCTAGTGCAATTGTGGAAGCTGTCTCCCAAATTAATTCGGCCGGAGGAACCGCTGAGGCTTTTGACTACCCGAGCACACTTCATGCTTTCTTCAATAACGACAGACCAGAAGTATTTAATAAGGAAGCGGCTGAGTTAAGTTGGAATCGAACAATCGAATTTTTAAATCGTATTTCTTAAAGATTTAATCAGTAACTAGTTGCTGCTTTAATTTCGACTTTGATCTCTTTGCCATTTGGTGCGGTGTAAGAAACTGTCTCACCGATCTTTGCGCCCATTACGGCAGCACCAAGTGGAGATTTTTCGCTGTAAACACTTAGATCACCTGATGCGATCTCGCGTGAACCAAGTAAGAATTTCTCTTCATCTCCAGCAATGATTGCGGTGATCACCATTCCGGGTCCGACCACTCCATCAGCAGATGCGGGGGGAGTTCCGATATGCGCGTTCTCAAGCATCTGCTTTAACTGGCGGATGCGCGCTTCCATCTTCCCTTGTTCATCGCGGGCAGCGTGATAGCCGCCGTTCTCTTTTAAATCACCTTCGGCACGCGCCGCTTCAATCTTTGCAGTGATCTCCTTACGGCCATCACTTTCAAGGTGTGCGAGTTCGCCGCGCAAACGATCAGCAGCTTCTTGGGTTAGCCAAGTTTGTGGGGTACTCATAAGGTGCAACGGTATACGAAGTAATTATTTGGCGCGACAACGCACAATTGCTGCGGTAACCGGGGTAGATCGTGCGGGAATCGCAGTGGTTTGCTCGCTGTAGGCAGTGCCGGCAGGGATGGTGTCATCAATCTGTCCGATCACATTTTTATCGAGATCGCGCGCCGTCAAAGTGCAGATCACAATTTGATTTGAATCTGTGCGATCAATTCTGTAGCGGATTGAAATTTCTCTTTCTGCGGTGACGTTAAATGAAATTACTTCGCTGCGAATTGCTGGATCGGAATGATGCAAGGCCGCCCAAATCAGCCAACCTCCACCAATTACGGCAAAAGCGATCGCAGGTGTGATCCAACCTTTGGTTGAGCGCACGCCATAGCGGTCATTGAAATCTAAATCCATGGCAAGATTATGGCATGCAAACAGAATTTGATATGGGTTGGGCTGGATCACTCACGGTTCTCACTCTCTGCATCACTGTTGCACTTTTGTTGCGCAATTTCTATAAGCGCTACAACCGAATGAACGCTCGCAATAATGAAAACCAGAGCGATAATTAAAAAGCTTCTCCAAGGACTTCTTGTTCTTGTTCTTGTATTGGCCCTGGTTGGTCTTGGCAAATGGCAGCTTGATCGCGCCGCGATCGTAAAAGAGAGTAACGCCGCAGCAAAAATAGTTGATCCCAACGTCTACGCTTTAAATGAATTGGCTACGCCCGCGCTGCCTCTTGATTCGAGAAATGTGAATAAACAAGTTTCTGTCAGCGGTTTTTATATCGCTAATTTTAAAGCTCCACGGCAGAGCGATAGAAATGGCAAAGTCAGCGATTGGGAAGTAGCTCTTTTACAGGTTGATGGCCTAACTCCGCCTTCTGGGATATTGGTTGTACGTGGACTTTGGCAAGATCGATTGTTAAATCCTGAAGTTGCGATGTCCACCAAGATCTCGCTGGTGGGAACTTTGCAGCCACATCAAAATGATGATCGCGCAGATAATCAACCAGGGGTTATCTCGCGTCTTGATAGCAGCGTTATTGTCGGGCTGGTAGATCTGCAGTTATACGACGGATTTATCGCTACTAAATCAGAGCGCACTCGCAATGGTGAGTTACTGCGCGAAAGAGTTGTTCCTCCGACTCCAGTTTCACGAATCGCTGGGTATTACTGGCAACATATTTCCTACGTTGCGATCTGGTGGCTCATGGCTGCGATTGTTCTTTACCTTCCGTTCTATCGCCGTAGGATTGCCTCATGACCGGTGCCGTAAAGAGATTTCGAGTAATGGCGTTAACCGCCGGAGTAATGTCACTGCTTTTATGGTTTGTTGATCTGCCAGTGGCCTACCTCCTTAATAATGAAGATTGGAAGAGCAAGGTCGCCTGGATTCCTTTTGTCCACGGCTGGGTATATGCCGTTTATCTTTTGACTGCGCTGCAATTTTCGGTCAAAGCGCGCTGGGAACTCCGTCGCGTAATCTGGTTGGCGCTAGCCGGGACTCTGCCGATCGCTTCATTTATTGCGGAACGCAAAATTGTTAAGACCTATTCGTAACGCAATCAAATCCGCGCTCTACCCATTTTACGAATGGCGCATTGTTAGTGATCTGGACTTCTCTAAAACTCCCCGTCACGTTGGAGTAATCCTCGATGGCAATCGCCGCTTTGCAAAGGCCAATCCCAGTGAGCTAGATCCAAAAGGGCATCGTCGTGGGGCGAGCAAAATCGTAGAATTTCTGGGTTGGTGCGATGAAGCCAAAGTTGAAGTTGTTACTTTGTGGTTGCTATCTACTGAAAACTTTAAGCGCACACCCGAAGAGTTAGATGGTCTGCTGAAAATAATTGGTGAGACCGTGGATGAACTTCACGCAACCGGCAAGTGGAACATCAAAGCGGTAGGCGCTCTAGATCTGCTGCCACCGTGGTTGAGTGAGAAGTTAGCGAATTTGCCTCCAGTTCACGATGGTGGCGTTGAAGTAAATGTCGCAATTGGTTACGGAGGCCGCCGCGAAATCGTGGATGCGGTTAGGGGGTACCTACAAGATCAGAGCGCGCACGGTTCTAGTATTGAAAGTGCGGCCAATGAGTTAACTACCGATGCGATTTCAAAATATTTATACACCGCAGGCCAACCTGATCCAGAATTGTTGATAAGAACATCGGGAGAACAGCGTTTGGGCGGCTTTTTATTGTGGCAGAGCGCACTTTCTGAGTTCTATTTCTGCGAAGCGTATTGGCCAGATTTTCGTCGCGTAGATTTCTTACGTGCACTTCGCGCATATTCACAGCGCCAACGTCGCCTTGGCGCATAGCTTTAACCAATCGTTAACAACTCACTATGGCGTGTCGCACTTAAAAGAGGCCAGCCAAGTTCTATCTTTTTCTTGTCAGAAGCAAATCCCATCGGATAAAACTAAAGAGAATGCGAGAGCTGGCCATTGGCTACTCCAGTATCTAATAGCAAGAAAAAGGCTGCAAAAAAGACCTATGTTTTAGATACCAGCGTTTTGTTGGCAGACCCGAACGCGCTCTCGAAATTCGAAGAACACGAAGTAATTATCCCGATCGCAGTTATCGGTGAACTCGAAACCAAACGCGATCACCCAGAACTTGGTTATTTTGCTCGCGCTGCGCTGCGATCCC
Organism: Bifidobacterium breve; assembly: GCA_945866305.1. GTDB lineage: Bacteria > Actinomycetota > Actinomycetes > Nanopelagicales > Nanopelagicaceae > Planktophila. Next base: position 26,844 of record CAMBGS010000010.1, read on the forward strand.
TAGATGATCTGCGCATAACTCATGGCCGACTAGATAAGCCCCTCACGATTACCCCAGAGGGCGGCACGCTTTCGGTTGAGTTAAACCACACGGATTTAAGCACTCTGCCTCACGGCTTTTTACGTGATGGCACAAATGATTCGCGCATCTTGGCGATCGCTAAGAATTTAATGTCAGATGGAAAAGACGTTGTCTTAGTTACTAAAGATTTGCCACTTCGCGTTAAGGCGTCATCGGTCGGAGTTGAAGCCCAAGAATATTTAGCCGAACTAGTTTCAAATAGCGGTTGGACCGGAATCGAAGAACTCAGCGTCGGCCACAACATCATCGATGAACTTTATGCATCTGATCGCGCAGATCATGAAGCCGCCCATCAATTGCCAGTTCACACTGGAATAGTTCTGCATTCGGAAAAAGGAAGCGCACTTGCCAGAGTTACTGCAGATAAGCAGTTGCAATTAGTCCGTGGTGATCGCAACGCCTTCGGTTTGCACGGCCGTTCTGCAGAACAACGAATCGCTTTAGACCTTTTATTGGATCCAGATATCGGCATCGTCTCACTCGGTGGTCGCGCCGGAACTGGAAAATCAGCACTCGCCCTTTGTGCTGGCCTAGAAGCAGTTATGGAGAAACGCCTCCATAAGAAAGTTGTAATCTTCCGCCCGCTTTATCCAGTTGGCGGTCAAGAGCTGGGATACCTTCCGGGCAGCGAAGGCGAGAAGATGTCGCCTTGGGCCCAAGCAGTCTTTGACACTTTGGGCGCTCTGGTTTCCCAGGCAGTGGTCGAAGAGATAATGGCGCGGGGACTTATTGAAGTTTTGCCACTGACCCATATCCGCGGTCGCTCACTTCATGACTCTTTTGTAATCGTTGACGAAGCCCAATCATTAGAACGCGGCGTCTTGCTCACCGTGCTCTCGCGAATCGGCCAATCTTCACGAGTTGTCTTAACCCACGATGTTGCTCAGCGCGATAACTTGCGGGTGGGTCGCCACGATGGCGTGGTCGCGGTTGTAGAAACCCTCAAAGGACACCCACTCTTTGCCCACGTGACCTTGACCCGAAGCGAGCGCTCGCCAATCGCAGCTTTGGTCACCGAGATGCTCGAGGGTCCAATCGGTTAACCGCCGCCATATTCCCCAGATATTGCACTCTTTAAATCTCACAGTCACAATTAGGACATTTAGGACTTTGCCCTAACTGAGCAGGACTTTTACCTGTCCACAGGCAGCGACTTTCCTGAGAATTTCCGCCACACGCATCATTTAATTTGCGACATCTCACCCTGGTTGCCACCCTTAACTCATTCCCCGATGGTCACCAACCTATTTTTAGGTCGATGGCCCACGGGTTAAAGCAGTACCAGAGCAGGACCAAAGCAGGACTAGAAGAGTTGAAAGGAGGGCAGCGATGTCTCAGCCGACCACCAAGCGCGTCAGCAAGCGCGTCACCAAGCAGTTCGTTGTGCGCCCGCCCCGTTTCAATTCACGCGCCCTTTGGACCTTGGTTGGCTCCTTCCTGCTGATCTCAGCGGCTCAACCGACTGCCTACGGTCTTGATTTCCCGATGACCACAAGTATTTCGCTTCCGGCATCTGCCAACCTGACGATGTCGGTTTCCCTAAAATCCGAAGTCGATCTCTCTGAAGGCGCCGCGCTTTACACCCAGCTAGATAAGCGCACCAACCTCTTCGCTTCTCAAATGGCGCTCGCCGCAGCGGTCAGCCAACAAGTAGAGATGGCTCGCACCACAGTTGGCGCAAAGAAGGTCGCGAAATCAATCATGTTCAGCGAATATGCCTGGGGCGCAGATCAGTACACCTGCCTCAATCGACTTTGGACAAAAGAGAGCCACTGGAATTATCGGGCGCACAATAAACGTTCTGGTGCTCACGGAATTCCACAAGCATTGCCTGCAATCCGGATGGAAGTTATTTCATCGGATTGGCGTACCAACCCAGTCACTCAAATCCGTTGGGGACTGCGGTACATCGAAGCGCGTTATGACAGCCCATGTAAAGCTTGGGCAAAATTCAAACGTAGCAATTATTACTAATTTATCGAGAGTCACAACCCGAGTCGCATTCATTAGCGGATTGATAATCCTTTTTAACTCTGTTTCAACACCTGCTTTTGCAATGCAGCTTTTTGTCCGCTTGCCTTCGGGGCAGAATATTTCCATTGATGTAGAACCCAGCGACACAATCGAAAATGTAAAGACCAAGGTTCAGGATACGCAAGGCATTCCTCCTCAGGAGCAGATATTAACTTTTGCGGGGAGGATCTTGGAAGATGGATTTACGCTGAGTGATTACAATATTCAGAAAGAAGCTTTGGTTCATTTAACTTATGTAGTGCGCGAATCACCACCCATAGCGAAAGACCCAGTTGTTGTTCGGGCCAAGTGCATCGCCGACCTATTAATCGCGCTACAGGCACTCCAAGCGCCGCCACTTAGCGCTTTTCAGTGTGCAGAAATCGCTGGCGTTAAGGAATCGAATTTAAAACCAATTACTGGAAAAATTCTTGCTTTAAGCGATCAATCTCGAGCAAGTTTTACCAAAGTATGTGCGGTTGTCAGGCAGTTTGTTGTAATCGAAAAGTTTGCTAATCCAAGTACTTCTAGATGGATCTACTCATCTGACCTGGTAGAAATCGGTCTTTTCACCGCAATGGACCCCAATAGGAGTTCTATTACGGCGGTGATTCGTAAGTTACCGTCGGTGGAGATTGATACATATGAGAATTTGCAGATAGCGATTGCAAATGAAAAGATTTTTCATCTCAATAGAAAGAATAGACTGACTCAAGCAAGTAAATTACTGAGCAAATAAGCTATTTTGTAGAAGGTTTTAGCCCAATCGAAAGTGGCTTAGAAGTTTCAGCAAAAAAATCATTACCTTTATCGTCAACAACTATAAATGCTGGGAAATCTACGACATCAATCTTCCAGACCGCTTCCATTCCCAAATCTTCGAAATCTAAAACTTCAACTTTCTTTATGCAATCTTGAGCAAGGCGCGCTGCTGGTCCGCCGATCGAACCAAGATAGAAACCACCGTGGGCTTTGCAAGCATCAGTGACCGCCTTTGAGCGATTGCCTTTTGCCAGCATTACAAAAGATCCGCCCGCTGCTTGGAATTGTTCGACATATGAGTCCATACGTCCGGCTGTTGTTGGACCAAATGAACCAGATGCATAACCAGCAGGAGTCTTTGCTGGTCCTGCGTAATAAACAGCGTAATCCTTTAAATATTCCGGCAATGGTTTACCAGCATCGAGTGATTCTTTAATGCGAGCGTGTGCTAAATCGCGAGCGACCACGATTGTCCCAGTTAGGGAAACGCGAGTTTTAACTGGATGTTTTGCCAGTTCGGCGCGCACAGCATCCATTGGTTGATTCAAATCAATTTTCACAACGTTATCGTCAAGATGTTCATCAGTTGTATCAGGCAAGAATCGTGCTGGATCGCGTTCTAACTCTTCAAGGAATATGCCATCTTTGGTGATCTTGGCCTTAGCCTGACGATCTGCCGAACATGAAACTGCAATCGCGATCGGTAGAGATGCGCCGTGGCGAGGCAAGCGAACGACGCGAACATCGTGGCAGAAGTACTTGCCCCCGAATTGTGCGCCAATACCGAGTGTGCGAGTTAGTTCTAGTGCTTGTTTTTCAAGTTCCACATCGCGGAATCCATGTCCAGTCGCAGCATCACCAGATGTTGGAAGAGAATCCAAATACTTAGTGCTGGCCAGCTTTGCAGTCTTAACCGTGTGCTCAGCGCTAGTTCCGCCGATGACGATTGCCAAGTGATACGGCGGACAGGCTGCGGTTCCAATGGAACGGAGTTTCTCATCTAACCATTTCATAAATGATGCAGGGTTCAAAATAGATTTGGTCTCTTGATATAAAAACGACTTATTCGCGCTGCCGCCGCCCTTGGCGATAAACATTAAGTTGTATTCATCTTGATGATCTGAATCAGCGAAAATTTCAATTTGTGCGGGCAAGTTGTTGCCGGTGTTCTTCTCATCCCAAGTTGTGACAGGAGCCATCTGCGAATATCTCAGGTTTAACTTGGTAAAGGCGTCATAAATTCCTTGTGATATTGCAACTTCATCTTTGGTGGTGGTCAATACATATTGACCCTTCTTTCCCATGACAAGTGCGGTGCCAGTGTCTTGGCACATCGGCAGAATTCCACCTGCTGAGATATTTGCGTTCTTTAAAAGGTCGAGTGCAACGAATCGGTCATTAGGGGAGGCTTCAGGATCTTTTAAAATATCTGCTAACTGCTGTAAATGTTCTGTACGCAGGTAATGTGAAATATCGTGGATTGCAGTTTCAGTTAAAAGAGTTAGCGCTTCGGGTTGCACTTGCAGAAATTCGCGATCGCCAAGTTTAATTACGCTTACGCCAGCTTTACCTATATTTCGGTATTTAGTCTTATCTTCACCTACGGGAAGTAAATCCGAGTAAGAAAATTGTGGAGACATTATTGCGCAGGCTTCTTTGCGGCATCTAACTTCTTCTTTGCCCCGTCTAACCATTCTTGGCAGATCTTGGCCAACTCTTCGCCGCGTTCCCAAAGTTTTAGTGACTCTTCTAAGGTTGCGCTGCCATCTTCGAGTGATTCCACGATTTCGGCGAGTTCATCGCGCGCTTCTTCATAAGAAGGCTTTTCAGATTTAGCGGCCATGGGTTAAATCTACTCGCTTGCCAGCACGCTGGCTTTAGCTTCGCCCTTGGCAGCGCGAATACGCAGCACAGAGCCGGCCTTTAACTTTGTGGCATCGCGCACAATCTTTCCGTCATCGCTTTGAACCACGGCATACCCGCGATCCATAGTCGATTGTGGAGATAGCGAATGCAGGTGTGCAATAACGCCTTTAATCTCTTTCTTTTCGATATCGAGCAAGGCTTTAAATCCGCGGTGCGAGCGATCGCGTAAAGCCGTTAATTCATCTTTGCGGATCTTGATCATCACGCCAGGATCTTTCATAACTGGGCGATTACACAACTGTGCAATCTGATTTAACTCATATTCAACGCTAGAAAGTAAGCGACGATACATGCGGTCGCGAATCTTATTAATATCTGAAATCTCTTGTTCGATATCTGGCACCACACGTTTGGCTGCATCTGTTGGCGTCGATGCGCGATAGTCAGCGACTAAATCAAGGAGCGGTGAATCTTTCTCGTGACCGATGGCGCTAACGATTGGGGTCTGACAACTTGCCGCAAGACGCACAAGTGACTCATCGCTAAAGGGCAGCAAATCTTCGAATGATCCGCCGCCGCGAGTAATGATGATGACATCAACTTCATCCATATCTTCTAACTCGCGTAACGCGGCAGATACTTCGACAACTGCCGCCGCACCTTGCACTGCAACTTCACGGATTTCAAATTCGACTGCCGGCCAGCGACGACGGGCATTTTCAACAACATCTTTCTCGGCATCTGTATTGCGGCCACAGATCAAACCAACTTTGCGCGGCAACTTCGGTAGCGCAACTTTACGATCTGCGCTAAACAATCCTTCTGCTGCTAATAGGCCCTTTAACGCTTCTAACCTTGCCAATAATTCACCAACTCCAACTTGGCGAATCTCTTTGGCAGACATGGTTAGAGATCCATTTTTGGTAAACCAAGATGCTTTGGCGTGAATTACTACGCGTGCATTTGCCGGTAATGGCTGCACCGCAGCTAAAACGTTTTTGTAACACATTACCGAAAGACTCATATCAACTGAGGTATCGCGTAGGCGCATAAATGCCATTCCACCGCTGCGTTCATTTAACTCTGATATTTCGCCCTCAATCCAAATTGGGCCTAAACGTTCTACATATTCTTTAATCGCCTCAGAGACCACCCGAACCGGTGCGGGGGATTCACTTGAAGTTTCGAACATGGACTGAGCCTAATAGACTCACCCACGTGAGTAAGAGAGTTCTCCTGGCCGCCCCGCGCGGATATTGCGCCGGCGTTGACCGTGCGGTCATTACCGTTGAAAAATCGCTCGAACTCTATGGCGCCCCAATTTATGTGCGCAAGGAGATCGTCCACAACAAGCATGTGGTCTCGACCCTCGAAGCACGCGGAGTCATCTTTGTAAATGAAACCGATGAAGTACCAGAGGGTGCAACCGTGGTTTTTTCGGCCCATGGTGTTTCCCCTGCGGTTCACGAACAAGCGGCTGCTCGTAATTTAAAAACTATTGATGCCACTTGTCCACTGGTGACAAAAGTTCACAATGAAGTTAAGCGTTTTGCAGATGATCAAACTGAAATTTTGTTGATTGGTCACAACGGCCACGAAGAAGTTGAAGGCACTGCCGGTGAAGCGCCAGGCAAAGTTCGAGTTGTAGATGGGCTAGATGAAGCGCGCACGATCATGCCAACTCCAGGAAAGAAGCTAGTTTGGCTAACCCAAACCACTTTAAGTGTTGATGAAACTATGCAATCTGTTGCAATATTAAAGGAACGCTTCCCAGAGA
>CAMBGS010000011.1 GCA_945866305.1 Bifidobacterium breve
CGCCGTTCAAAACGATAGCGATTGCGAAGATCGGCTTTCTCACTCGATGCGCTCACGTAAATCCCCAATATTTGGTTACCCAAGAAGTATTGTTGCTGATTATGTCAGACCGTATGCGCGTAGATGAGTTCCTCTCCTCTCTTATAGCAATATGCCGACCACTTGAACCTTTCAGCATGTCACTTCTCGATGCGCACGGAGCAACTCTTGCCGAAGATATCTATGCGGGCGAACGCCTTGTTTTAAAATCTGGTTCTCGCATCCGCTCAACTCAAATTGGATTAGCCGCCTCGATCGGCCGCGATAATCTGCCAACTCGTCCTCATCCCCGTGTTGTTGTACTTTCAGCAGGGCCAGATCTGGTCGAGCCAGGTAAAGAGCTCAAAGAGGGTGAAGAGTACGAGACTAATTCTTGGCTTCTAACCACCGCAGTACGCGAAGTCGGTGCAGTTGCCTATCGCGTTCACACGATTCCAGATGATGAAGCGCAACTTCAAGCAGTTATTGAAGATCAACTCGTACGCGCTGATTTAATCATTATCAGCGGTGAACGCAAAGACGATTCTTTTGATTTAATCACACGAACTTTGTCCGCGATGGGCGAGATTACAACTGTAGATATCGCAATCGAATCTAGCGGGAGACATAACTTTGGAGTTATAGGTCCCGATAAAACCCCAGTCGTAACTTTGCCAGGTGATCCGGTTGCTGCTTATATATCTTTTGAACTATTCATCCGCCCAATGATTCGCACAATGCTCGGTGCATCTACGATTCACCGCCCATCGATAAAGGCAAAACTTGAGAAAGCTATTACATCGACAAGTGATAACCGTTCTTACATCCGAGCGGTGCTATCTGAAGACGGTAAATCTGTTATGCCACTGCTCTCACAAGGCTCTAGCGTGCAAGATGAACAAACCACCCTTTCAGATGCCAATGCATTTATTGCCGTGCCTGAGGGCGATGTAAAGATTGCGGCAGGTTCAGATGTCACCGTTGTCGTACTCGAACGTCGATATATTTAAAACCGGATTAGATAAATGTCTGAGAATTGGCCCGTATATCTCAATTCGGGAGAATTAGTTCTTAAACCACTTCGTTGGCGAGATCGTAAACGCTGGCTAAACGTGCGCAATTCCAATCGTGATTGGCTAACCGAGTGGGAGGCGACGCTTCCTCAAGTCCCAGGTGAAATCGACTCTAAAAGCCTGCCCACATTCTTCGAAATGGTTAGTTGGTATCGCCGCGAAGGTCGGCAAGGGCGTTCTTACGCGCTTGCGATCTGGCACATAAATAGTCAAGGTAAGAATTTAATCGGCCAAATAACAATGGGCGGCGTGATGTATGGGGCCATGCGCGGTGCGCACATCGGATATTGGATTGACCGCGCATATGCCAATCGGGGATATACAACGCGAGCAGTCCAGCTGATTACAGATTTTGGCTTTGATGCCCTTAAGTTGCATCGCTTAGAAATAAATATCCGCCCCGAAAACTTGCCATCCATTCGGGTAGCTGAAAAAGCAGGCTATCTATTTGAAGGAACTCGACCGCGTTATTTACATATAGATGGAAGTTGGCGCGATCACGTCTGTTATGTGAAAGAAAATACTCAGGTCAATTAGCCCTCTAAATCCACAGAGTACGCAGGGTGCTCCTCTAACCTTGGATCATCATGGCTTCAGGAATCATCTATCTATTGATAATTGGCATGTGGGTGGCTTACTTCCTCCCACGCTGGGTCCACGATAGAAATGAGTTCTCCGGAAAGAGCGTTGAAAGATATAAAAGCGCACTTCGCATCGTTGCCAGTAATTCTCCTGGCGGAAGTTCCGGTACTGGAGTTATTCATACAGATTTAGATCGTGAGGCAAAAGTTGCACAACAACTTCTGCGCCGTCGAATTATTTTCATGCTTATTACAGTTTCATTCGTTATGACGATAGTGGGTGCAATTATGCAAACTCTTGCAATTTCATTTATTGGAATCCCGGTAGTTGCCTTTGTAATGTATCTGGCGCACGTTCGCCATCAAAGCAATAGCGAACGCATGCAAAGACGTCGCGTGACGCAACTGCATCGCAGCACCGCTGGTGTTTCATCAACGAACTTGTCAGAAGTAGTTGCTCCAAAACAAAGTACTGAACATTGGATCCCACTTACTGAACGTGAATTAACTGGAGTAACTATTTTGCCGAAAGGTAGCGCAGCAGCTCGCGGTGAATGGCAACCAAATTCTGTTCCGGTACCAACTTATGTAAATGCTCCAAAGGCGATTGTTCCAAAGCGAGTAATTGACCTAACCACACCTGGACAGTGGAGCGAAGAACAAGAAAGACTCGAACGTGAGGCGCTCGCCGCTGCCGCTCCATCGCGAGATGAGATATTTGATCAGCAACTAGCCGATGAAGCCGTTGCTCGACTTAAAGAAAATCGTGCTGCTAACGAATAAAGCTTAAATCCACGATGGCAGCCACATGCGGGCCTGCCAAGCCTCGTAGGTGATCACATCACCAGTAAACAACGGCAAGAAATAAATGAAGTTGGCAAAGATCGCAAATCCAATAAATCCGATAAATATGTAGGTATTTCGGCTGTTTTTATAGTGAAGCAACGCAACGTAGGCGCAGTAAATAATTGCAAGAACCAAGAATGGTTCAAAGACGATTGCGTAGAAAGAGAAAACGGTACGTTCTTGAAAGAAGAACCAGGGAAGGTATCCCGCAGTGATTCCTGCAACAATAACATTTAAGGATGGTTCATAACGTCTTTGCGCAAATGATTTAATCCAAAAACCGATAACTACTGCAACTGCAATAGCACCCAGCCACCATAAAAATGGAGTGCCTAGAGCTAAGACTTCTTGAGCACATTTATCAGCACCACAGTCTTTAGGCGATTGATAGTAAAACGAAGTAGGGCGCCCCATCACAATCCAACTCCAGGGATTTGCTTGGTAGGAGTGCTTTTCTACCAAACCAGTGTGAAAACCCAGCATCTGTGAGTGGTAGTGAACAAAAGAGGTAATTACATTAGAAGAGTAATCTCGTGCCCAGCCTCGGTTTGAGAGAAACCAACCGCTCCAAGATGATAAATAAACCAAGACTGGAAGAACTGCATATTGTACAAATGTTTTCAAAGTTGGTTTTATAAGTTGGCGCCCGGTGTGCAGAGTAAATGCGCGATAAACCGCGATTGCCGCAAAGAGCGCCAAGAAATACAACCCATTCCATTTTGTAGCAACAGCTAATCCAAGAGCCAAACCCGCCCACCAATGCCAGCGCATTACAAATAAGTACGTGGCTAGCAATATGAAGAAAGATAAGTAAATATCTAGCAAAGCAGTTCGCGAGTGAACGAGAGCTAAACCATCCATAGCTATTAGTGCGCTGGCACAAATTGTTAGGAATGCGCTTCTAAACAATCTTTGTGCGATAAGTGCAATCAAGATAACCATTACTGATCCAAGGAGAGCTCCCACAAAACGCCAGCCAAATTCACTGTCGCCAAATATCTTGATTCCGAGTGCTATTAGCCATTTGCCAACTGGGGGATGGACCACAAATTCTGGATCTACACCAGTTATTTCAACGCCGTACTTCAGATAGTCGCGCGCACCATCAACGTAATAAACCTCATCGAAGATAAAACCTTTAGGCGTCCCCAAGTTAAGCAGCCGCAGGATAAGTGCAAATAAGGCGATTGCTCCGACGCCGATGCGGGTTTTCACATGCGTAGCGTACTGAGAGGATGTACCTATGGCTTTAACGATGGCGGCGACTCCTCTGGGAAATCCCCTTGATGCTAGCCCGCGTCTAAAAGATGCAATAGCAGGCGCAGAAATTATCGCCGCTGAAGATTCTCGCCGCTTTCATCGTTTATGTGCAGATATAGGTGTGACATTTACCGGCAAGGTAATTTCTTTCTTTGATGGAAATGAAACCGAGCGAAGTGAAGAGATTCTGCAATACTTGCGATCTGGCAAGAGCGTTTTAGTGGTTTCAGATGCAGGCATGCCCACCATTAGCGATCCTGGGTTTCGTTTAGCTCGTGATGCCATGGCTGAGAATTTAGAAGTGAGAGTTATTCCTGGACCAAGTGCGCCAGTAACGGCAATTGCATTATCTGGGCTAGCAACAGATCGCTTTACCTTTGAAGGATTTACACCACGTGCACTTGGTGCACGTCAGGCAACATTCGAAGCGCTGCGATTTGAAGAACGCACGATGGTCTTCTTTGAGGCTCCGCATCGCCTAGTTGAATCTCTGCAAGATGCACAAACTATCTTTGGCAATGATCGCCGCGGCGCGATATGCCGTGAGATGACTAAAACTTATGAAGAAACAATTCGTGGTTCACTTGCTGAACTTCTGCAATGGGCAGAAAGTAAAGAAGTATTAGGAGAGATCACGCTAGTTATTGCCGGTGCCGCAGTGGGCACTGCAGAAAAATCTGCAGAAGACATGGTCGCTCGAGTACGCGAATTTGAGGCCGCCGGAATGGACCGAAAGAGCGCGATTTCTACGGTGGCAGATGAATTCGACCTTCCTAAGCGGATAGTTTATGCAGCGGTAGTTGATGCGAATAAGATGCGCACGTGAAGTCTTTTTATCTAACGACGCCGATTTACTATGTAAATGATGCCCCGCATATTGGCCATGCGTATACAACGGTGGCTGGCGATGTACTGACTCGTTGGCATCGTCAACGTGGTGAATCAGTCTGGTTCTTAACTGGCACAGATGAGCATGGACAGAAAGTAATGCGCACCGCAGAAGAAAATAAAGTGGCGCCTCAGGCGTGGGTAGATAAGTTAGTAGCGGATGCCTGGAAACCTAATTGGACCGCTTTAAATATCGCAAATGATGATTTCATCCGCACGACTGAACCCCGCCATACTGAGCGAGTACAAAAGTTTCTACAATCACTTAAAGATTCTGGCCACATTTATGCTGGTAAATATGAAGGCCCGTATTGCGTTGGGTGCGAAGAATTCAAATTACCGGGGGATTTAATTGAAGCTGATGGAGAAAAACTCTGTCCGATCCACAGCAAACCGATTGAATTAGTAAATGAAAATAACTGGTTCTTTAAACTCTCCGCATTTGTCGAACCACTTCTTGAGAATTACCGCACAAATCCTGACGCCTGCCAGCCAGAGAGCGCGCGAAATGAAGTTGTATCTTTCCTAGAAGGCGGAGTTTCAGATCTCTCAATATCTCGTTCAACTTTTGATTGGGGAATTCCAGTTCCTTGGGATACCGATCAAGTTGTTTACGTTTGGTTTGATGCCTTACTTAACTACGCAACAGCGGTGGGCTTAACCGATGCGCCAGATAGTGAAGGCGGCAAGAAATTTGCGCAGACTTGGCCCGCAGATGTTCATCTAGTCGGAAAAGATATTTTGCGTTTCCACGCGGTTATTTGGCCGGCCATGTTGATGGCGGCTGGACTACAAGTACCAAAGAAAGTTTTTGCTCACGGTTGGCTACTTGTCGGCGGCGAAAAGATGAGCAAGAGCAAACTCACTGGAATTGCGCCATCAGATATCACCGATCACTTTGGCGTGGATGCTTTCCGATACTACTTCTTGCGGGCGATTCCCTTTGGCAGCGATGGCTCTTTCTCTTGGGAAGATATGTCAGCGCGCTACACATCTGAACTTGCAAATGACTTTGGCAATTTGGCATCACGTTTAGCAGCGATGATTGAAAAGTATTGTGAAGGCAAAGTCCCTGCAGTTGCTACGGATGTCGGTTTATCTCAGGCGCTTGCCGCAACCGTGGCTAAGGCAGACGCTGCGATGGTCGAATTAGATTTCCAAGGTGGAATTACCGCTGTAATGGAATTCTGCAAAAAGGTAAATGGCTATGTCACAGAAAAAGAGCCTTGGATATTGGCGAAAGACGAAGCAAATAGAGTCGAACTAAACGAAGTTTTGTATAACACAGCAGAATCCTTGCGCGCCCTTGCTGTCTTATTGCATCCAATAATGCCTGCCACAACAGAAATTCTCTGGGAAAGTTTGGGCGCGAATAAATCTATTGGCTCAATAGGGGCGCAAACAATCGCTAACGTTGCAAATTGGGGACAGCTTCCAGAAGGAAATATTGTTACAAAGACTCCAGTCTTATTTCCACGACTCGAGATTAAAGAGTAATTTTCCATGGCAGATCGCCACAATCGCGATATTGATCGCCCGCTGGCACCAGCGCCAAAACCTTTGCCAGTCCCAACCGTTGATGCTCACGCACATTTAGAAATTGTTACCGATGCAGCACCAGATTCTGATGCGGTAAGAAAAGTATTAGATGATGCTAAAGCTGCTGGCGTTGATCGCGTTGTGCAAGTTGGATATTCAGCTGAGCAATCTAAATGGTGTGTTGCAGCAGCTGAGCATTTCAATGATCGCGTTTTAGCGGCAGTTGCACTGCATCCCAATGAGGCGCCAATTGTGGCTGATATGGATGCTGATCTAAAGATAATCGAAGAACTTGCCACCCATCCGCGAGTGCGCGCTATCGGTGAAACTGGCCTAGATTATTTCCGAACACCGCCAGAACTCAGAAAACGCCAACAAGATTCCTTTAAGTGGCATATCGAACTGGCAAAGAAAACAAAGAAAGCTTTAGTAATCCACGATCGCGATTCGCACGATGATGTTCTATCTATCTTGCTTGAGGTTGGCGCTCCGGAAAAGACAGTATTTCACTGCTTCTCTGGGGATGTTGCGATGGCCAAGATCTGTATTGATCGCGGATATATACTCTCTTTCGCGGGGACGTTGACGTTTAAGAACGCACCTGACTTACGTGAAGCGGTGAAGTTAGTGCCGCACCAACAACTTCTTGTTGAAACTGATTCACCATTTTTAGCGCCGATGCCCAACCGCGGCGCACTTAACACCCCAGCGCAGATTGCAAACATTGTTCGCGCTATGGCTGAAGAACGCAACGAAAGTGTCGGAACTTTAGCGCAAGCACTCTCTGATAGCGCCGAGCGAATATTTGGCTCATTTGCTGCAGGATCAACGCTATGACCTTGCTCGGCGCAGCAGAAATTCGCGCGCTAGCTGAGAAGTTAGATTTAAAGCCATCCAAATCACTTGGTCAGAATTTTGTAATTGATGCCAATGTTTGCCGCAAGATTGTGCGCACCGCTGGAGTTACATCAACGGATATTGCTTTAGAAATCGGCCCAGGACTTGGCTCTCTTACATTAGCGCTGATGGAAGAAGCAGCCAGCGTTGTGGCAGTTGAAATTGATGCACGCTTAGCTAACCAACTCCCAATAACAGCTGCAGCGCACAGCGAAAGTGCAAATAATCTAACGGTGATAAATCAAGATGCCTTGCAACTAAAGACTTTGCCGGTTGCTCCAACTGTATTAGTTGCTAACTTGCCGTATAACGTTTCGGTTCCTGTATTTCTGCACTTATTAGAAATTCTTCCAACGTTGCGAAGCGGCGTTGTAATGGTTCAGGCCGAAGTTGCCGACCGTTTAGCCGCTAAACCAAATACCAAGGAATATGGAATTCCATCTGTAAAGGCGGCTTGGTGGGCGCAAGTTACTGGCGCTGGATCTGTATCGCGTTCAATCTTCTGGCCTGCGCCAAATGTTGACTCTAAGTTGGTGGCATTTAAAAGACGAGCAACACCAGGAAGCGAAGAGTTGCGTAAAGAAGTCTTTGCGATAATCGATTTGGCATTCGCACAACGCCGTAAAATGTTGCGTGCCGCCCTTTCATCGCGTTATGGGGGATCCGGTGCTGCCGAGGCGCATTTAATCGCCGCCGGAATTGATCCAACGCTGCGCGGTGAATCGCTAGATATCCATAGTTTCTGCAAAATAGCGCAACAAGGTTTAGAGTCATAACGTGTCACCATCATCGAGCGCATCAGTGACGGTGCGCGTTCCTGCCAAAGTGAATCTGCAATTGGCAGTTGGTCCGCGCGAAGCAGATGGGTTCCACAATCTCGTAACCGTTTTTCAAGCTATCTCAATTTACGATGATGTAACTATTACCAAGGGAGCACCTGGTTCAGGGATAACCGTTGCAATCACCGGTGATCACACACACGGAGTTCCGGCAGATTCCACAAATTTAGCGGTGAAAGCTGCCCAATTGATCGCAGATGATTATGACTTCGCAGTAGATGTACATATAGATGTGAATAAATCGATCCCAGTTGCTGGTGGAATGGCCGGTGGAAGTGCAGATGCCGCAGCGGTAATTGTGGGTTTAAATGATTTATATGACTTAGAAATGTCTCGCGAAGAGATGTTGGAATTTGGTGCGCAACTTGGAAGTGATGTGCCATTTATGATTACTGGCGGCACAGCGATTGGCCAAGGCCGTGGTGATCAGTTAACGGCGGCGCTTTCGCGCGGCACATATCACTGGGTATTAGCACTTTCCACAGTTGGGCTTTCTACTCCCGCGGTTTACCAAGAGTGCGATCGTTTGCGCGCGGGCTTAGATATTGCAGCACCGCAAACTAGCGATGCGCTTATGCAATCACTACTTGCCGCAGATCCAAAGGCTGTCGGCACAGCACTGCAAAATGATCTGCAATCTGCAGCTTGTTCTTTGCGCCCCGCCTTGACATTAGTTTTAGATGTGGGCGAAGAGTACGGAGCACTTGGTGCAATAGTTTCTGGATCTGGCCCGACCGTTGCATTTTTAGTTGGCGATGAAGAACAAGGTTTAGATCTGGCAGTTGCTCTTACATCAAGTGGAGTTGTCGGTAGTGTTGCCCGAGCTTATGGCCCAGTGCACGGCGCTAAAGTTATTTAGTTCTCTTCCAGGTGTGCCGCAAGCACGCTTAACAAATCAGCAAGAGCAATACGTTGCTCACGAGTGAGGCCCTTTAACAATTCGCGCTCTTGCTCAAGTAGACCTTCTAACGCCTTATCAACTGCTCGCATTCCGGATGCAGTTAACGTTACGAGTGAACCACGGCCATCATCAGGGTCTGGTTGGCGAGTGATCAACTTTAATTCTTCTAAGCGATCTAATCGATTTGTCATAGTTCCACTTGTTACGAGAGTTTCCTGCATTAATTCACCAGGGGAGAGTTGGTAAGGATCTCCGACGCGACGCAGCGCTGCTAAAACGTCAAAGCCCCAAGTTTCTAAATCTGCGAATGCATCACGACGTGCAATATCTAGATTGCGCGAAATTCGCGAAATGCGACTTAATACAGCGAATGGAGTTATATCCAGATCGGGGCGCTCGCGCTTCCAGGCCGCAATTAAGCGGTCAACTTCATCGCGATTAGCGCTCATAGAGGTACAGGCTAGCGGCGATAACTGGCTCTGAAGTGTTGCCAAAAGTGTCTATGGTCGCGAGCACTCACATTTATGAGGGAGAATATGCGTTCCGCCATTGTGTAGTGGCTAGCACATGGGCCTTTGAAGCCCAGGGTCCAGGATCGATACCTGGTGGCGGAGCAACATTGATTGCCCGCCCATTGAAAGGGCGGAGCAATATTGATTGCCCGCCGAAGAAGATGGCGGAGCCGAACCCACCAGTTAGACTTACCCATATGAGTGCAAACCTAGAGACGGTTGTTGTTCTCGCCGCAGGTGAAGGCACTCGCATGAAATCTTCCACACCAAAAGTTCTGCACGAAGTTGCGGGGCGTTCGCTAGTTGGCCACGTGCTTCACGCAGTTCAATTGCTGAAACCAAAGCAAGTACGGGTTGTCGTCGGCGCAGGACGCGAAGCAGTTGAGACCCATCTTTCAGAGATTGCCCCAAAAGTTACAACGATCTTTCAAGAACGACGCGGTGGCACAGGCCATGCAACACAGTTGGCGCTCGCCGGACAAAACATTGGTGGAACAATTTTAATATTGGCTGGAGATACTCCGCTTTTGACTGGAGAATCTTTACAGCAACTTCTTGATATCCATCACGACGGTGGTTTTACTGCAACCGTCCTTACTGCAGAACACCCTGATCCAACTGGTTATGGACGCATAGTGCGCGGCGATGATGGATCATTGCTTCGCATTGTCGAAGAACGTGACGCTAATGACTTTGAAAAAGCAATTTACGAGATAAATTCAGGGGTTTATGCCTTTGATGCCCAGAAGCTAGCAGGCGCTATCGGAAAGTTAAGTAACGATAATTCGCAAGGCGAACTCTATTTAACTGATGTTATTGAAATATTGCGCAATGAAGGTGGCTCTATCGCCGCTGCACTTATTGAAGATTTCATTGAAATTCTCGGAGTAAATGATCGGGTGCAATTGGCCGAAAGTGCTGCGTTACTGCGCGATCGTATAAACGAAGAATTTATGCGCGCGGGCGTGACGATCTTGGACCCAACAACAACTTGGATTGATGCCACAGTAAAAATTGAAAATGATGTAACAATTTTTCCTGGCTCAGCAATTCTCGGGAAAACTTCGATTGCTACGGGTGCCGTCATTGGACCTCGCGCAGTTCTTGAATCCTGCACCGTATTAAGCGGCGCCAAGGTCATTGAATCAAATTGCATTGAGGCAACTATCGGCAAAGATGCCAACGTTGGCCCTTACTCATACTTACGTAAAGGCACAGTGCTTGGAACAGATGCAAAGGCCGGCGCATTCGTAGAAATGAAGAATGTAAAAGTTGGAGATGGATCGAAAGTCCCACACCTTTCTTACGTTGGTGATGCAACTATCGGTGAAGGCACCAATATTGGCGCTGCCACAATATTTGTTAACTACGATGGCGTTGAAAAACATCACACAACTATCGGAGATCATGTCCGAATTGGAAGCGATTCAATGTTGGTAGCACCAGTTTCAATTGGTGACGGGGCTTACACCGCCGCCGGATCTGTGATTACAGAAGATGTTCCGCCAGGTGCCATGGGTGTCGCTAGAGGTAAGCAAAGAAATGTAATAGGTTGGGTCATGCGCAAGCGATCTGGAACACAATCTGCAGCAGCTGCCGCGCGACATAGCGACGAGAAGAAAGGCTAATTTCCTTGAGCGAAATTCGTTTATCCTCAGAGAAAAGACTCCGCCTTTTTTCAGGACGCGGATTTCCCGAATTATCTGATGCCGTCGCTGCTGAACTCGGAATTCCACTAACACCAACATCTGCTTATGACTTTGCTAATGGTGAAGTATTTGTTCGCTTTGAAGAATCTGTTCGCGGTTGCGATGCTTTCGTAATCCAAAGCCACACCGCTCCAGTGAATAAGCAGATAATGGAGCAATTGATTATGGTCGATGCGCTAAAGCGCGCATCTGCTAAACGAATCACAGTTGTTGCACCTTTTTATGGTTACGCCCGCCAGGATAAAAAACATCGTGGCCGCGAACCAATCACCGCACGTTTGATGGCTGATTTGTATAAAACCGCTGGCGCTGATCGTTTAATGGTTGTTGATCTACACACTTCACAAATTCAAGGATTCTTCGATGGTCCAGTTGACCATTTATTCGCACTACCAATGCTCGCGAATTACGTTGGAAGCAAAGTTGATCGCACGCGTTTAACAATTGTCTCGCCAGACTCTGGGCGCGTTCGCGTTGCCGAACGTTGGTCTGAACTTCTAGGGGGATGCCCAATCGCATTTATCCATAAAACACGCGATCCACGAGTTCCAAACGAATCAGTAACCGGAAAAGTCGTCGGTGAAGTAGATGGCCAAACCTGCGTAGTAATTGATGACATGATCGATACGGCAGGCACAATTACAAAAGCCGTTGACGCGCTATTTGCAGCCGGTGCTAAAGAAGTTATTGTTGCCGCAACCCACGCCGTATTTTCTGGCCCAGCAGTTGAACGCCTAAAGGCATCAAAGGTGACCGAAGTTGTTGTTACAGATTCGCTGCCGATCGAAGAAGATAAGCGCTTCGATGGCTTAACTGTCCTCTCGATCGCGCCGCTTCTGGCTCGCGCTATCCGCGAAGTCTTTGAAGATGGCTCCGTAACTAGTCTTTTTGACGGCCACAGCTAAGTCAGGCTAATATCGCCCTATAGTTTCCGGCGAGGGTGAAAAACTCCGTAATCGACGGTAAGGATTTAACTCCTGCTGGGACTTTGTGCAGTAACCGAAGTTTCCCAAGCAAATCAAAAACAAACAGGAGTAATTAAAATGGCAGAAATCAAGATCACCGGCACAACACGTACTGAATTTGGCAAGGGTGCGTCTCGTCGTGCACGAGTAGCAGGTCTTGTTCCTGCAGTTATCTACGGCCACGGCGAGAAGCCACAGCACATCACACTTCCAGCGCGCGAACTCGGCGTTGCTCTCAAGCAATCAAACGTTCTTCTTCAAATCAACATTGATGGCAAGGATGAGTTAACTCTTCCAAAGGCGATTGTTCGCCATCCACTAAAGCAGATCCTTGAGCACATCGACCTTGTCGCAGTTCGTCGTGGTGAAAAAGTTACTGTTGCTGTTCCGGTTCACGCAGAAGGTGAACACGATCGTGACGGAATTCTTGAGCATGTTAATAACACAATTGATGTTGAAGTTGAAGCAACTGCAATTCCTGCATTCTTCACACTTGACCTCACAGGTCTTGCCGCTGGCTCTTCGCTCTACGCAGAAAATGTTGCACTGCCTGCTGGCGTTAAGTTGATCTCTGACCCAAGAACAATCGTGGTCCACCTATCTGAGCGTTCAACTGTGGTTGAAGAAGTTGCAGTAGTCGCACCGGCTGCAGATGAAGCAGCGGCACCAGCAGATGATACCGAGAAGAAAGACTAACTAGCCTTACTCTTTCTCCTGTGAGTTCATCTCCTTGGATAATTGTTGGGCTCGGCAACCCGGGCGAACAATATGTCGCCACTCGCCACAATGTTGGCCAGATGGTTATTGATGAACTCGCTAAACGTCACAGCGTAAAGCTCAGTTCCCATAAGTCACGCACCGACATCGCCGCCTACAAGTTAGGCGTCGGTGTCGATGCTTTTTCGGTGATCCTCGCAAAATCAAAGAGTTACATGAATGAATCTGGCGGACCAATCAAAGCACTCGCTAACTTTTACTCAGTAGACCCGGGCCAAATAATTGTTCTGCACGATGAGTTAGATATTCCTTTTGCAGCGATCCGCTCGAAGATCGCGGGTGGCGACAACGGCCACAACGGATTGAAATCTCTCACCTCCGCTTTTGATTCACCAGAATATTTCCGCGTGCGACTAGGAATTGGCCGCCCAATGGGCCAGCAAGATCCAGCAGATTTCGTACTTAAACAATTTAGTAAAGAAGAGAAGAAAGATCTGCCAGAGTTTCTAGATCGCGGCGCAGATGTGGTGGAATCTTTGATTGAAAAGGGACTGGATTTCACCCAATCCAAGTTCAACAGTTAGACACATCGATCATATTTTCTAAATGTTTTGCCCTTGTTCACCTGACCGTCACTGATTTTGGTGAGGTTACTTCTAAGTAGCGATTGATAATTAAGGTGCTTCCCCAGCCATTTCAACACCTAGAAGGGAAGCAGTCATGTCAACATTTTTTGATTTTCCAACTTGTTTTGTCTGTAGATCTATAGAGTTGGAAATAGTAAGTAACGATGATTTTGGTCCAATGACGCTATGCGGCGAATGCGGTTATTCCTGGATAGCGACCTTTGAAGATATCTCACCTAACATCATTAAAAATATAGCGTCATAATCTGACTGCTATTCGTGGTGAAAATCTTCACCACGGCCACGTTTAAAGCGATTCTTCTTGAACTTTCGCCTTTCGTTAAACCAGCGAAAGTCAGCGATGATTTGTCGTAATTTCTGAATCAAACCAGCGAGCCTCGCATTTCAAAGGCTTGAGCAACGCGACCGACAGCGACAACCATCGCAGCGGTCCGCAAATCCACAGAGTACTTTTTGGAAACTACATGTACATTTCCAAAAGCTTTCTCCATACGCAGATCAAGTTCTCGTCGGAACTTGTCCAACGGCCAACTAAACTCCTGAATATTCTGTGTCCATTCAAAGTAAGAGCCCATTACGCCGCCCGAGTTTGCCAAAATATCCGGAACAATCACAACCCCGCTTGCACGAAGTTCGCGATCAGCAGCGATAGTTATCGGCTGGTTAGCGCCTTCGACTATGAAGTCAGCGTTAATCTTGGCGCAGTTTGTCTCATTAATTACTCCACCCAAAGCAGCTGGAATTAAGACTTCACAATACGTTTCTAAGAGTTCATCGGCATTCATTCGCTCGTAGCCTTCGACGGATTCTAGAGTTCGGTGGCTAAAAATCTCTTTGATATCAATTCCAGATTTATCTTTAATTCCTCCAGTGACATCTGAGATTGCAACTACTTTCATACCTAACTCTTGGGAGACAAGTGCTGCATATCTACCAACATTTCCAAAGCCCTGGATCGCAACGGTTGCACCTTTTACTTTTGCACCACTTTTTTCCAGAGTCGCAGCAGTAATTTGCGCAACACCTCGCCCAGTCGCTTCCTCTCGACCGTGAGCCCCAAAAAGTTCAACTGGTTTACCGGTTACACATGCAGGTTGAAAGCCCTCCAACCGATGGAATTCATCCATCAACCAAGCCATCGTCCTAGCATCGGTACCCATGTCAGGAGCTGGAATGTCGCGGTGGTGTCCTAAAACATGTACAAGTGATCGAGTCCAGCGACGGATAATCTCTTCTTTTTCAATATCGTTTAATTTTGCTGCATCAACGGCGACTCCACCCTTTGCACCACCGAAAGGCACATCGATAAGCGCGGTCTTCCAAGTCATTAGCGATGCCAGAGCCCGTACTTCATCTAAATCTACATCTTGGTGAAATCTAACTCCACCTTTTCTCGGACCACGTGCGCTCGAATGTTGCACGCGATAACCTGTCAGTACTTCAACGTCATTATCGCGCCTGAGTGGAATAGAGATAACCACCTCACGTTCACAGCTACTCAGTGCTTTTATAACGCCAGGCTTTAGATTTAAAAGTGCACCTGCTTGCGCTACTTTTTCATTTACTTCATCAAAAGCCGAAGGTCCCGAATGTGTCATGCTGCAAACAGTAAGTAGCGATTGATTCTTGGATAAGGTCAATTACCCATATTTTTGGTGAAATCCAGGTAAACGTGAGCGCGGACTCAGCCAGTATTTCGTAAGCCCGCAGCAACGCCGTTAATCGTCAGCAGAAGTGCGCGAATCAGCATGGCATCAGATGAATCTCCCGCAGTGCGAACGCGATGGAGCAAGTTAACTTGAAGTAAATGTAGCGGCGATAGGTAAGCATCGCGCACTTGCAGGGTACGAGCCAAGATTGGCTGATCGCCAAGAAGAGTAGTTTTTCCGGTTAACGACAAGATCTCTTTCACAGTTAATTCGAATTCTTCTGTAATTGTGTCTAGGAAGTGATGCAACTCTTTAGGAACGAGAGTTTCAACGTAGCGCTTAGCTGTTACCAAATCGGTTTTGGCCAAGGTCATTTCCACATTACTTATAAAGGTTCGGAAGAAATGCCAATCTACGAGCATCTTCTTTAAGACATCTGTCTTTCCCGCTTCACGTGCAGCCTTTAAGCCAGTACCGACTCCATACCAACCAGGAACAATTTGTCTTGATTGTGTCCAACCAAATACCCAAGGAATTGCGCGCAGCGAATCAAGCCCACCTGCTGCATCTGGGCGTCGTGAAGGACGCGAACCGAGGAAGAGATTTCCTAGTTGTTCAACCGGAGTTGAGGCGTAAAAATAATCAGGCAGATCTGGATGATCAATTAGCGTGCGATAGCGCACAAATGATGAATCACTAATCAGATTCATACATTCATTCCACTGCGCGAGATCGTCTGGGCTCTGTCGAGGTCCACGATTAAGAATTGTTGCTTCAAGAGATGCTGCGAGAGTTAGCTCCACATTCTCGCGAGCAAGTGCGGGCAAAGCATATTTATCGCTAATTACTTCCCCTTGCTCAGTCATCTTTATCTGACCATCAACTGAACCCCAAGGAAGTGCAACGAGGGCATCATAAGTTGGACCGCCACCGCGACCAACAGAGCCACCGCGACCGTGGAATAAGCGAAGGGTTACGCCATATTTGATAGCAACATCGCGCAAAATGCGCTGCGCTCGATGAATTTCCCATTGGCTAGTTGCAATACCAGCATCTTTATTTGAATCAGAATAGCCGAGCATTACTTCTTGCACATCACCGCGTAGTTTTACGAGCGCGCGGTATGTTGGATCGGAAAGCAATTTTTCAAGGATGTCACCAGCAGCGCGAAGTTCAGCGACGGTTTCTAGTAAAGGTGCAAAACCGATTTTGGCGACTTTCTTATCAAGATTAACCAAGCCAGCGGCCTTACCAATAACCGTAGCAGCGATTAAATCATCCGCGCCTTTAGTCATCGAAACGATATAAGTTTCGATTACTTCTGGTCCAAAACGTTCAATTAGATCATCAATTGCTTTAAAGGTATCAAAAGTCTTTTTGCCCGCTGCATCCAAGTCAGCAGTTTTAAGCGCTGCTGAAGAGCTGAGTTCCTTAATCAAAATAGGGAATTTATCTGTATGTGAAAGTTCTAGGTATCCCGATGGCAATATTTGCTTAAGTAAATTGTGATGCGCATCAGAATGTTCGCGAATATCCAAGGTTGCATGAGTTAAACCAAATGCAGCGATACTGCGGATAGTGCGCTCAAGTAAGCCAGTAGCAATCAATTCACCGCGATGAGCGAAGAGTGAGTCGCGCATCAAAGTGAGATCTGCGATTAATTCAGCAGAATTTGCATAGTCACGCCCGGGCACGTGTGGCGCACCAACATTGTGGCGGATACGAGTGAAGGCAAGGCGATGCACAATTGCAGTTGCCTTTAGTCGGTACGGTTCTTGTTGATTTAAACGCAAGAAGCGCTCTTCAAATTCCGGGATGTTCTTCAAATCTTTTTCAACAGAAGCAGATAACTCAGGAGTTGCGCCGACAATTCGAGTTGAAACCGAGAGCATTTGGCGAAGCTGATCCATTGCCGCGATTGTGGTGCGAATCGCGTGGCCAACTTGAAGGATCACAGCGTCTTCGGTTACTTGTGCGGTGATATTTGGATTTCCGTCGCGATCTCCACCGATCCAGGTACCAAAAGTTAAAGGCCGTGCTTGTACCGGTAGTTCAATATCAAGGCGACGCAATTCACGAGCAAAATCATTTAAAACTTCAGGAACGGTATTGCGAGCCAGGTCATCAAGATAGTAAAGCGCGTTCATTGCTTCATCTAAAGGCTCAGGGCGATCTAAACGTAATTCATCAGTCTGCCACAAAAGATCAACTGTTTCCGCAAGTCTTTCGGTTTGGCGGGGATCTAAATCTTGATCCAAAAGTTTTGCGACTTCACCAAGTTTATTTAAAATCGAACGACGCGCTGCTTCAGTTGGGTGCGCGGTGAATACCGGACGCACCATTAATTCGCTAATCCATTCTTCTAATTCTTTATGTGTAAATTCATGGCCAGGAGTTTGCACTTTATACGCTTGCTCGATCTTGTCGATTGCACGGCTTAACCAAGAACCGCCTGCGGCACGTGATTCGGCAAGAACGCGCGCTCGGTGAACTTGTTCTGCCACATTTGCTAGGTGGAAGTAAGTACTAAATGCTCGTACAAGTTGTACTGAATCTTCTACGGAAAGTTTCTCCAACAGTTCATTTCCACCATCTTTACGCACTGATTCAACTAGATCTAAAAGCCCTTGGCCTTCCTGGCGTACTAGTGATTGACCTAAGAGATCGCCGAGTTTGCGGACGTCGCTGCGTAAGAGCGCATCATCGCTTGCGATGCTATTGGAATTAATCGGGCTCTTACTCACTGGCATATCCTCTCAGGAATATCGACGAGTTTGATCCGTAAATATGCGCGTTAGACTTGGAGGATCAAGCCCCCTCCCTTTTTGGGAACGGGGCCATACGGCTTTTCCACTCAAGGACAGGTATTCAAATGCGGGCGCTAGTGCAGATGATCGGCAGTGATAGTGCTGTTGCATCTTGCCTGCACGAATCCAAGAAGATAATTGCACCTGCTCCGACATACCCATTCTTGCTTGCCAAAATTGCTGAAACTTCATCTTTGCTCATAGTTACTAGTTCCAGCCGCAGCGCTGAAGATTTAGCTAATGAACTTCGCGAGTTACATAACAAAGTTTTGGAATTTCCAGCTTGGGAAACGCTGCCTCACGAGCGCTTGAGTCCACGAAGTGACACGGTTGCACGGCGCTTAGCTACATTGGCAGATCTAGTAACTGCGAATGATGAAAATACAATAGTTGTTGCACCAATCCGCGCTGTTATTCACCGCTTTATCGCCGATTTAGCAAGTCAACCTTTGCAGACCTTAGAAATCGGTAGCGAAGTAGATTTAACAACTTTGATCACTGATTTAACTGAATTGGCTTACACACGTACCGACTTAGTTGAAAAGCGTGGTGAGTTTGCAGTTCGTGGCGGAATCGTGGATCTATTCCTTCCACTCTCTGAACACCCAGTGCGCATTGACTTTTTCGGGGATGAAATCGAAGAATTGAGTTATTTTGATGTTTCAAGTCAACGCACAACCACACCGGTAATCGGCAAGTTAGCAATCTTGCCTTGCCGTGAATTATTGCTGACTTCAGAAATCCGAGAGCGCGCAGAAGGCGCTAAAACAAAGTATCCCGCCGCACTTGAGATCTTAGATCGTGTTGCGCAAGGTATTTCCACCGAAGGCATGGAATCACTTATCCCTATCTTGGTCGATGAAACCGAAACAATTTTGCAGCGTATGCCAAAAGGAACCGAAGTTGTTTTCATCGATGATGAACGAATCAGAATGCGCACAATTGATTTGCTTGCCACCAATGAAGAATTTTTTGAAGCGGCGTGGTCACACGCAGCACTCGGCGCAGCAGTGCCATTGCCGGTGACCGATGCAACTTATCTTTCCTGGGAAGATTTGAGCGAAGAATCTGCACGGTGCCGACTCGCTGTGCGCGCTCTCAATCCATATGGTTCCGATCTAGATTCAGATGCAACCTTCCTAGACTTTCAACCAATTGATCCCTTGCGTGCAGATATGGATCGTGCGATTAGTACTTTACAAAGCGCGGTTGATGCAGGTTTTTCCATCATCTTTTCGGCAGCCGGCCAAGGCATGGCAGAACGTTATGCGGGTATTTTCCGTAACGCAGACCTTCCTGTTGTTATCGTTCCAGAATTAAGGGCGATACCGACAAAGGCTTCAGTGCACATTACGCAATCTGCAATAGCTCATGGATTCACTTCACATACTGCACGAATCCTATTTATTACCGAACGCGATTTAACTGGCAGTAAAGCATCGGCAAAAGATGGTGCGCGAATGCCTTCCAAGCGCAAACAAGCAGTAGATCCGCTGGAACTGCGCGCTGGTGATTTTGTGGTTCATGAACAACACGGAATTGGCCGTTATGTCGAAATGGTTCAGCGCACTATCGGCGGAATTACACGTGAGTATTTAGTAATTGAATATGCGCCGGCAAAACGTGGGCAACCCGGTGATCGCGTCTTTGTGCCAACCGATACTTTGGAACAAGTTAGTAAATACATTGGTGGTGAATCACCAACGGTGCACCGCATCGGAAGCGGTGAATGGCAGAAAGCTAAGGGGCGCGCCCGTAAGGCAGTTAAACAAATAGCTGGTGAGTTAATTCGCTTATATGCAGCGCGCACGAGTTCGCCTGGTTTTGCGTTCTCACCAGATACCCCTTGGCAACGTGAACTAGAAGATGCTTTTTCTTATATTGAAACGCCAGATCAACTTTCAACTATTGAAGAAGTAAAGCGGGATATGGAGAAGCCATATCCAATGGATCGCATTATTTGTGGCGATGTTGGGTACGGCAAAACTGAGATCGCAATCCGTGCCGCATTTAAAGCGGTGCAAGACGGTAAGCAGGTAGCAGTTCTTGTGCCGACAACTCTCCTTGTGCAACAGCACGAGAAAACTTTTGCTGAGCGTTATGCGGGATTCCCATTGCGCGTTGCTGGGCTATCGCGCTTCAACAGCGCAAAAGAATCTAAAGATATCTTGGCCGAACTTGCTGCGGGCAGTGTTGATGTTGTGATCGGTACACACCGTTTGTTATCGCAAGATGTTGTTTTCAAAGATCTCGGCCTAGTAGTTGTAGATGAAGAACAGCGCTTTGGAGTTGAGCAGAAAGAATCTCTAAAAAAGATGCGCACTACTGTCGATGTGTTGGCAATGTCGGCTACACCTATTCCGCGCACACTTGAGATGGCAGTGACTGGTATTCGCGAAATGTCTACAATCACAACACCGCCCGAAGAAAGACATCCGATTCTTACTTATGTCGGAGCCGCCGAAGATGCGCAGATCCGCGCTGCAATTCACCGGGAACTTTTACGTGATGGGCAAGTTTTCTATATTCACAATCGCGTTGAATCTATTGATCGCGCAGCAGCCAAGATTCAAGAGTTAGTACCAGAAGCACGAATTCGAATTGCCCACGGACAGATGAGTGAGGGCGCTTTAGAAGATGTGATTTTGGAGTTCTGGAACCGTGACTTTGATGTCTTGGTCTGCACCACAATTGTGGAAAGCGGGCTAGATATTGCTAATGCAAATACTTTGATTGTGGAGCGCGCTGATAATTTTGGTCTTTCACAACTTCATCAATTACGCGGACGTGTTGGTCGTGGGCGCGATCGCGCATACGCATATTTCCTTTATCAACCGGATCAACCTTTAACAGAAGTTGCACTCGATCGCTTAAAGACGATTGCTACGAACACGGACCTCGGTGCAGGTATGCGCGTTGCGCTGAAGGATTTAGAGATTCGTGGTGCCGGCAATCTCCTAGGCGGAGAACAATCTGGCCATATTGCAGATGTCGGTTTTGATTTGTATATGCGCATGGTTGGTGAAGCGGTTAATGATTACAAGACTGGAATCATTGATAAAGAAGAGGAAACTTATGAATGCAAGGTTGAACTTCCAATCAATGCGCACCTTGCCGAAAGCTATGTACCAGGTGAGCGTTTACGTCTCGATCTTTATCGCCGCTTAGCCGACGTTGCTAAGCCCGCTGATGTGCAATCGATTCGTGAAGAGCTACTGGATAGATTCGGGGAACTGCCTGAGGAAGCAAATGCACTTTTAGCGGTCGCACAATTGCGTGCACTGGCTAAATCGCATGGCATTCGTGAAGTAGTAGCAACCGGAAAATTCTTACGCCTTGCGCCACTGACCTTGCCTGAATCGCGTCAATTGCGGTTGGTTCGACTGTACCCAGGCTCCATTTATAAGGGCCCTACCCGCACCGCTTTGATTACACTTCCGAAGAATCCAGCATGGAACCCGTCTAAACCAGTGGCAGAAATAGTGGATACTTCTCTCCTGACCTGGGTTAGCGAGGTCGTTGACCAACTAACGAAAGCGAGCACCACGTGAAAAAGTTCCTGGCTGTCCTGACTATTGCATCAGCCCTGCTTTTAACAGGATGCTCGCAAACTAATGAAGCTGCCTCTGTCGGTGATTTCAAGATTTCCCAGACTGAATTACAAAACAGTATCGATGCCGTGATCGCAGAGCGTGCCAACATTGATATTTCACAAATGCAACTAGAAACTGGCGAAGAGTTAAATCGCGGACAGTTGCGCTTTAAGATTTTAATGCACACCTTTGACGAGATCGCCAAAGAGCTAAAGATTGAAGTCACTTCAAGCCAAATTGAGGCTAAGAAATCAACAATTATTCAGTCAGTTGGCGGCGAAGCAGAACTTCCTAAGAACTTAGTAAATGCCGCTATCGCATTACAGGATTTCAATACTTATGTTCGCGCGATTGTAATTTCTGAGCAGATATCTGCTGCGCTAGCTCAATCTGGAGTAGCCGAAACTGAAGTTTCAACAAAAGTTGGCGATTTACTTTCTGCCAAAGCCAAATCACTCGGCGTGAAGATTAATCCACGTTATGGCGCATGGGATAACGAAGCAGGCGATGTTGTCGCTGCCAACGTAACCGGCGATGCAGTAAAACCGTCAGATAAGTAAATCTATGTCAGGTTCAGAACTTCAACGCCTCGTTGAGGTAATGGACCGTCTACGCTCACCTGGCGGTTGTCCTTGGGATGCCGAGCAAACGCACGAATCCTTAGTTAAATATTTACTCGAAGAATCTTATGAGTTTATAGATTCTGTCGACGCTAAAGATCGTGAAGGTATGCGCGAAGAGCTAGGCGATGTATTACTTCAGGTTTATTTCCATTCGCGAATTGCGCAAGATCATCCGACAGATCCGTTTTCAATTGAAGATGTTGCGCGTTCTATTGCGGATAAATTAATCCGTCGTCACCCACACGTCTTCGAAGGCTTACAAGTATCTGGCACTGAAGAGATTATTGATAACTGGGAAGAGATTAAAGCGAAAGAGAAAGGGCGCACATCGGCACTCGATGGCGTTGCCCTCGCACAGCCCGCACTTCCATTGGTTGAAAAACTTCTCTATCGCGCTGAAAAATATAAAGTGAATGTTGAGTTAGCAAAATACCAAAGCGATAAGCCAGCAACTGAAGAAAGCGTCGGTGAAGCACTGGCATCGATAATCGCGTGGGCGCGTGATAACGATATTGACCCAGAAAATGCGCTGCGCCTATATGGTCGCCAAATTGCGGAGCAAATTAAGGCTGCCGAGTCGCGGTAGTATTGCCCTATACCGCTCAGCGCCGAGCGTGCTCAAAAAGCAAGCAATTCTTAGGAGATATCCAAATGGCAATTATCGAAGCAATCGGCGCTCGTGAAATTCTTGATTCCCGCGGAAACCCAACTGTTGAAGTTGAAATTGAACTCGAAGATGGCACACAAGCACGCGCTGCTGTTCCAAGCGGAGCATCAACTGGCGCATTCGAAGCTGCCGAACTTCGTGATGGCGATAAGAAGCGTTACTTAGGTAAAGGCGTTTTAAAAGCGGTTGACTTCGTTAATAACGAATTAGCACCGGCGGTCGAAGGCTTAGATGCACAAGATCAGCGCTTGGTCGATGAAGTAATGATCAAACTTGATGGCACACCAAATAAGTCACGCCTTGGTGCAAATTCAATTCTTGGCGTTTCACTTGCAGTTGCTAAAGCATCTGCAGAATCTGCCGACCTCTCACTCTTTCGTTACATCGGCGGCCCAAATGCGCATGTCTTACCAATACCGATGATGAACATTCTTAACGGTGGTGCACACGCGGATACAAATGTCGATATCCAAGAATTTATGATCGCCCCAATTGGCGCTGAAACATTCCGCGAATCACTTCGCTGGGGAGCCGAGATTTACCACGCACTCAAGGCAGTTCTCAAGAAGCGCGGACTTGCTACATCTGTTGGCGATGAAGGTGGTTTTGCACCAAATCTAGAAAGCAACCGCGCCGCACTTGATTTGATAATTGAAGCGATCGAAGCAGCCGGCTTTAAGCCAGGTAAAGAGATCGCACTTGCGATGGATGTTGCCGCAACTGAATTCCATGATAACGGCAAGTACAAGTTTGAGGGATCTATGCGTACTTCTGAAGAGATGATTGCTTATTACGCAGAATTAGTTAGCGCATACCCAATCGTTTCTATTGAAGATCCGCTAAATGAAGAAGATTGGGCTGGCTGGAAGTCAATGACAACCTCTCTTGGCTCAAAGATTCAGATTGTTGGCGATGATTTATTCGTTACAAACCCAATTCGTTTAGCAAAGGGAATCGAAACTGATACTGCAAATGCGCTATTGGTTAAGGTAAATCAGATCGGAACTCTTACTGAAACTCTTGATGCTGTTGATCTTGCCCACCGTGCAAATTACCGCAGCATGATGTCCCACCGTTCAGGTGAAACAGAAGATGTCACAATCGCTGATTTAGCTGTTGCTACCAACTGCGGACAGATCAAGACAGGTGCACCATCACGCTCCGAGCGCGTTGCAAAGTACAACCAATTACTTCGCATCGAAGAAGAACTTGCAGAAGGCGCCGTATTTGCAGGACGCGGCGCATTCCCTCGCTTTCAAGGTTAATTAAGAGCTAAGCCATGCGCCGTCGACGTCGCAGTTACTCATCTCCCCGTCGTTCATCACACCGTCGTCGCGTACGTGGCAATGCTCGCCCCTTAGCGCTAATTGCAATTATCTTTGTTTTTACATTGACACTTGCTCCACCAATTAAAAACTATTTCACCCAACGTGCTCAGATCAGTGCGCTTAAATCGCAAGTGGTATCCGATCGCACCGCTTTAGAGAAAGCACGCGCGGAGTTAAACACTTGGCAAGATCCAAATTACATTAAGTCACAAGCACGCGAACGCCTGCATTTTGTAATGCCTGGTGAGCGTCAATACATAGTTACTGGTACCGACATCACAAAGTCACAGCCGCAAACTACTCAGATTGCTGCACAATTTCCTGCTGGCGCTCCTTGGTATATCAAGCTGATCGCATCCGTAACTGAATCTGGTCTGTAGTTAATGAGCGAAAAAGCAACTCAAAAAGATTTAGATTGCATCGAAACTCAGTTAGGCCGAACACCTCGTGATGTACACGCAATTGCTTATCGTTGTCCCTGTGGCAATCCAGCCGTTGTTGAAACACCGCCGCGATTAAGCCACGGCGAACCATTTCCAACTTTTTACTACGCAACCTGTCCGCGCCTAACAGCAGCAATTTCTACTCTGGAATCAACGGGCTTGATGGCTGAAATGAATGAACGCCTCACAACTGATCACGAACTTGCCGGTGAATACGCTGCAGCACACGATGATTACTTAGCCGCGCGCGCTGCGCTAAAGATGGATGTTCCAGAAGTTGAAGGAATCTCTGCCGGTGGTATGCCAAATCGCGTGAAGTGTTTGCATTCACTTGTTGCACATTCACTTTCTGCAGGACCAGACGTTAACCCCCTCGGTGATGAAGCGCTAGCAAAACTTCCCGAATGGTGGAAAGAACAACCGTGCGAGTAGCAGCCATAGATTGCGGCACCAATTCAATTCGTTTACTAATTGCCGATATCGATGGCACAAACTTTCGCGAAGTAACTCGCTTAATGGAAGTTGTTCGCTTAGGACAAGGAGTCGACAAGACCGGCCAATTTCACCCTGATGCAATTGCCCGCACACTTGCTGCGGTTGATATCTATGCTGCAGAGATTGCCAAGCGCGGTGTTGAAAAAATCAGATTCTGTGCAACCAGCGCCACGCGCGATGCCACCAACCGTGATCTCTTTATCGAAGGCGTCTTCGAGCGTTTAGGAATTCGCCCCGAAGTTATCTCTGGTGATGAAGAAGCGCGGCTATCTTTTATGGGCGCGACTAAAGATCTGCCCGCATCAGCTGGACCATTTTTAGTTATTGATATTGGTGGCGGTTCCACTGAATTTGTATTTGGCACCGAATCTGTTGAAGCAGCCAAGAGTGTGAACATCGGATGTGTGCGTATGTCTGAGCGTCACTTCACCGGTGATCAACCTGATCCAGGACAGGTCGCATCTGCAACCGAAGATATCGACGAAGCAATTGCGCAAGCTGCAAAGTTAGTTCCAATCACAAAAGCTAAAACCCTAATCGCCGTTGCTGGTACCGCCACAACTGTTGCAGCAGCGGCGTTAGATCTTTCTGAATATGACCGATATGCCATTCATCTTTCGCATATCCCAGCAGAAAAAGTGCACCAGGTTTCACAATCCTTTATCAAGATGGATCGCACGCAACGCGAAGCACTTGGTTACATGCACCCTGGCCGCGTAGATGTCATCTCCGCAGGCTCACTTGTTCTCTCACGCATTATGCGCGCGACGGGTGCTTCCGAATTCGTAGCATCTGAATCCGACATCCTTGATGGAATGGCTTGGTCGCTTGTATAAATCTCTAGACCTGCTCGATTCTGCAATTGTTAAATGCAAGAAATGTCCACGGCTTGTCGAGTGGCGCGAAGAAGTCGCTGTTGTAAAGCGCAAAGCTTATGAAAACGAAAAGTACTGGGGCAAACCAGTTCCGGGTTTTGGTCCCGCCAATGCCCAATTAATAATTCTTGGCCTTGCTCCCGGAGCACACGGCGCTAACCGCACAGGAAGAGTTTTCACCGGAGATTCATCGGGGGATTGGCTCTATAAATCTCTTCATAAAAACGGTCTTGCCAGAATTCCCACAAGCAAAAACAAAGATGATGATCAGCAACTAATTAATACTCGAATTCTATGTGCCGTACGTTGCGCTCCACCAGATAACAAACCAAGTACCGAAGAGAAAAATACTTGCGCGCCGTTCTACAAAGATGAAATTGCTCTGTTAATGCCAACGGCACGATCATTTCTTGCACTTGGAAATCTTGCTTGGACCACACTTCTTGCAACTCTTTCGGAACTTGGATGCGACATTCCTAAACCAAAACCAAAATTTGGACATGGCGCAACAGCCACATTTATTGGTCCTGATGGAATCAAAAGAAAAATCGTTGGAAGTTACCATCCCAGCCAACAGAACACTTTTACAGGCAAATTAACTGAAAAAGCGTTGGATTTGGTGATTAAAAAAGCAAGTAGACTCTGACTCTTATCGCATGGCCCCGATAGCCCAATGGCAGAGGCAGAGGACTTAAAATCCTCCCAGTGTGGGTTCGACCCCCACTCGGGGCACTGTTGTAATCAATTTACTTAACTTCGTGCGTAAATTACCATCGAATTGAAAGCAATTGCAATGACTGCTTTTTCAATTCATACACAATTAATACATAACCGCCGGAGGATTTGAAGGCGATAACCAGGTGCTCATTTCATTTCACCCCTGATCATCTGCACTCGAGCAAACCTCTCACTCCTCTGCCTCTGCCATTGGGCTAAAACAGACCCCCGGTTGTTAATTTTGAGCGTGTAGGTATCTGTACTACCCTGTTAAAAATTTCCACTAAAGATACTACAGTCAGGTTATGCGACTAAGAATTAGCTACTTACTTCTGCCCGTCGCGTTAATTCTTTCTTCAATGAGCCCCGCAATTGCCGCAGATACCGCTCCTCCCCAACTTGTCGATTGGAGTAATACCGGGGGTGCAGATATATCGAATTTGGATGGGCAGGTAAAGGCAAACTTCATTCTCTCAGATGAATCCGAAATTGATTTACCAAAGTTAGTTCTCAAAAGCCTCGCTACGACACAAATGACCGCTTTTGCAACAGTGAAAGTCATTCAAAAGAATGGAAAACTAACTTCCTATGAGGCAACTGCCGTAGTGCAGAAAGGTCAGTCACCAAAGACTTGGGAGTGGGTTCTGTATCCCCTTAGTGATTCTTTGGGCAATCGAAGCACGATTTTTGGTCCAGGTGGGAGTTGGAGCAAGACTGCAAATATCTATAATTCTGAATACACACTCTTCACTTTCCGGTGTGAAGTAAGTGTAAATCAATGGAATAGCGCAATTGAAAAGTTAGAGGCGGCGGAAAAAAAGTATCCTAATTATGAAGATTTCTCGATATTTAGACTGAAGTACTTCCGCCCCTTGCTCAAACTTGAATCAAACTTCTGTGAAACGAAACCTTCTGACTTTGATGAAAATTCGGGTATCGGCTTAAATGTCGAATTGAGTGCTGTGATTGAACGAGTCACAGCAAAATGGCAGGAAGCCGCAGATAAAGCCGCATCCGATCCGCGAATAATGGCGGCGAAATCAAAGTATTCTGCACTCAGTTTAGAAATAGATAGTCTGATTAAGAAATATCCTTCCAAAAAGTCAGAAATAGAACTATACAAAAAGAAGATTGCTCTTTTTGAGAGAATAGATCAGGCGAATATATCCACTGTTGAACTGAATCTTGCCGGAATCGAATCTAAAATAGTCGCTATGAAGTTGCTTTATAGCAAAATTGCTAGAACTATTACGTGTACAAAGGAGAAGAAGTCGCTAAAGGTTTTGGATGTTAACCCTAAATGCCCAGCTGGGTATAAGGTTAAAAAGTGAAACGCCGTATAGCTGTCGTTGCTATTTTTGTGGTGTTAATTGGTTTTGCCAGTCAAGCCTCTGCGGCTCCAAAGATTGGATCAGCTTGCTCAAAGACAAGTTCATTCCAGCAAAGCGGAAAGACTTTACTCGTATGCGATCTTATGAAGAAGAAAAAAGTTTGGCGCAAGGCAACCAATGTTGAAATGAAACTCTACATTGCGGAAAAAACCAGATTAGAAAAAGAAAGTACACTGAAAGTCCTACAAGCAGCCGCCGATGCTAAAGCAGCCGCCGATGCTAAAGCAGCCGCCGATGCTAAAGCAGCCGCCGATGCTAAAGCAGCCGCCGATGCTAAAGCAGCCGCCGATGCTAAAGCAGCCGCCGATGCTAAAGCAGCCGCCGATGCCGCTGCCGCTGCCGCTGCTAATGCCGCTGCTAATGCCGCTGCCGCGGCTAATGCCGCTGCCGCGGCTAATGCCGCTGCCGCTGCTAATGCCGCTGCCGCTGCTAATGCCGCTGCCGCTGCTAATGCCGCTGCCGCTGCTAATGCCGCTGCCGCTGCCGCTGCCGCTGCTAAAGCTGCTGCCGAGCCAGTTAAAACTTTAAAGTACTTCACTTCTAGGCAAACAGGATCACAGTTCTGTACAAACGTGAACTCAGCAAGCACTTTTGTTTCTGGTCAAGTCTTAATTCCAGCGACTGACTGGAGGGGGTTAAGAGCCGATGTCTATTCCGCAACGTTCAGCAGATTTGCTTCAGGGGGCAGTTCAAGTAATGGCAGACAACAGATCTGGGTGCGGGATGATTTTTTCTCTAGCTGGAAACTCATTGCTTCAGGTGGTTGGACGGCTACTGTGGAAGTGACCTGTTCATATTTGGGTTAATGATTCATACAGGTTGTTAATTTTGAGCGTGAGGGTATCTGTACTACCTCTCGAGAAATATCTACTAAGGCTAATTATTTATCCAAAGGGTATGGCTATCACTATCCCATCCACCCTAGTCTTCTTTGGTGAGAAAAAAGATTTTCAAGGCTGTGCTGGCATCAATACTTCTAATCCCTTCAATCTCTCCTGCCAATGCTGGCTTAGATGCACCGATAAATCTTGATAATCCAAGAGTGGTGCCGATATATGGCGGCCCTTTTGATGCGGCCGGTTGGTCCGGTTATTTGTACTCATCACGAATTATATTCTCTGCTGCACACTC
>CAMBGS010000012.1 GCA_945866305.1 Bifidobacterium breve
AAATCTGTATTTGCAAACTCCGGTCAATTAAAAGTGAACTCAATTGAGCCTGGTTACGCAGAAATTACTGCTCGCACTGTTTATACAGAAGAGAATGGTTCTGATCAGATTCGAATTGAAGCTGACTGCATAACGGCCAGTGATCCAACAGAAATCTGGCATAAGGTCGAGATTACAGCGACTGTAAACGGAGCTGAGTATTTTAAAAAGAACTTCTCTACTAAACGCTCGCGCAGAGTATTTTAGAAACCTGCTAACTCCGCGCCAGAATCTGCTCGAAGTACGTGACCTGTAACAGTGCTCGACATTTCACTCGATAAGAATAGAACTGCAGCAGCAACTTCCTCAGGGCGAGTCCATCGACCGTAAGCGTTGATCCGCAAATGCTCCTTCATTAAATCTGCGAGCACATCATCTTTCATTCCGCGGCGAAATAGCGGTGTATCCAAAGTTGCGGGGGAGAGGGCGTTAACTAAAACTCCATCACGACCATTTGCCCTTGCTAAGTTCTTGGTCATTGCGATTGCACCAGATTTTGATATTCCATAAACAATTGAGCCAGGAAGCCCTCCAGATAGCCCAGCAGTAGAAATGAAGTTAGTGATACGACCCCATTTTCCTTCACGCATAACTTTTGCAGCACCCCGCGAGATAAAGAATTGGCTACGCAGGTTTACATTAAGCGTTGTATTCCAATGGTCTTCATCAACATCATCCGGAAGGATATTTTGCAGGACCGCTGCAGTGTGAACCAGAATATCTATACGATTAAATTTTTGAAAAACATCCTTAATTAATTGATCACAGTTATCGACGGTTGAGATATCAGTGTTGAAAATTGCAGTAATTACCTCAGGATTTCCAGCAAGAACCATCGCTTGAGTCTTCTCTAATTCATCTTGATTGCGATCAATCAGAGCAACATTTGCACCATATTGAGCCAGAGTCAGTGCACATTGGCGCCCATAACCACCCGCAGCGCCAACAATCATCGCTAAGCGACCTTTTATTCCTAAGAGTTGATCTACTGAATTCATAACCGCTCCTTGGCTTAGAGTGCAATTCTGCCATTGAAATCATTTATTAATGCCACAACAACTGCTAGCGTTGCGACGTGTTTGAAATAGTAGCCATCTTCGCTGCTTTTACAATGGGTCTCGGAACATTTCTTACAAAAGGGATTACTACACAGATCCCATTCCTGACAACGCTAGGTCCACTCTTTCTCTTTAATTGCCTCTTCACCCTGCCAATTGCAATTGTTCAAGGAGGAGATTGGGTCGTCTTTGAACCAAAAATTCTCGCACTTCATGTAAGTGCGGCGATCACAAGCGTAATCGCTGGTTATTTTATATTTGTGATTATTAAACGAAGTTCGGCATCAATATCTTCAATTTCAAGCACTCTGTCACCAGCTGTTGCTTTGGTACTTGCACCAATTTGGCTCGGAACAAGCGTCTCGACGCTGCAAGTTGTAGCCGTCATTGCTCTCATCGCTGCAAGCCTCTACCCAATCCGATCAAGTATTCCGGGCTTGCGCTTGGGAAAGACAATCTTCTTTACTCTCTCAGCTGCTCTTGCCAGTGGCTTCGTCTATGTAAATGTCGCAGTTCTTGGCGTAGAAGGCATAAGCGTTTCTGAGACTTTCATCGTAAGACAAGTACTTGCTGGGCTTATTTGTCTAGCCATTTTTCCGCCAAGAGGCTTAACGAAGAACGATATTTTCAAGTTAATTCAGAGAGCGTCGTTAATTTCAGTGGGGTCAATTGCCTCGGTTTATGCTCTTCAAGGTGGAGAAATTATCTTGATGGTTTCGATCCTTGCAACCGTATCTCTGTGGGTATTAATCTTCGAATCATTCTCTTACAAGAGCATTCCAGATAGATCAACGATAATCGCGGCAGTGATTGCTATCTTGGGAATTGTTTCCCTCAGATTTGTAAGTTAAATCGCTAAATTAGAGGGATTTAATTGCTTGATCTAAAACTTCCAACATTATTTCAAGCCCACCGGATGCCACAATGCTTTGCTGTGATTGATAATTATTTTGTTGGTAGGCAATCTTTGTAGGTAAATATAGATATCCCGGACCGTTGGTCATATCCAAGAAAACAATCATGCGATCGGCATTTCGGCGGCGCAGATCTCGAGCCAATTCCAAGTACGCTTCACCGCCGTGTGCGATAACGATCGCATCTCCGAGTTGCCAGATCCAGACGGGATGCTTTACGGTTCCGTCACCGGTAACGTAATCAATTCTGATTTCGTGTTGTTTTCTAATTCTGAAGTTTAGGAAAACTTCTGTTGCAGTAATTGGTGCCCAGGCAACACGCATCTGCTCATCGGTAAGCAGTTCCTTATGAGGCATTTCAATAGAAATCTTTTTTCTATCAAAAAGCTCATTCGGTTCAACCTTTGTGGGTAGCCACGAAGCAAGGTTTGATCCGGAAGTTATAACTTGGTCAAAGCGGAGTTCGCGTGCTGGCGCAAGCATGCTGGCCAGAGTTGCCAATGTGGCATAGCCCAACATCTCACCATTGCGATCTGCAACTGAAGTATCACCGGAATACTGTTCTTTAGGCGCAACATTTCCGCAAGCGCCAAGTAAAAAGAGCATCGGTGCATCGGTTGCTTCTACAACTAACTCCCGCGCTCTTCCCACATAATCAGGGCTGATTAAATCGCTTTCCCAACCAACTGAAGTTGGGTGACATCCATAATTAACAATAGTGAGAATGATTTTTCCGCTTTGATCTGTAACTCGGCCGACTACCAAAGTGTCATCGGGTTCTAACTCGGGGTTGTAACCAACTACCACCTGAGTTGATTCGCCATCAGTTACTAATAAATCGCGCACCGAGCCGAGGTCACATTTTCCATAAGCCCAAGTTAAATCTGCTTTCTGCCGAGATTGAATTGCGCGTTTGCCAGCCGCAATCAAATCTTCGATTGTCTTTTCGACATATCCAGCAACTAACTCGCCACCTTCACGCGCTGGTTCGTGGATACAGAAGGGAGGTCCTTTATGTGTCTGGCTGAGATTTACAAGAATTGAATCAATATCAAGGTTTAATTCGCGTGCTAAGCGAGATCGAAAATTCACTACATCGCATTGATGGCAACCGATCCAGCCAAGATCCAAGCCATAAATCAATGAGATATCACGATCACCATCGCTGCTGATTGCAGCCACTGTGGCTTCCATTGGTTTATGAACACCACGTGAAATCGCGCTCTTACTCTTTCCCCAAGGATTCGCTGAGATTCCAATAGGCGGAGTGATGTCGGCAGTTGCTACTCCGATTTGAAGTAGTGAAAGGAATGAAGCTTCGCGATCTACTGCGGGTCGTGCTTTATTCATTTATCTTCCAAATTTCGGCATCCGCGCAATCGCAGTGGAAACCTCATCAGTAATCAATTCAAGAGCACCGACTTCAAGAAGAGTTTGCCAAGATTGATAACGAAAACGTGAATAAGCATCTGGTGTTGGGATGTAGACATATCCCGGTCCATTGGTGCAGTTGAGTACGAAGATAACGCGATCCGGATGTCTGCGTCTTAACTCCGTTTGGAAATATGAGTACGCCTCGCCTGGTTGCCCAACAATGATGGCATCGCCCCAAGCCCAGATCCAGACCGGATGCTTGGCCCGCTGATTTTCTAGAACGTAACCAGTTCGCAACTTTCGTGCACGTGCTAAACGAGTCTCGCGTGCGCCAGCATCAATATCTTTCCAACGCTCTTCTAACTCTTCAAAGGTGGGAAGATCTTGCAGCGGAACATCGATATCTAATCGAATAGCATCTGTAAATGTGGAACTTTGGAAAGCAAAGTCTTCCCATTCACCAAGGAGAGCTCCGGATTCCACACGACGCTTAAAGCGCATCGCTTTACCTGACGGAATCATTTTTTCCAATACTGCAAGAGATGCGAAACCAAGAATTCGTCCATTTTTATCGGCGATCTCGTGATCTCCAACATAACCATCACGTGGACCTAAATCTCCTGAAGCGCCTTGCAAAAAGAGCATTGGTGCACCAGTTTTTTGCTCAACCATTTCTCGAGCTGCGCCAATAAAATCTGGTGAGACATCGGTATTTTGCCAAGCCAGAGTTGTTGGATGGCATGCGTAGTTAACTATCGTTGCAATTATTTTGCCGGAAGCATTACTTACACGACCAACCGTTAGCGTGTCATCTGCTTCTACTCCGGGATTAAAGCCCACGATATCGACTTCACCGCAAGGAAGTTCGCGGTTTCCCGCAAGATCACATTTTCCATAAGCCCAAGTGATGGTTGCAGCAATCGCACCATCTTTAGCTTCTTTACAAGCGCTGATAATCGAATCGACCGCAAATTGATGATACGGCGCAAGTAATTCGCCACCTTCTAGATGAGCAACATCACAAGCGGTATTTGGGCCAGCATGAGTATGCGTCAGGTGTAATTGAAGCTGATCTTCTTTGATTCCGAGGCCAGCGATAACTTTGCCGCGGATATTTAGATCATCCTTAACTCCCTGCCACCAGCCCCAATCAACTGTTACTAAATAAAGCGGAGTTGAGCCGTGCAGAACCGCAAGAGCGGTTGTGGTGATATCGCGATGAAGACCAGTTGCAACGTGTGACTTTGCTGCGCCCCAGCTGGCCGCTCTAATTCCGATCGGTGGATCGATATTGCGTTGTGCAACGCCTGCCTTTAGAGATGCGCTAAATGGATAGTGGAAGAGTTTCTCCTTTGGAGGCAGATCTGTACTGCTCATCTTTGGTATGACTCTTTTACTCACGTTTCATTCCGCCTCTCATTTGATTTTCTTAATCTCATTATCAACGTAATCAGTCACAACCTCAATACATCCTGGCGCTAATAAAGTCTGCCAAGCTTGATAAGCCGGTGCGTTATAGGCCGAACGAATTGGCAAGTAAAAGAGCCCTGGTGCATTGGTCAGGTTTACAACGAAGATAATTCGACCAGGGTTACGTTTACGCAATTCAGTTTGAATATAGGAGTAAGCCTCACCAGGTTGAGCAACGAAAATTGCCTCACCCCACTGCCAAATCCAGACTGGATGCGTTACCTCAGCGCCAGATTCATATCCAATACGAAGCCGTGTTGCCCGATTAATGCGCTCATCCAGCGCATCGGGATCAATTCCCGCCCACTCTTCGCGTAATTGCTCGATGCTCTTCCATTCCTTAACGCGCACCGGAACATCGATACGAAATTCTTTTGCTTCACTTGACCCCGTGACTTTCTCTTCGTTCCATTCCCCAAGCAAAGCACCTGATTCAACAATTCCATTCCATCTTAAACCGCAGCCAGGTGATTGCATCGCCTTAAGCGTCGAGATAACTGCATGCCCTAAAATTGCACCATTGCGATCGGCAAGTTCAGTGTCTCCGCTGTACTGATTGCGCGGTGAAAGTTCGCCCGATGCTCCTTGTAGAAATAGCATCGGAGCGCCGGTTTCTGCTTCGACAAGCTTTCGCGCCATACCGATGTAATCCGGTGAGATTGCCATATTGTCCCAGGCAAGAGTTGTTGGATGGCAGGCATAGTTTGCAATCGTTGCAATTACTTTTCCATCGCGCGTTGATACTCGACCGACGGTGACTGTGTCATCAGCGATAATTTCTGGATTAAATGCCACTACTTCGACTGAGCCGCAAGGCAAATCTCTATTTACCGCCAGGTCGCAGTGACCATAACCCCAAGTGATATCTACATCTGCGATTTTTGATGCTGCATCAATACACGCCTCGATAGTTTTCTTAATGATTAATTCTCTAAATTCTGGAACTAATTCTGAGCCGTCCTTCTTCGCTCTGTGAATGCAAGGCATTGGCACTGCGTGCGTGTGGCTGGATGAGAACAAGATTTGATCACGGCTCACACCAACGCCCTTTGCAATCTGATTGAGCATATCGTCGGCACATTCGGCACAACCAAGAACGCAGAGATCAATCCCAACGATAAAGCTTCTGCGTTTATCACTACCCTCGCGCGCAATCGCAGTTAAGAAGAGACCGATATGAATGCTCTCTGAGCGCGATTTCTTTGCCGCCCCCCAAATACCTGACGCGATTCCGACCTTTGGAGTGAACTCTCGCTGGGCAACACCTGCGCGCAGCGAACTCATCGCCTCGCGCCAATGTGTTACCGAAGGAGTGAGCTTTGCATTAGGTGAATCTATCGATGCCATTGGATTCTCCTGTCCGAGTTAAATCTTAGGCGCTAACCTCACGCTCGCGATAGGTCTTTGAGGTGAAATATTTTCCTTTCCAGTTTGGATTTCCAGGAAAAGAAACAAGGTTGCGTACCGGAAGAAATTCCGCCCCTACTTCTTCTGTAAGAAGTAGATTAACGCTGTAATTAAAGCGCTGAAAAATTATCTCTCTCGTTTTCTGATAATTCTTGGGAAGGCACATTTGTGACGCAACAACATATTTACCCATTTACTTTTGGTGATATGTCACAAAAAGATTTGTTAGGTGGAAAAGGTGCCAATCTCGCCGAGATGGTGCGCATTGGTCTGCCTGTTCCACCAGGATTTACAATTGCAACAACTGCTTGCCGTGAGTATCTAAAGAGCGGTAAGTTTCCAGAAGGTCTTCGGAAAGAGATTAGCGATTCGCTTTCTGCGTTAGAGAAAGAGTTAGGAAAAACCTTTGGGGGCGTTGATAATCCGCTTCTAGTATCTGTCCGATCAGGTGCAAAGTTTTCAATGCCCGGCATGATGGAAACGGTTTTGAATGTGGGCATTACGCCAGAAGTTGCCCAATCTATGGCAGATAGTTCAGGCAATGCGCGCTTTGCTTGGGACTCATATCGCCGCTTTATCGAAATGTACGGAAAAATCGTTTGCGATGTCGATGGCGAAGAATTTCATAAAGTTCAAGAACGAATTGTATCCGCGCGCGGAAACACAAACTTGCAAGAGTTAGATGTCAAAGGGCTTAAGGCTCTCGCTGATGGATTCATAAAGGTGATAGAAGCTGCAACTGGGAAGGATTTTCCAACAGACCCACGCGAGCATTTGATTGATTCCATTGAAGCAGTCTTTAGATCTTGGAACTCCGAGCGAGCAACTTTGTATCGCAGACGCGAGCGGATTCCATCTGATTTGGGGACTGCGGTAAATATTCAATCCATGGTCTTCGGCAATCTCAGCGATGATTCAGGCACAGGCGTTGCCTTCACCCGCAATCCATCCAACGGTGAAATTGGGTCTTATGGGGATTACTTGCAGAAAGCACAAGGCGAAGATGTTGTCGCTGGTATTCGCACACCGATGTCCCTGGATGAATTTGGCGCACTTGAGCCGAAGGTTCATGGTGAGTTAGAGAAAATCATGGTCATGTTGGAATCACATTACCGAGATCTCTGCGATATCGAATTTACGATTGAACGCGGCAAGTTATACATCTTGCAGACACGCGTTGGAAAGCGCACCGCTGAAGCAGCATTTCGGATTGCTTTGCAATTTGTTGAAGAAGGCACGATCACCATGGATGAGGCACTGGCTCGTACCAGTGGCGATCAATTAGCAGCGTTAATGTTTCCGCAATTTGATACTAGAGGGTCACTTGTTGAGATTGCCCGGGGAATTCCGGCATCACCAGGAGCCGCTGTT
Organism: Bifidobacterium breve; assembly: GCA_945866305.1. Classification (GTDB taxonomy): domain Bacteria; phylum Actinomycetota; class Actinomycetes; order Nanopelagicales; family Nanopelagicaceae; genus Planktophila. The sequence continues at coordinate 7,634 of CAMBGS010000012.1, forward strand.
GGTGAAGCAGTCTTTGATTCCAAACGTGCCTTTGATATGAGTAAAGCAGGTAAGAAAGTAATTTTAGTAAGACGTGAAACCAGCCCAGATGATTTAGTCGGAATGGTTGCGGCAGAAGGAATCTTGACTAGCCGCGGCGGCAAAACTTCACACGCAGCAGTTGTCGCTCGCGGAATGGGAAAGACCGCTATCTGTGGCACCGATTCAATTTCAGTTGATGAGCGTGCAAATTTATTTACCGTTGGCAGCTACACAGTTTATGAAGGTGACATCATCTCTATTGATGGCACAACTGGAATTGTTTACCTTGGAGCAGTCCCTGTTGTCGCTTCCTCTGTTACTTCATATCTAGAGGGACGTGTATCAGCAGAAAGCGATCAGGCATCACCCGTAGTTAAAGCGGTTCACACCATCTTGACCCACGCAGATTCACGCCGCGAATTGCGCGTGCACACAAATGCGGATACTCCTGAGGATGCAATTCGCGCCAGAATTTTAGGAGCAGAAGGCGTTGGTCTCTGTCGCACAGAACATATGTTCCTGGGGGAGCGCCGTTCTTATGTAGAACGCTTGGTGCTTGCCGAAAACGAAGATGTGCAACGTGGCGTTATTGCCGAAATGGAACCGCTACAACGCGCAGATTTCGTTGGAATTATGATGGCGATGTCCGGTTTGCCGGTGACAATTCGTTTACTAGATCCACCGTTACACGAATTTCTGCCTTCACTTGTTGATTTAAGTTCGCAGATGGCGCGACGTGAAGCACTCGGCGAGGAAATACCGGCTAGAGATAAAGCCCTGTTTGCTGCCGTTCGCCGTTTACACGAATCCAATCCAATGTTGGGGTTGCGCGGTGTGCGCCTTGGAATTTTGATTCCAGAACTCTACAAAATGCAGGTGCGCGCCATGGTGCACGCTTGTCTTGAAGTTAGAAAGCTAGGCCACGATCCGCGGCCCGAGGTAATGATTCCGCTTGTTTCAACCCAGCGTGAGCTCTTATATTTGCGCGAGACTTTAGAAGAAGAAATTGCTCGAACATTTAAAGGAACCAATCAAGAGATAGATATGCCGATAGGCACAATGATTGAGACTCCTCGCGCTGCAATCACCGCCGATCGATTAGGTGTGCACGCAGATTTCTTTTCATTTGGAACCAATGATTTAACACAACTAACTTGGGCATTTAGCAGAGATGATGTGGAATCAACTTTCTTACCTCGCTACCTTGACCTAGAGCTACTACCATTTAATCCCTTTGAGTCTTTAGATGAAGCTGGCGTGGGAATTTTGGTTCGCAAGGCCGTTGATCTCTCGCGCGAAGTGCGAAGTGATTTCAGATTAGGCATTTGCGGTGAGCACGGTGGCGATCCCCGCAGCATTCACTTCTTCCACGAATTAGGCCTGGACTATGTTTCTTGTTCACCATACCGAGTACCGATTGCTCGTTTGGAATCTGGTCGTGCAGCCGTGACCAATTAGAAACCGACAAATACACACCATTGCTATAAGATCGCGCCTAACTTAGGAAGAAAAGAGAGATTTCATGGGCGCCTGTATCTGTACATACACAAGAGATGAAGAGAAGAACTGCGACGGAACACATAAAGTGGTTAAGGCTGTAAAGGCAGAATTAGCCGAAAAGCTTGAAGCCAATGGCTTTCCACACGCCGCCGAATATGTGAAGAATAACTAAAACCTTTCCTCACAGCAAAAAACGATTTAGGTGAATACTCCAGCACGGCAACTTCTGCACAGGCTTCCCCAAATGGTTTTAGGGGCTGCACTTGCATATGCAGGTATCGGCCATTTGACTACCAATCGATCAGAGTTCCAAGCACAAGTTCCGATGCTCTTAAAAGATTATGCTGATTTTGTAGTTTTGGCATCTGGTGTGGTTGAGATAGCACTCGGTATCAGTTTGATAGCGCTTTGGAAGTATCGAGTGCAAATTGGTTCTTTAACCGCTTTATTCTTTATCGCAATCTTCTGGGGAAATATTTCACAGTACATAAACAAAGTTGATGCATTCGGATTAAATAGCGATCAAGCACGATTAATTCGATTGTTCTTTCAACCACTGTTGGTTGCTTGGGCTCTGGTAAGTACAGGCGCTTGGCGCGCACTTAAAAGAAAATAGCTACTTTTTCAACCCGCGCTTAGCAATTGCAGCATCCCATTGTTCGCGAAGTGGATGCTCAGATGGTCCAAGTTCTGTAATGATTCGAATCAATCGCGCCATATATTCAACTCATTTAATCCTGGTCGGCGTCCACTGGACATACGGTTTTGAAGAAGTCACGGTGCAAGCAAAATTAGACCCTAAAGTGAGCCTAGTATCACGATATGAGATGTTGCAACGTACCTTTTCGCAGATAGAATAATTCGGTGAGCATGCACAGCGCAGGAGCAGCATTTAAGAAAGCCCTTGCCGAAGAATCTCCATTACAGATCATTGGAACAATTAATGCTAATCACGCACTTTTGGCGAAGCGCGCTGGTTATAGAGCGATCTATCTATCCGGTGGCGGTGTTGCAGCAGGATCATTAGGTTTGCCAGATCTCGGGATTACGACCCTTGAAGATGTTTTAACTGATGTGCGCCGTATTACAAATATTTGCGATACTCCTTTATTAGTCGATGCCGACACTGGTTTTGGTTTATCAGCATTTAATATTGGGCGCACTGTAAAAGATTTGATTAAAGCCGGCGCAGCTGCGATGCATATGGAAGACCAAGTTGGAGCAAAGCGTTGTGGTCATCGCCCAAATAAAGAGGTAGTTTCCAAGAGCGAGATGGTTGATCGAATTAAGGCTGCAGTTGATGCCCGTACAGATGAAAACTTCCAGATTATGGCCCGCACAGATGCGATTGCAATCGAAGGTATAGATGCAGCACTTGATCGTGTGCACGCCTATATTGAAGCCGGTGCGGATCTAATTTTCCCTGAAGCAATTTGCACCCTTGAAGATTATAAAAAATTCAGTGCAGCTGTAAATAAACCAATTTTGGCAAATATCACTGAGTTTGGCTTAACCCCACTCTTTGGTCGTGAAGAGCTGCGTAATAACGGGGTAAAGATGATTTTGTATCCGCTATCTGCATTCCGCGCGATGAATAAGGCGGCTGAAAATGTTTATGAAGCGATTCGTCGCGAAGGTACACAAAAGAGCGTAGTTGAAACTATGCAGACTCGCGAAGAGTTGTACGAGAGCATTAATTACCACGAATATGAAAAAGCTCTCGACAAGATGCTTGGCGACAAGTAGTGCAGATCGAGATTGGCTAGAGGGAAATAAAAATGGTCGAATTCAAACCAAAGAAATCTGTTGCTCTCTCAGGAGTTACCGCCGGTAACACCGCACTATGCAGTGTGGGGAAGAGCGGAAACGACCTGCACTATCGTGGATTCGATATCGCAGATCTAGCGGCTAATTGCGAATTTGAAGAAGTTGCCTTTCTCTTAATTCACGGAGTTTTACCCACTAAATCGCAACTAGATACTTACAAGAAGAAGCTAAAAACTCTGCGCGGATTGCCAGATCAAGTAAAGAGCGTTTTAGAACAGTTACCTGCCACCGCTCACCCAATGGATGTGATGCGCACTGGCGTTTCCGCACTTGGTTGCGTTACACCTGAAGGCATTGCCCATGCTGAAGATGAGGCGCGAGAGATCGCAGATAAATTAATTGCTTGCTTCGGCTCAATGTTGGTCTATTGGTATCACTATGCCAATAGCGGAAAGCGCATTGAAATTGAGACCGATGATGAATCAATTGGTGGACATTTTCTCCATATGCTCCACGGAAGCGCTCCAAGTGATCTTTGGGTAAAGGCGATGCATGTCTCCCTCATTCTTTATGCAGAACACGAATTTAACGCTTCCACCTTTGCTGGTCGAGTTGTCGCAGGTACAGGTTCGGATATGTACTCTGCGATTACAGGTGCGATTGGTGCGCTGCGTGGTCCAAAACACGGTGGAGCAAACGAAGCGGCTTTAGAAATTCAAGAGCGTTATGCAGACCCTGATAGCGCGGAAGCCGATATTCGCCAACGCGTAGGAAATAAAGAAGTAGTCATCGGATTTGGTCACCCTGTTTATACAGTCTCTGATCCTCGTAATGAGATCATCAAGAAACTCGCGCTCGAGCTTTCGCAAGATCGAGGCAGCACCGAGTTATATGACGTTGCAGCGCGAATTGAATCGGTTATGTGGGAGATAAAGAATATGTTTCCTAACCTGGATTGGTTCTCAGCGGTTTCTTATAATCAAATGAATATTCCAACCTCCTTCTTTACCCCAATCTTTGTTATTTCTCGCACAACAGGATGGGCCGCTCACGTGATTGAGCAACGTATCGACAATAAAATTATTCGGCCAAGCGCTAATTACACCGGTCCGGAAGATCTCCAATTCATTCCAATAGAACAGCGATAGGTACTAATGTCTAGCCACATAACTAAATCCAACCAACCGTACGACCAAGAAATCGCCGATATCGTTGATTATGTTGAGAATTATGAGATTAAATCACCGGTTGCATATGAAACCGCTTGGAACTGCTTCATGGATACCTTGGGATGTGGCTTCGAATCACTTGAATACGATGCTTGTAAGAAGTTGTTGGGACCCGTTGCACCTGGTGTGACCGTTGCTAACGGCGTAAAGATTCCAGGTACTAATTATGTGCTTGACCCAGTTCAGGGCGCTTTCAACATTGGAACAATGATTCGCTGGTTAGATTTCAATGACACTTGGTTAGCCGCCGAATGGGGCCACCCATCAGATAACTTGGGCGGAATCCTTGCCACAGCTGACTGGTTATCTCGCACGACTAATAAGAAATTTACAATCAAAGATGTCTTAACTGCGATGATTAAAGCCCACGAGATTCAGGGTTGCATCGCTCTTGAAAACTCATTTAATAAAGTCGGGCTAGATCACGTTGTATTGGTGAAAGTTGCTTCAACTGCAGTTGTCGCGCAGATGATGGGTCTTTCCCGCGATCAAATCCTTGCGGCTGTATCACTAGCCTGGGTTGATGGCCAATCACTTCGCACATATCGCCACTTTCCAAATGCGGGCTCTCGTAAATCTTGGGCGGCGGGTGATGCCACATCTCGCGCAGTGCGCCTATCTTTAATCGCACAGACTGGAGAGATGGGTTATCCATCAGCACTCACTGCAAAAACTTGGGGCTTCTACGATGTCTCATTTAAGGGAAATAGCTTTAAGTTCCAACGTCCATACGGCTCATATGTAATGGAGAACGTGCTCTTTAAAATCTCGTTCCCAGCTGAATTCCATTCTCAAACTGCAGTTGAAGCGGCTATGACTCTTTATGCTCAGATGCAAGCGGCCGGTAAGAGCTATGCAGATATCAAGAAGATCACAATTCGCACTCACGAAGCTTGCATTCGCATAATCGATAAGAAAGGTCCGCTGAATAATCCAGCCGATCGTGATCACTGTATTCAATATATGGTGGCAGTGCCGATGATCTTTGGACGCCTAACCGCGAAAGATTATGAAGATAATATTGCGGCAGATCCACGTATTGATGCGCTGCGCGAGAAGATCGTCTGTGTTGAAGATACGGGTTACACAGCCGATTATCACGACCCACAAAAGCGTTCAATCGCGAATGCGGTCACTGTCGAATTCAATGATGGATCCAAGTTCGATGAGATTGAAGTTGAGTATCCAGTCGGTCACGCTCGCCGTCGCACCGAAGGTATTCCGTTACTTATCGAAAAGTTCAAGATTAACTTGGCTCGAGTCTTTGAAAAGAAGCAGCAAGATGAAATCTTGAGCCTCTCACTCAATTACGAAAAATTAGCTGCAACTCCAGTTAACGAATTTATAGATCTTCTGGTCCTTAAGTAATATCTCGCTGAAGCGCTAATTGCGCTTTAGTGTTGAATTTTCGAATCGAGGAATCTTGTTAACGAGTTACGGTACCGAGCAGGTTGGTATTTCTGCCGAGGTCGCGATAGCGGATTTAACCGGAGTTACGATTGCCGATCATTACCGTCGACGCGGGCGGCCCGAGTTAGTACAACATATGACTCCTGCTTTAGCCACCATAGTCAGCCGGATACCGAAACCAACCAGCCATATCGCAGAAGATCAAAACCCAATTGACTTCTTGCTGGAAGGTGAAAAAACGCTATCTGTTAAATCAAATATGAGAGATGCAGGAAAGATTGCTCCACAGAATATTGGTCAGCCGACCGCATCGACATTTTGGCAACTCTTGCCGCACCTTGTGCCTGAAGGAAGCGATCCAAAAAGACTTTCATATGCAGATTCAGCAAAGCTTTTTAAGCAAGTTGCCCTCACCAATACCGTAACTTTGCTTACTGAGTATTGGAAGAATTTATTCGATTGTGACTATTTAATTTACATTTATAACGTTCTAACTGAGAGCAATCAATTGAGTAGCTCACCGTCTGTTCGACTATTCGAGAAGTCCAATAGCCCACAGTGGGAGAAAACTAGAATTAGCTTTACGCAGAGCTTGGCTACTTGGAATGAGAGCTGCACAGTTAAATACAATGGTATTTCGATTGGTGAGTTTCAAGTTCATAACAACAGAAATTGCTTCAAATTTAGATTTAATATCAGCGGCCTGATTCAGGCTCGACTTCTGTAATTACTCGAAAAGGCTTTGGGCTTGCGAACTTAGTAATGCCTCAATTCGCTTCGATCCTTTATCAAAGAACTCTTCATCACGCTCAACCAATATCGCCGAACGCTTAGTAATCACTGCCGCCTCACCCAGTGAAGATGAACCCGCGAATGGATCAAGTAAGACATCACCAGGTTTAGAAAGTAATTCAATTAGGTATCGCAGCAAGCTAACTGGCTTTTCCGTCGGGTGAAGTCGATTTCCCGCCTTGCTATTAAAATTTACGAAGTTGGGAACACAAAGCGCAGCAGAGCCGTCATCTTCAGAGTAAATATTGATTGAACGTTCGGCGGCTGCGGCTGCAACTTCGGCAATCGCGTTATTTACAATCTCTTTGATACGACTAGTACTTGGTCGTGCATCTAGCTTTTCTAGCGCCTTGCGGATCTCTAAATCAATTATGGTTGCAGCTTTGTCTGAAATCGCAATTATTTCTTGCACGGTAATTTCTGACTCTTCTTTAAAATCAATATCAGCGTTGAAAACCGCCTTCGAACCCTTTACACCAAGAACAATGTATTCGCACGCACTCATCATCATATGCTTTCGGTTTACCGGAACCGCATTTGGTTTACGCCAAGTCAGCGTGCGACGTGGTTTTAACTTGGCATCCTTAAGCGCTGAAATCAGATCTGATAGATACTCATCAGCACAGAAGATCGCGAAGCTACCGCCAGGACGAAGTACTCTTTCGAATTCCAAGGCCCAACGCTTTAGTAAATCCTTAAACTCTTCAGGAGTATAAGAATCCCAGCCCTTTTCGGCATCAAAGCGGTAAGAGTTGATGGTGTTGCCTTCGTAAGTGTGAAAATTTGTATCGCGTGCAATATTAAATGGGGGATCAGTCAACACCAGATCTATAGATTGATCTGGCAACCAAGTAAATCCGTCGTCGTTGATTAAGCGGATATCACCTTGAGCCGTGTGGTTTTTCCCCACTAGGCTTGAATCAAGATCGCTGATGTTCAAGTATGACTCTTCCCTTATGTGTTATCTGGCCGAAGACGAAACAATACTCGGTAGCCCATTGGATAGTGCATCTGCCCGACTAGGAGAAGGGTAGCGGGTTCAAATCCCCTCAGCGCCAAGCACCAAAAAGTGGCTTCACAGATTCTCGAGTGGGCCAGCATCGTCTACCTACTGCGCGCAACTGCCCATGTGTAAGATTCAAGCGTTAATCAATTCTTGAGAAAGCGGTATCCCATGTCATTTGTTATGTACTCAACTAGCTGGTGCGGTTATTGCAAACGATTGAAATCTCAACTCGCCGATCTTGGAGTTACCTATGAAGAGATCAACATCGAAGAAGTCGAAGGAACTGCAGAAATCGTAGAAAAAGTTAACGGCGGCAATCGCACCGTGCCAACACTAGTTTTCTCAGATGGCACCGCAATGACAAATCCTTCAGCTAAAGAGGTTGTAGAAAAGATTGCCACTCTGTAAATCAGCGGAGTATTTCAAATATTGCCCTTATTGATTACTATCTTTCTTAGACCATCTTCATTAAGGCCAGTGAATTCTTCAACTTCGTGTGACTGAATTGCACCGCAATCTAATCCTCGCAAGAAGTAACGGGCGAGAGTCAAAGCAGTAGCCGGTTCATCCATAGTTCCGGAATGAGCGCTATTCAAATAGTTTTTAAGACGAATGGATGCAGCAGCAAGGCCATCACGATAGAAGATCCACGTTGCGGCGATACGTGTTGGTAGCTGTGAGCCGTGCAAATCCCAACCTTGATAGATTCCACGCTCTAATGATCTGCGCACCAAGCGATAATGGTTATGCATGGCTGAGTGCACTTGATCGCTCGTTCCGATTGGCAAGATATTGGTAGAACCATCTGACATTCGCACTGTTGTTCCCGATATAGCTAACTGCAGAATAGTTTTTGCGTAGTCCGCCGCAGGATGATCGAGGGTTTGATAAGCAGATGAGATTCCAGCCGCAGCTGAATAGTCATAAGTTCCATAGTGGAATCCAGTTAAGCGACCCTGTGCTCGATCGATGTATTGTGCTGCAGTAGCTCTTCCTTGTTGATCCAAAATCGCCTGTGTGGTTTCAATTTGAATCTCAAAGCGAATCGATCCACGTGCTAGAGCGTGGTCATTTTCAATCTTTTCGCAGGCAGCCACCATGACATCTACTTGCTCAGGAAAAGTAACTTTGGGCAGCGTGATGATGAAATTCTCTGGATATTTTCCTTGTCCTAGTAGCCCAGAAATAAATCTATCGAGAGTCTTCAAGCCTCGAACTCTGGTTACCTCTTCCATGGCCTTCATGCGTATTCCAATAAAGGGAACATTTAACGACGGATAAGCTTGCAAGGCGCTGTTAATATGCTGTTCCTCTTGCTCATCACCTCTGCGCCCGTATCCATCTTCAAAATCTATGCGCAGGTCCTCAATTGGTTGTCGCGCCAATTTATCTTTTATGCGATCAAAGATTTCAGAGACTGACTGCTCTTGGCAACCAATTGCTTTAGCAAAAGATTTCGCCGTTGGAGTGTGTTCATCGATTACTGCTAGACCTGCGGTGCCCCAATCTGCCGGAGTTGTTGCGCTCAACTTATCTGCCGGCACATAGCAAGTGTGAATAGGTTGTCTACCGCCAAAGTCGCCACGGTATTTATTGGCAAGCAAATCATCTGCTTGGGCTAGTGTCTTGGATGCCTCATCAAAAAAACTCTTATCTAAACTCACTTTGGCTTTGCCTCTTCTCCCCATACTCGAAAGCGACCCATTCCACCATCAGGAAAAACATCAACGCGCACCGCTTCAACTATCTGATTGCAGGAAGTTATAAATCGGTGAGGCGTATCAGGTTGAACTACTTGCCGTGCCAATAATTCAATTGCACCTGGTGCCTTGATTAAATCGGAAGAAGAACCCGCGGTCACCATTACTTCTGCGGGTGCATTTCCCTTGTAATGCGTAGTATCAATTTCAAGAGAATTAACTTTTCCTGGAGCACAAAGTTGAACTATGAAATAATCATTTCCTTGTCCCCGCCGTCTTTTGTTTTCCCAGCCATCGCCTTGATTCTTTGGGCGACCGGATTGCAGAGTATTTTTTGCTGAAGAGTAAAAGTCATCACTTGAACCTATAAGTTGTGCCCCATTATCAAGGGCCGCAAGATTTTTTGGACCCGAAGCTGCCAACCAATTCGCATCGGGCACTGGATCGCCGTGAACTCTAAAGCGGGCTATGCCACCATCTGGATACATTGTTAAGCGAACGTGAGTCCAATTCTTATCACTTGTAACTGGAAAGAGATTTTCAGAGTCACCAGTGAGTGCAGACTTTTCAAGAATAGTTGTCCACTTTGCATCAAGAAGTTCGCCAATTGTCGGAATGTGGCCAAAATAAGTGGCTTCTACTGATGCATGCGGTGGAAAGTTTCCGGTGAAGTTACCAGTATCGATGTTAACTCCTTTTACAACGCCAGATTGTCCCAGTCGCACAATTGCGAAGTCATTGCCGGGATCATTTCTACGCCGACGTGTTTCCCAACCATCATAGATTTGACCTTTGTGGCCAAATGTATGCGATGAAAACTTTGCTCGACCTGGGTTTAGGAGATTCTCTTTTTCAGCGAAAAATTCATCATTGGCATAAACAACTCCCGCGCCACTTTCCCGATCAGCTAAATCGGGCAAGGTTTGGAAACTACTCAATTTTCTCCCCGAATCAAAAATTTTCCTTGAGGTGAATTTAGCATGACCCCATCTTTATAAATGAGTTCACCGCCTAACCACGTTTGCTTTACTTTCCCCTTTAAAAACTTTCCTTGATATGGCGTAAATTGGTTTTTATGAAATAGTTCTGCCGGTTCTACTCTAAATTCGTTTTCAGTATCAAATTCTGCAAAATCAGCATCCATTCCAACAGCTATTGATCCTTTGTGAGCAAGACCGGCTAGCTGGGCTGGTTTTTCAGCCATCCATTTTGTGATTTGCCAGAGCGTGATTCCGCGCGCAAGTGCTTGTGTCCAAATAATAGAAATTCCAAGTTGTAGCGAAGATATTCCACCCCAAGCTCGCTGGAAGTCTCCAACATCAAATATTTTTAAATCTTCTGTGCAGGGCGAATGATCAGAAACTATTTGATCGATTATTCCTGCTTCTAAACCTTGCCATAACTCATCTTGATTACGTTGTTCTCGTATCGGGGGACAGCATTTGTACTGTGTTGCCCCATCTACGATTTCTTCAGAAGTAAGTGCCAGATAATGTGGGCAAGTCTCTGCTGTGATCTTTACACCATCTGCTTTTGCAGATCTAATTAAGGAAAGTGAATCTCCGCTAGATAAATGCAGAACGTGAACCTTAGCCTGATTACGTCGCGCTTCTTCGATCAATTGGGCGATGGCAACATTTTCGGCCCCTTTTGGTCGCGAAGCTAAAAACTCTGCGTAAGATCGGGAAGACGGTTTAGTAGATCGCTCAATGGCAGTTGAATCTTCGGCATGCACAATCATTAACGCATCATTTTTTGCTAGCATTTCAAGCGCTGCGGATAAATCATCAAGTGAAGATGCCGGGAATTCATCCACGCCAGAATGGAGTAGGAAACACTTAAAACCAAAGACTCCTGCCTTAAGAAGCGGTTCAAGATCTTTAACATTTCCTGGGATTGACCCACCCCAGAAGCCAACATCAATTGAGCACTTACCTGTCGCAGCCGCCTTTTTAATCGCGAGAGATTCCACATTTACTGTGGGTGGAATGCTGTTGAGCGGCATATCTATAACTGTTGTAATTCCTCCAGCAGCAGCGGCTTTGGTAGCCGATTCAAAACCTTCCCACTCTGTTCGGCCAGGTTCATTGATATGTACATGTGAATCAACCAGGCCGGGAATTAGAGCGCCAGAAATGGTTACATCCTCGGCTGCTTGCACAACATCGCTAAAGCCAGCAATCTTTACAATCTTTCCAGCTTTAACGCATACAGCTGCGGGCCTGCCACCAATATCGGTGATGACTTGTTGTGATCGTACGACTAGATCGAACTGCATTAGTCAATCATCTCAAGTGCGGGCAATGTTAGGAAGTCCGCGTAGTCATTATCTAAGCTAACACGCTCAAAGAGTTCTCCCGCTTGGGCTATCTTGGCTCTATCCCAACCACGTGCAATTAGCAGCTCAGACTCCTCTGCCAAGATTTTGCGCACCAAATCAACGCTTGCCTCGTTTGAGGTATCAGCATAGATAACTTTGTTCTTAACTTGTTGCCAGATTTGCGAACGCGAGATTTCTACAGTCGCCGCATCTTCCATCAAGTTATGAATAGCGACAGCTCCGTTACCTGCAAGCCATGCCGCTAAATACTGAAGTGACACATCGATGTTTAGTCGCAGACCTTCTTGGGTTATTACACCAGGAGTTTTAGATACTGCCAGCAAATCACCTGCTTGCACTTTAACTTCTAGGCGCATTTTTTGTAGTTGATTTGGTTTATTTCCAAGTGCGCCATCAAAAACTGCTTGACATACCGGAACTAAATCTGGATGCGCAACCCAGGATCCATCAAAGCCATCTTCGGCTTCTCGGATTTTATCGGCGCGAACCTTTTCAAATGCAATCTTATTAATATTTTCATCTTTACGACTTGGCACAAATGCGGCCATACCTCCAATAGCAAAGGCGCCACGTTTGTGGCACGTTTGAACAAGTAAGTCTGTATAGGCCCGCATCATTGGTGCAGTCATCGCAACTTGACCACGATCGGGAATGAGAAATTCAGCGCCGCGATCCCTGAATACCTTAATCATTGAGAACAAGTAATCCCATCGGCCAGCATTGAGCCCGGACATATGATCTTTCAACTCATATAAAATCTCTTCCATTTCAAAAGCGGCAGGGATTGTTTCAATTAAGAGGGTTGCGCGCACGCTGCCCTGAGGAATCCCCAAATAGCGTTGCGCTTCAACGAATATTTCATTCCAAAGGCGCGCCTCGAGATGACCCTCTGTCTTAGCTAAGTAGAAATATGGACCAGAGCCGTGTGCAATAAGTTCTTTTGCATTATGGAAAAGATGCATGCCTGCATCAAATATTGCGCCAACAATCGGTTTTCCATCTATGGTCACATTGCGTTCGAGCAAATGCCAACCCCGTGGCCTCACAACTAGCGTTGCAAGCGGGCCCTCATTTAATTTGTAGGATTTTCCTTCAGGGGATGTGAAACTTAAATTTCGACGGGCAACACCTTGTAGAGTGAGTTGGCCTTCAACGACATTAGACCAGTGAGGTGTGTTTGAGTCTTCCAAATCTGCGAGCCAAACTTTTGCTCCGGAGTTCAGCGCATTGATTGCCATTTTCGGATCTGTTGGGCCAGTAATCTCTACTCTTCGATCACGCAGGTCGGCAGGTGCTTGCGCGACTTGCCACTCCGCTTCTCTAATAGCCCGTGTGCTGGGCAAGAAATCTAAAGTGCCACCATTGGCGATCATTTGACGCTGTTCTTTTCTAGCGGCCAATCTTTGATCACGTTTTTCATGGAAGAGCTGATCTAGGTGCACGACAAAATCTATAGCCTCATTTGTTAAAACTTTTTCGCTTCCAACAACTGCTGAAGCAGCAACATGAATCTTGGACATTTCTCTACTCCTTATTTTCCTTGGGTTGCAATTGCAAAAACTGCATCAGATACGGCCGGTGAAACTGTTGGATCAAAAACACTAGGGACGATGTAGCTCTCATTGAGCTGATCAGCGCTAACGCATTCAGATATTGCCCGAGCCGCCGCTGCGAGCATTTCATCTGATATTTTTGAAACTCCTGCATCAAGCAAACCTCTGAAAAGTCCAGGGAAAGCGAGAACGTTATTTATCTGGTTTGGATAATCACTCCTGCCGGTTGCAACGATGCGCGCATGCTTATGTGCAAGGGCGGGATCAATCTCTGGATCCGGATTCGACATAGCAAAGACAATGGAATCTCTTGCCATTGATTTCACATTTGCTTCCGTGATGATATTTGGTGCGCTCACTCCAATGAAAACATCAGCGCCCTGCATAGCCTCAGAGATTGAATGATGCTTATTCTCATGGTTCGTGTTTTCAATTAACCATGCCCGCATAGGATTTTCAGATGGTGATTCTTTATGCAAAATTCCTTTTGAATCAAAGGCAACTGCGTTTTTTAAGCCAGATATAAAGAGGAGTTTAAGAATTGCTGTTCCGGCTGCTCCAGCGCCTGTTAGAACTACTCGGATTTCTCCAATATCCTTTTTAACAATGCGCAACGCATTCAGTAGTGCAGCCAGAACAACGATGGCTGTTCCGTGCTGATCATCGTGGAAGACAGGAATATCTAAGAGTTCTTTTAGCCGTGCTTCAATTTCAAAGCAACGAGGGGCTGAAATATCTTCAAGGTTAATCCCACCAAAACCAGGAGCAATCAGCTGAACAGTGCGAATAATTTCTTCAGTATCCTGGGTATCTAAACAAATTGGCCAAGCATCGACGTTGGCAAAACGTTTGAATAAAACCGCCTTACCCTCCATAACAGGCATAGCGGCTTCTGGGCCAAGATTTCCAAGACCTAAAATTGCTGAACCGTCAGAGACGACCGCCACCGTGTTTCGCTTAATGGTCAGGCGACGTGCATCAGATTTATCTGCGGCAATTGCCAGACAAATGCGGGCAACACCTGGCGTGTAAGCGCGTGATAGATCATCACGATTTTTTAAAGGAACCCGGGAAGCAACTTCAAGCTTGCCGCCCAAATGCATTAGGAAAGTTCTATCGCTGACTTTCTTGACAGTAAAGTTAGGCGATGCCGCAGTGATTGCTGCACTAATCTCGTTCGCATGTTCTGCATCTCGTGTATCGCACGTAATGTCTACAACGACGCGATCATGATGAGACTCAACAACGTCTAAGGCCGTCAAAGTCGCACCCGAACTAACAATTGCCGCAGTGATGAGTGAGGTGGGGGAGGATTGAGTTTTCGCCTCCACCCGGATCGTAATCCCGTACCCAGGGCTCGTAATGCTCAAAAGATCGCCTCTTTTCATATTTCACTATACGGAATATCATTTTCTTACAATGAAATTTAAGGTAGCATCATTTGCAACGAAAGGCGACACCTATGCCAAATAAAGTTTCTAGTGTTCAGTCGGTGGATCGCGCCTTTTCAATTTTGGAAGAGATGGCCCGCAACGGGGGAGAGATCGGTTTAACAGAGTTAGCCACCGCGTTAGATCTGCCGGTTCCAACAGTGCACCGTTCAATGCAAACGCTAGTTAATTTAGGTTATGCAAAGAGAAATGGAGCGCGCAAATACACACTTGGCGCCTCACTTCTCTATCTAGGTGAAGCAGCATCAAGAGGAATGGCTTCGTGGGCAAAACCTTCTTTGTTGGCGCTCGCAAACGTGTGTGGTGAAACTGTTAACTTGGCAGCCCTTGAAGGCGATCGGATTGTGTATATCGCGCAATCTCCATCAAAGCACAACATGCGCATGTTCACTGAAGCAGGTAGACGAGTGCTACCTCACGCTTGCGGTGTCGGCAAAGCCATCCTGGCTAGTATTTCTGAGGCAAGAGGAAAAGAAATAATTTCGCATACAGGAATGCCTAAGTACACCGAAACTACTCACACCACTTGGAAATCTCTCAGTAAGGATCTAGAAGTAATCAAATCTAGAGGATATGCCATTGATGAAGGCGAACAAGAAGTCGGCGTGCGGTGTATATCAGCTGCACTTATTGGCGTTGCATCTCCCACGGCAATTTCTATAAGTGGTCCAGCTACAAGGGTCACGGATGCGTTTATCACCAAGTACTCACCACTATTACTTGAATATGCCAGCGAATTAGCGCAAGAATTTGCAGTTGGTTAGGCTGTTAAAAACTCGCAAGAAAGTGCGCTTAAGTTTCACTATGCGGAATTTTGATTTGAAATCAGTGCTTTTCTACCAGCCAGTAAATTAACTACGCTGAGAAAAAACCATTATGTGCTTGAACTCGGCCAGCCTCAGGTTTACATTAGAACTTGAAGTAACTCCGTGAGGGTCTTCGCGCAGAGTTCAATGACGAACTTTCGTTCCGATTTATTCTCTACGCCAAATTTGGATGGGAGAAACATGGCTTATCAAGTGTCGCCACGGCTTCATAATGAAGACTTGGCACCTGCAAAAGTACGCAATTGGGGATCATTCAGCATATTCAATGTTTGGACTTCAGATGTTCACAGCCTTTACGGCTACTTCCTCGCAGCAAGTCTTTTCTTAGTTGCAGGCGGTGGACTTAAGTTCTTATTTGCAATTGCTCTTGGTTCAACAGCGGTTTATTTCTTGATGACATTGGTAGGAAATGCTGGCGTTAAAACCGGTGTGCCTTATCCAGTGCTGGCGCGTGCATCTTTTGGTGTATTCGGCGCAAATATTCCGGCGCTTGTCCGCGCAATAGTTGCAACATTTTGGTACGGCGCACAGACAAGTGCTGCCGCCGGCGCAATAGTTGCATTCCTTGTTCGCTATGACGGCATGAAGTCATTTAATGAAAGCGGAACTTGGCTAGATCACACACCACTCGAGGTAGTTTGTTATCTAGGCGTGTGGGCTGCTCAACTCTTGATTATCAGCAAGGGTATGGAAACAGTTCGCCGCTTTATGGACTTTGCCGGACCTGCTGTATGGGCCATGATGTTGCTCCTAGCTGTTGGTCTATCAATCAAGGCTGGAACCATTTCATTTAATGTAGACATGGATCCAAAAGCTTTGGCTGATCTTGCAAAAGGCCAGACTGGCTTTGCAGTAACTCCAGGCAGTATGGCTGCGATATTTGCAGTTGCTGCTACATGGGTTACGTACTTTGCCGCCCTTTATCTAAACTTCTGCGATTTCTCCCGCTTTAGTCCAAATAAAGAGTCGCTCAAGAAGGGCAACCTATGGGGCCTTCCAGTAAACCTAATTCTCTTCTCAGTTGTCGCAGCCCTAACAACTGCTTCTGCTTACAAGGTCTATGGTGAAGTTCTTCTAGAGCCAGGTGCAATCGCCGCTAAGTTTGACTCTGTCTTCTTAGCTTTGCTTGCAATGTTGACCTTTGCAGTTGCAACACTTGGAATTAACGTCGTAGCAAACTTTGTTTCACCTGCTTACGACTTCGCCAATGTTGCTCCAAACAAGATTGACTTCAAGAAGGGTGGCTACATAGCTGCAGGTATTGCACTTGTACTGTATCCACTTCACCCTTGGGACAATGCACCAGCATTCGTAAATGCAATCGGCTCAACTATGGGACCATTATTTGGAATTATCATGGTTGATTACTACTTGCTTCGTAAGTCACAAGTAGATGTTGATGCACTTTATACAGAAGACAAGAGCGGACCATACTTCTTCCAATCCGGATTTAATATGAAGGCAATTGCCGCCGCACTTATTGGGTCAGTCTTCTCCAGCTTCCTACCAATCTGGGGACCAGTTTCATATGACAAGTTCGCTCCATATGGTTGGTTCTTGGGTGTTCTAGTAGCAGGTGTTACCTACTGGGCAATTAATGGCGGAAAAACTCCCCATAAGAAGTAAATAAAAAAAGAAACTGACCCGGGTCTACCAAGATCCCGGGTCAGTTTCTTTTTTGCCTAATGGCACTAGCCGCCTGTCACACTTCGCGCCTACTCTCTACTCATGAGCCTTCGCTTCAGAAAGTCGATGAAGTTGCTTCCTGGCGTGCGCTTGAACTTCAGTAAAGAGACAGTTGGTTTATCTCTTGGTGTACCTGGGGCTAGATACACAATCAATTCAAAAGGTCGTAGGACATTTAGCACGGGCCTTCCCGGAACTGGTTTATATAACGTCGAAACCATCAGTAGCGGAACTCGCTCTGCTAGCGCTCGTGCAAGATCTTCGGCAGAAGATTCGGAAACACCAAGCGGTCCGCCCGCCCCCGGCTTTTTTGCAGGCAAAGCAGAACGAGCACTTAACGCTTTCTTACTAGATATTTACAATGCAGATAAACTTGCCGATGCAACTTATGTAATCGAAAAGGCTGCGGCGCTTCGCAATCAATATGAAGATTTGAAATACCCACTTGAGTTAATCTCGTTCTTGCACGGAATCACTGATGATAAGTGGGAAACCGAGGCTGCCACATGGGGCGCGGTTTTATGGGAGAACCGAGATTTAGCCTTTAGCAATAAACACGTCAATAAATACTTTAAAGGGATTAAGCCGCAGGTATCTATTGCAACCGGCATCTCGACGCAGATGCATTACAGCAAACAAACCCTTGGATTTATTTACTCCGAAGTCTTACAGGGGCAGAAGAAGTATGAAGAAGCTGTTGCGGTATTGCTTCAGATGTCGGCAGATCAGATGGTGGCGGTTTCACTTGCCGATATAGAGCTATCAAATAAAGACTTTGATGGTGCGATTGAGACCACCGAAGATGTTGAAGTCTTCGATGATGCGACAGCAATGTTAATGATCCTGCGCGGTGTTGCATTTCGCGAAAAAGGGCTCCACGATGCAGCTATTGAATGCTTCAAGCGAGCACTTAAATTGAAGGACTCCCCAGAGGCGCTAGAACACCGCGCACTATTCGAACGCGGAGTTACCTACGCCCTAATGGGCAAGCGTGCGATGGGCATAAAGGATCTCGAAAAGATTTTAGTTGATAATCCTGATTACCCAGAGGTCGAAAAGAAGTTAAGTGAGTTAAAGAAGTAACACAAAATCGTTTTTAAATCTTATCCACAGCGAAAGAATAAAACCTAAGTCAGTTTCATCAACTGACTTAGGTTTCGCGGTGCGTACCGCTGTAGCTCAGCGGATAGAGCACCTTTCTAACTAAGAGGCGGGTCGTAGGTTCAAATCCTACCAGCGGTACGCACAACAAAGTGGCCTCACGCTAGTTACGTGAGGCCGCTTTACTTTTACTACTCTGCGTAACTACCCACAACTTATGTTGTGAATTTCGGCGAACATATCTGCCTCTTTCCCCGGACGCTCCAATACATAATCACCACAAACCTGACAGAAAGCGTCGTAGTAATAAACGCCGAGCTCTTCCATCCATTTGTAGTCATAGATAAATGCAACAACCACTTCACCGAAATCCGGCAACGAGCGATGTCCCTTCGCACGATGCGCTGCATCCAATTCCAAATGCGCCAGCCCACCAACTTCGGCCAGCGCATCCATCGCCACAACCAAACCGCACGTGCAGTGCCATTCTTTCCCCGCGTTATTTACATAACCCCAATGCCATTTCTGGCCCTGCCAACTCTTTAAATTGGCATAACGCAGCCACGACTTAAAGCGCCCGTACTTCTCCATCGCAATGGCAGCGCTCTGCTCTCGCTTTAACCGCGCCAACAATTCATCAGCAACGCTCACATCAACATATCTCTTCTTTGCTTTTGGCATAACAAACACAGTCCTTAATGGACCTCATATAGAGACCCGCTCTTCTGGCGGTGTCATTCATCGCCAGCAGGTCTTCTTTAGAACCACCGTGCGCGGTTGGCGCGGTTGGTACTAAGCAAGCTAAAGGCTTAACGCTCAGTTCTTAACCTAGGTAAAAGATACAGCCAGCCACCGACATCCCGCGGAATAGAACCCGCCCCAAGCGTGTTTTACCTGCGTAACGGCCCCAAACCCCACCCGAACACACGTTCGAAAAATCTGTGTTATTGTCCGCTTCCCCCTTAGGAACCCCCAGTCACCTTTACACCCCTTGTCAGTGACCCTCGGTAACTTTTGCAACTGTCCGAAGCACATTCCCAAAGAAGAAGGAAACGGTGAGCGCAGAAAACAACGATGAGAACAAGACCCAAGAGCTAGAACTCTGGGAGCGCATGAGTACGACCGAAGGTGCCGAAAGAGCTGAAGTCTTAGATGAACTCAGCCACATCGCATTCCGGCGAGATGCTTTCAACGAATGCTTGCAACTCGTTGATACATCAATCGATATCTATTACAAAATAGGTATGGATTCACATGTTAAAGAACTTATTCACCTCTATGAAGGAAAAGCGTTTTCACTGCGGCATTTAAATCGCCTAGCAGAATCCGCAGATACCTTCGAAGAAATAGC
Organism: Bifidobacterium breve; assembly: GCA_945866305.1. GTDB lineage: Bacteria > Actinomycetota > Actinomycetes > Nanopelagicales > Nanopelagicaceae > Planktophila. The sequence continues at coordinate 27,369 of CAMBGS010000012.1, forward strand.
CAAACTGCATCAGATCGATGATGACACAACTGGTTATATAAGAGCCAAACGCGCCGCAGCCTGCGATTGGTATGAAGCCAAAGAATGGCAGAAATCACTTGATAGTCACCTAGCCGCACAAGGCGTGATTGATCCAGATGCCACACCGATGTCGATGGGGACCGACCTGTTAAATATCGGAACGGCGCAAATTAAAGTGAATCTGCACACCGATGCAATTGCAACTTTACTTAGCGCTCGCAAGATCTTTAAAGGAGAGAAAACTCCGGAATACGTTAACTGGACAGATCAATATCTATCGATTGCATATGCAGCGTTAGAAAATGGCCCAGAAGCCAAATTCCATGCCAAGCATTACTTTAACTATTCAAAAGTTGCCGAAGATATGTCAATGGAAGGCTTTGCACGTTATCGCCTCGGCATCGCACATCTACTCTGCCAAGAGTATGAAGATGCACATCGCGAATTAGTCGCAGCTCTAGAACAACTAACACTCGATGATAATAAAGATTGGGAAGAGATCCTTGGTGCAAACCAAGCACTAGCCAAAGTGCTCACCGCACTTGGCAAAGAGGAAGAAGCCAATATCCGGCTAGAACGTATAGCCACTATCGCAGAAACAATCTTCGGCGATGCAGATGCCGCATAACCCACGTGCCACTGCAGCGGTTGCAATCGCAGCCGCTGCAGCCTTAGGCGCAA
>CAMBGS010000013.1 GCA_945866305.1 Bifidobacterium breve
AAAGATCGTCCAAAGATTGTGGTAAGTCAGGATCTCTCAGAAGTTGATTACGGAAAATGGACTGGAAAAAAATTATCGAGCCTGTATCGAGAGAAACTTTGGAAAGTTGTTCAAAATCGACCGAGTGCAATGTATTTTCCAGCTGGCGAAGGCCTTGCGCATGTTCAAGTTCGCGCGATGAGAGCAGTTCATGCAGCGGCTGCTGAAGGCGGTTTACAGGTTCTAGTAAGCCACGGAGACGTGATTAAGAGCATTGTTGCAGCGGTCTTAGGAACACACCTCGATAATTTCCAGAAGATAGTGATAGACCCCGCTTCAATTACCGTTCTTGACTTTGATGGCACCGACTTTCGAGTTCTGACTTTAAATAACACGGCGACTCCAATCGCCGAATTCGCCAAGATATCTAATAAAAAGCGACCAGTGAAAGCGCTTCTTGGTGGCGGTTCGGGAAAGAAAAGTAAGTAATGTCGCGGATTTTCCTCTTTGATCCAGTTGAACGTTTTGTGGTCGGCACCGTTGGTATTCCGGGAGAACGAACCTTTTTCATACAGGCCAGAACGGGATCAAGACTCGTATCTGTATCGCTAGAAAAGGCACAAGTAGCTGCAATCGCTGATCGGGTTTTACAAATTCTGCGAGAGATTCGAGTTAGCGAGCCGCTGACCCTCTTTGAAAGAGTCGCTTACGATGATCAACCGCTGGAAAGTCCAATAGATGAAGAGTTCCGTGTAGGAGTAATTGGTTTGGCATATGTTTCAGATCGTCGTCTGATTGAGATAGATCTTCAGGCAATAATGGATTCTGATAACGCAGATGATGAACTTCTGGAGATTGATACAACTTCCGATCAAGATATTTTACGGATCTTGATGACTCTGGGATACGCCGAAAGTTTTGCAAAACGTGCCAATACCGTTGTTGCGGCGGGACGCGCACCCTGTCCATTCTGTGGTGGCCCGATCGATCCAAATGGGCATCTCTGTCCACGCGCTAACGGTTATCGGAGATGAGTGATACAAATCCGGAGATCGAGCAAATTGAAAGAGATTTAGTCGATTTAAATAACGGAGTTTTAACGGTAACTGGTCGTCTGGTTGATGCATCTAACGCAACGCTATATGCAATGTGCAGTGTTAAGAGCTCTGGTGAAGATCGGGAATTTCCCTGTATCTATAAACCGATCGCGGGGGAGCGACCACTTTGGGATTTTCCCGATGGATCACTAGCCAATAGAGAGTACTTAACATTTCTCGTTAGCCATTGGCTTAATTTGCATTTAGTTCCACCAACAATCCTTCGTGACGGTCCTTATGGAACAGGAATGGTGCAAAAATGGATCGATATTGATCCAAGTATTGATTTGCTGGACTTTTACCGAGGCAACGATCCAAAGCTAAGGCAATTAGCACTGCTAGATATCATTACAAACAATACAGATCGCAAGATTGGGCACTTGATCCCGATTGAGGGTGGTCATTTATATGGTTGTGATCATGGCGTTACATTTCACGTAGATGACAAACTGCGCACCGTATTGTGGCAATGGGCCGGTGTTTCCTTCACTAAAGAGGAGAAAGCGCTACTTATTCGAGCGCGCGAGTTGTTTACAGGCGAAAAAATTGAAGTAATCGCGGGATTAATTGATGAAGATGAAGTTGTTGCAACTCTTTCGCGTTTAGAGCGAGCACTTTCCGCAGAATCCTTTCCTATTCCCAACCCTGATTGGCCAGCGGTACCGTGGCCACCGTTCTAAGATAGGGCTATGAAGTCTTGGGCAAGCATTGCGATTCCACCGCTTGCATCTCGATTTAAAATTCCTAATCTAAATATCTTTGATTCAGCACAACAGGCGCGATCACCAATAGCCAAGAAAGATCGATATCGAATTTATGTCTGTGGAATAACACCATACGATGCCACCCATTTGGGACACGCGAATACTTATATTGCTTTTGACTTAATGAACCGATACTTGCGAGCAACAGGCAGCGAAGTATTGTTCGTGCAAAACATTACCGATATAGATGAGCCACTTCTTGAACGAGCAAATCGTGATGGTGTCGACTGGCGCGAACTAGCTGCCTCCCAAATTGAACTATTTCGCTCAGACATGGTCGCTTTGCGCATTCTTCCACCCGCACATTACATAGGAGCAGTAGAAGCGATACCACTTGTTATTGATGCGATAACACTCCTAGAAAAATCAAAAACTGTCTACAAGGTTGATGACGACTATTACTTTAGGGTTCGCAGCGATTCAGAGCTTGGGAAACGCTCACACATGACTCAATCGCAGATGATGGAAATATTTAGTCAACGCGGGGGAGATCCACAACGTGTAGGTAAAGAGGATCCGCTAGATGCCCTGCTCTGGTTAGCAAAAAGACCTGATGAACCCGGATGGGAAAGTAAATACGGAGTTGGCAGGCCTGGCTGGCATATCGAATGTTGTGCAATTGCACTTGGATATTTAGAGATAGACCCTAGCCAAGATACTTCTATCGATATACAAGGTGGTGGAAGCGATTTAATTTTCCCCCATCATGAGATGTCGGCTTCCCAAGCTAGAGCTATGAATGGCAAGAGATTCGCAGCAAACTATGTTCACGCCGGAATGATTGGTTTAGATGGCGAAAAGATGAGCAAGTCCAAAGGCAATCTGAAATTCGTTTCGCAGAAGTTGAAGGATGGCGTAGACCCGATGGAGATTCGGATTGCGCTTATGTCACATCACTATCGTCAGGACCATATGTGGGAGTCGACCGAGTTAAATTCGGCTCAGAAATTCCTAGATGATTTACGCATCGCACTGTCGCGAATGGAAGTGGCGCCAACGGATGGAGTCATTGAAGAAATAATTGCCGCACTTTCAGACGATATTGATACACCTCGAGCGCTAAAGGCTCTTCAGGGCTGGATTACCAAAACGATCGATGGCGCTACTGGCGGAAAACCCGGAGAGTTAAGCCGTGCTATTGATGCTCTACTGGGTATTGCAATTTAATTTTCGCTCTGGCGTCGTAGAAAGCGCTCAAGTTCGCGTGCCAAATCTTCACCTGAAACATCTGATAACAGCGCAGAGTCCTTACTCTCTTCTAGCGCCTTAACATATTCTGCAACATCGCTATCTTCACGAGCTAACTCGTCAACCTCTGACTCCCATTCAAGTGAGTCTGTGTGCAGATCTCCTTGGGGTAAGGAAATTTCCAAGAAATCTTCTAGCGCATTAATCAAAGCAAGAGTTGCTTTGGGACTTGGTGAATTACTTGCGTAATGAGGAATGGCGGCCCATAGTGAAATCGCATCGATACCGCGGCGAATACAAGCATCAGAGATCACACCGAGAATTCCGGTAGGTCCTTCGTAACGACTTACTTCCACTCCTAACCGCTTGGCAAGATCTGGATGTGCACCGCTACCAGTTACTGTGATGGGCCTGGAATGTGGTGCATCGGCGAGCATCGAACCAAGAGTGATGATCATTTGTACTTCTAAATCATCGGCTAAATCGAGTAGATCGTGCGTGAATGTTTTCCATTTCATTGACGGTTCAACCCCGCGGACGATGATGAAATCAAAATCAAAATTTGGAGTTGCTAAACCAAAAATCTGGGCGCCGGGCCAAGTCAGCGATCGAATCTGTGATTCATCAATATCTACAATTGGACGATTAACTTGAAAATCATAAAATTCTTCAGGATCAATATCCGCGATTAATTCCGGGACTACACCGACTTGATCATTAACCGCATGTTCAGCATCGGTCCAAGCACCGAGAATATGTGAGGTCGCCCCGGTTGCCGCTTCGGCGGCGTCATTCCACCCCGAAAACGCGATTAGCATCACAGGATTTCGTAGCGCAGGAATTTTATGAATCTCCACATCGCCACCTTACGGTAACCTCAGCCAAGTGACGAGTCATAATCGCAACAGACCTGCCGGCCCACTGCGCCAGGCTCTTGCCTCACGCACTGTAATTGCTGATGGGGCTATGGGCACGATGCTCCAAGCGGCAGATCCAACCCTGGAGGACTTTCAAGGGCACGAAGGTTGCAACGAAGTATTAAATGTTTCACGCCCAGACATCGTCCTTGCGGTACACCAACAGTATTTAGCCGCTGGCGTTGATGCGATAGAGACCAACACTTTTGGCGCTAACTGGGCGAACTTAGCCGAGTATGGAATTGAAGATCGCATCTACGAGTTAGCTTTCGCGGGAGCGGTTATCGCACGCCAAGCCGCGGATGAAGTGAGTACCAAAGAAAAACCTCGTTTTGTATTGGGTTCCCTTGGACCAGGAACCAAACTGCCTTCACTGGGACACACGACCTATCAATTTTTGAAAGATGCTTACTACACCGCATCTAAGGGTTTGCTAGATGGGCGTTGCGATGCGCTGTTAATCGAGACAACTCAAGATTTGTTGCAAGCCAAAGCCGCAGTTAATGGAGCGCGCCAAGCAATTTCCGAGGCAGATTTCGATGTTGTTCTAATCGCACAAGTTACAGTTGAAACAACTGGAACGATGTTGTTGGGTTCCGAAATTGGTGCCGCGTTAAATGCGCTCGAGCCTCTGGAAATCGATTTAATTGGCCTGAATTGCGCGACAGGTCCTGCAGAAATGTCTGAGCATTTGCGTTATCTGTCCAAGTATTCAAATTGCGCAATATCGGTAATGCCAAATGCTGGTCTTCCGATTCTTGGTGCAAAGGGCGCTGAATACCCGCTCGGCCCGGAAGAGTTAGCTCAGGCTTTAGAAACTTTCGTCGGTGATTACGGAATCTCGCTAATCGGTGGCTGTTGCGGTACAACACCAGAGCATCTAGCAGCCGTTGTTAATAAATTAGGCGCGAAATCAATTCCACAGCGTGTCAGCGATCTAGACCCGGGCGCATCTTCGCTTTATCAATATGTTCCATTTAGACAAGACAACACCTATATGGCGATAGGCGAACGCACCAATGCCAACGGCTCACGCGCCTTTCGCGATGCATTGGTCGCTGAAGATTGGGAAACTTGTGTTGAGATAGCGCGCGATCAAATCCGTGATGGCGCCCATATGTTAGATCTTTCGGTTGATTATGTTGGTCGCGATGGTGCCAAGGATATGTACGCACTGGCAACTCGCTTTGCCACAGCTTCAACCCTGCCAATCGTTCTCGATTCAACTGAACCCGCGGTCATCAAAGCAGGACTTGAAGCACTTGGTGGACGTAGCGTTATTAACTCAGTTAATTATGAAGATGGAGATGGACCAACTTCTCGCTTCGCGCGGATTATGCCTTTAGTGAAAGAACACGGTGCATCCGTTGTCGCACTCACTATCGATGAAGAGGGGCAGGCGCGAGATTGTGAATGGAAATTGCGCGTTGCTCGTCGATTGATAAATGATCTCAATCAGAATTGGCAAATAAAGACCGGTGACATTTTAATCGATTGCTTGACTTTCCCAATTGCCACCGGCCAAGAAGAGACGCGGCGCGATGGTATTGAAACTATCAACGCTATTCGTACTTTAAAGTCCGAATTCCCTGACGTTCAGACAACTCTGGGAGTTTCCAATGTCTCCTTTGGCTTGAATCCAGCAGCCCGAGTAGTGCTTAACTCGGTATTTCTACACGAATGCGTTGTTGCTGGCCTTGATTCGGCGATCGTTCATCCGTCGAAGATAACTCCCTTGATGCGAATAGACGAGCGTCAGCGAGAGGTTGCACTTGATCTAATTTATGATCGCCGAAAGTACGACGGAGAAGCGTGTATCTATGATCCTTTGACTGAATTCCTTCAGTTATTTGAAGGTGTTGAACTCGCCGCATCTCGCAATGTCCGTGCCTCTGAACTTGCTGCGCTACCCCTCACCGAACGCTTGCAACGCAGAATTATCGATGGCGAAAAAGTGGGATTAACCGATGATCTAGAACTCGCAATGGCTGAAGGAATCAAACCGTTATTGATCATTAATGACCATCTTTTAGAAGGTATGAAGGTTGTTGGAGAACTCTTTGGAAAAGGTGAAATGCAATTGCCGTTCGTTCTGCAAAGTGCGGAGGTAATGAAGACTGCTGTGGCTTACCTAGAACCATTTATGGAGAAGAGTGATGATGGCGGCCGCGGCACAATGCTTTTAGCAACGGTTAAAGGCGATGTGCACGATATTGGAAAGAACTTGGTTGATATTATCCTGTCGAATAACGGTTACACCGTAGTAAACATAGGTATTAAGCAGACCATTAATCAGATACTTGATGCTGCTCAGGCTTCAGATGTAGATGCAATCGGTATGAGTGGGCTTCTTGTTAAATCCACCGTGATCATGAAAGAGAATTTAGAAGAGATCACAAACCGCGGCTTGGCAGATAAATGGCCAATCGTTCTCGGTGGCGCAGCACTCACTCGTGCTTTCGTTGAGCAGGATCTTGCGGCAGTTTTTCCCGGCGAAGTTAGATATGCGCGCGATGCATTTGAAGGGTTGCGTTTAATGGATGCGATCATGGCAGTCAAGAAAGGTGTTCCAGGAGCAGCTCTTCCAGAACTTCGCGAACGTAAAGTTCCGCTGCGTCCCCAGAAGAGCGAAGATTTGGTTATTGATACCAAGCGAAGTGATGTCGCAATTGATGTAGATATTCCACCAGCACCATTCTTTGGTTCACGCATTATCAAAGGTGTTCCACTTGCGGATTATGTAGGAATGCTCGATGAGAGAGCTCTCTTTGTTGGGCAATGGGGGCTCAAGGGCGCACGCGGTGAGTTCGAAGCAATGGCTGAGACTGAAGGAAGGCCACGCCTGCGTGCGCTGTTAAATCAAGTGCAATCAAAAGGCTGGCTAAATGCCGCCGTTGTTTATGGATATTTTCCTTGCTACAGCGAAGGTAACGATTTAGTTATTTTGCATCACGAGGGGGAGAAGAAGGGTCAAGAGAGAACGAGATTCTCATTCCCACGTCAATCTCGTGATCGACGCCTCTGCTTAAGCGATTTCTTTGCCAGCAAGGATTCCGGGAAGACCGATGTTGTCGCTTTCCATGTCGTAACTATGGGATCAGAAATTAGTAAGGCCGCTGCAGAACTTTTTGCGGCAAATAGTTACCGAGAATACTTGGAATTGCATGGCCTATCGGTTCAGTTGACCGAGGCTCTCGCTGAACATTGGCACGCACGAGTACGCGAAGAGTTTAAAGTTCGTGAAGATGATGCCGCTGATTTGCAAGGCATCTTGGACCAGGGTTATCGCGGTTCGCGGTACTCATTTGGCTATCCCGCTTGCCCAAATCTTGAAGACCAAATCCAATTATGCGAGCTGCTTGAACCGGGCCGCATAGGAGTAGAACTCTCGGATGAATTCCAGTTACATCCTGAGCAAAGTACATCTGCAATAATCGTGCATCACCCTGAAGCAAAATACTTTAACGCGAATTAATTCCTCGAAAGGTTTTGCCATGTTCCAGGCTGTTCTATTCGATATGGATGGCCTTTTCATCGATTCCGAACCTGATTGGCACGCAGCAGAGTTGGAAATGATGCGAGCAAATGGTTATGAATGGACACCAGCAGATCAATTGAAGTCTTTGGGTGGTCCACTTCATCGGGTTACTGAATATATGTCGGTATGTTTAAATGGAGCAAAGACACCTGAACAGTTAGGCACATTGATTGTTGAAGAGATGACGAAACGGATGTCCGGAAAAGTTTCTTTTATGCCAGGTGCAATTGAGTTTTCAAGAGAGTTGGCGAATTCAGATATACCTCAGGCGCTGGTTTCGGCAAGTCCACGTCGAATTGTTGACGCAGTCTTGACGGGGATGAATGAGAAATATTTTGCTTTCTCTGTTGCTGCCGGAGATATCGAACGTACGAAACCGTTCCCGGATCCTTACCTGCACGCCGCCAAGTTATTGAATGTGGAAATCACTGAGTGTTTAATTTTTGAAGATTCTCCTACTGGTCTCACGGCGGCGAGGGCGAGCGGGGCCTTTGTAGTAGGAATTCCCCATCTTGTAGAAGTACCAGAAGAGCCACGACTGAAAATTGTAAAAAGTTTTAAGGATGTGTCGGCATCGACTCTAGCGGAATGGTTTGCACTCAACCAACGTGAGCTGGGCAGATCGTCTTAAAAAAACACCAATCACAAAGACGAGTTGGTCGCGGCCTGAATTCGTTTCGTTCAATGGCACGAAGAATATCTTCGGCTATATCAAAGAGAATTCGCTCAGTCTTAATTAGATCCGCTTCCGATGGAGTGCTTTTAACAAGACGCGAATCTCCAAGATATATCAATTGCAGTAATTTTGGGATAACACCGTGGTTTTTCCAATACAGCAAAGCGTAGACTCGCAATTGAAAGAGAGATTTCTCCTCCCAACCTGGTTTAGGTGATTTTCCGGTCTTGTAATCCACAATTCTTACTTCACCCGTTGGTGCGACATCTAGACGATCGACGTAACCGTGCAAATAAAGTTTTTCCGACAGATCCATCTCTAAATGAAGTTCGCGATAAGTCGGTTCAAAAGTGTTAGGGGCCTCAAGTAAGAAGTAATTACCTAATAACTCTTCAGCCCTTTTAAACCACGCGCCCTGATCTAAAACTAATTCAGCTATCGCAGGCTTTGCATCGATCTGCGCTTGCCAACGGCTAGGCAGGAGCTGCGTTGCTCTCTCAAGATCACGATCAGAGGCGGGTAATTCAAAGAGATCTTCTAAAATAGTGTGAATTAAGGTGCCACGTTCAGCATCGATACTAGGTGGCTCTGGAAGTAGATCGATGGTGCGATATTTATAGAGTTGTGGGCAGTTGTTAAAGTCATTAATGCGGCTGGGAGAGAGGCGCAACTGGTCCATAAGGAAAGAAGATACAGCCTTTGCTCGGTTAACGCTTAAGATGCTCCTGTGCCAAAGCCACCAAAAGATAAAGCCAGCAGCGCAGATCTGCGTAATCGTGGATTCTTTGTGGCCGGCGATCGTGTGCAATTGACCGATCAAAAGGGAAAGATTTACAGCATCACCATCACGCCAGGAAAAGAGTGGCACACCCATAAGGGTTGGATTGTTCACGATGATCTGGTCGGTCTTCCGGAAGGTTCTGTTGTAAGCACTAGCGCAGGGTTGAAATTCACGGCATTTATTCCGCTATTAACGGATTACGTACTTTCTATGCCACGCGGTGCAACAATCGTTTATCCGAAGGATTCTGCGATGATTGTTGGTTTCGCCGATATTTATCCTGGTTCTCGAGTGCTAGAAGCGGGTGTTGGAAGTGGGGCGCTCACGCTCTCTTTACTTCGCGCAGTGGGTGCAAATGGATTTGTTCATTCAGTAGAGCGTCGCGAAGAGTTTGCCGAAAATGCAAAATCTAATATTGAAAATTACTTCGGGGGAGCGCCGACGAACTGGTCTTTAGATATTGGATCTGTGCAAGAAAAAGATTTTGATGAAGATTTCGATCGGGTAATTCTAGATATGTTAGCGCCTTGGGAGTGCGTCGAGATGGCGGCGAAAGTACTCCGCCCCGGTGGGGTCTTTATGGCCTATGTTGCAACTACGACACAATTGTCAGCAACCGCCGAGGCGCTAAAGGATGATGGACACTTCACAGAGCCAGAGAGTTTTGAAAGTATGGTTCGTGGTTGGCACCATGAAGGGTTGGCGGTAAGACCGCAACAACGAATGATCGGTCACACCGGTTTTCTAATCTTTGCACGGCGAATGGCACCTGGAGTTGAGGTTCTGGCACGACGTAGGCGGCCTGCGAAAGGTGCTTACGGTGTCGCGGAAGACTGAGCGGCTAGTTAATCTGACCATCGCCTTATTAGCCACCAAGCGATACATCACGAAGTCTGAAATCTTCCGGACTGTTGATGGTTATGAAGGTAGTGATGAAAGTAAAGAACGAATGTTTGAGCGCGACAAGGATGATCTTCGAAATCTTGGAATCGAAATTGAAGTTGGCACTTTTGATCCGCTATTTGAAGATGAATCTGGTTATCGGATCAAACCTGAAAATTATCAGTTTCAGTTGGGTGAGGTAAATGCTCAAGAGATAACTTTTCTCTCGCTGGCGGCAGAAGCGTGGCGTGGCGCTTCAATGGGTCCATCTGCTTTAAGCGCGCTAAACAAACTGCACGCTATCGGCATTGAAAGTGATACCGAGCTGCTTCTAGATCTCGCACCAGCAATTATCACGCAGGATGCAAATGTAGCGATCGCTATCTCTGCGATTACCTCTAAGACAGTTCTCTCTTTCTCATATCTCAGTGAGGATTTAGAGACTCAAAGCCGAGTCTTAGAGCCATATGCGGTGACATCTCGTTATGGCCATTGGTACATATTCGGAAATGATTTAGATCGCAAAGCTGATCGGCTCTTCCGTTTAGATCGCATTTCTGGTGATTTGAAAATGCAGGGGAGATCAGGTGCCTTTCAGATTCCTGCCGAGCTAGATGTGAATGCCGCCTTCGCAAAATCTTCAGAACTCACCACCGCCAGTATTTTTCTTAGAGATGGTCGTGGTTTGAATCTCCGCAGTCGTGGCCTGCAAAATACGACGACAATCGCACCTGCTGGATGGCAAGAGTTCCATATTGATTATCGTGATCGGGCGCGTTTTATTGAGGAAATTCTTTGGTATGGGAACGATGTAATTGTCTCAGAGCCTGCAGATTTGCGAATCGAAATCCTTAATATTCTCAAAGAAGGAGTGGCAACCTATGGTTAAAACACAGTCCACACCTGTTGAGAAAGCGGCACGACTTTTGGATTTGGTTCCATATATATCTACACATCAAGGGATTGCGCTAAGTGAACTAGCGGAGGAATTCAATCTCTCGGAAAGTGAATTGTTAAGCGACCTTAATACTCTATGGATGTGCGGCCTACCTGGTTACACACCGTTAGAACTAATTGATCTTGAGTTTGATTCTGGCTATGTGAGCATCCGGAATGCTGAAGTGTTGCAAAGGGTTCGACTTCTTACCAAGCAGGAGTTAGTAATCATCCTGTTGGGGCTAGATATTCTTCGCAGTTCACTTGATCCAAAGCGTGAAGACTTACAGGAAGCTATTTCTGGCTTAACGATCAAAATCAAAGAAATTGTTGGAAATGTTGCTACCGCTTCTCCGATAGTAAATTCGACGCACCGCGCCATAATCACCCAAGCTATTGGAAGTAGAATGGATCTATCGATCAAATACCATTCTGCAATTCGAGATACCGTAACCGAACGAGTGATTACTCCGCTCGAACTTTCACTTGATTATGGCTTTGAAGTTTTAAATGCGTACTGTCAGAGCGCGGAAGGTTTCCGAACTTTTCGTTTAGATAATATGAAATCGGTTGAGATCGCGGGATCTTCGGTTAGCGTGCCACAACAGAGTGATGTCGCAGAATTCATTTGGCAGTTACTGATTAAGTCACGCTTTCGCACATCATCTGAGAGATTTAGGTCTACATATAAAGCACGGGAATCTACCGAGGGGGAGCAAGTTACCGTTAACTCCTTCAGCCAAGACTGGTTGTTGAGAAATGCGATGAGCACCCTGGCATCGGTTGAGGTACAGCTTCCGCTCTCGGCTAGATCGCTGATAGCGGAGAAGTGCCAGCAATCTTTGGAGTTGTATGAGAACTGGGCATTTTCTAACTAGCGGTGATGCGCTCAAGCGCTTCTATACGCTACCTTTTAGCCATGCCTTTTCTACGCGAACCGAGTCACATACTCTTACTTTTAATCGTTGTCATCATTCTCTTTGGCGCTAAGCGACTTCCAGATTCAGCGCGTTCACTCGGTCGTTCACTCCGCATCTTTAAGGGTGAAATGAAAGAGATGAAAAACGACGATAAAAATGAGAACAAGGACGATACTGACGGCTCTGCCGCTCGTTAACCGCTATGACGACCTCCGTCGGCGGTCGTATGCCGCTCATAGAACATCTCCGAGAATTTCGTAAGCGAGTTGTTCGCTCTGCCTTTGCGATCTCTCTTGGTTCCGTAATCGGTTGGTTTTTTTACAACGAAATAATCACTAAATTGGCTGAACCGGTTTGTGATCTTAAAGCGGCACAAGCCAGTAGAGCCGATAATTGTGGAGCTCTCTACATCAGCGGTGTCTTAGGCCCGCTAAATTTACAAATCAAGGTGGCAATTTTAGCCGGAGTAATTTTGACTGCACCAATCTGGCTCTATCAACTTTGGGCCTTTATTGCTCCCGCGCTTCATCGACGTGAGAAAAAGAACTCGGTTTTCTTTCTTATCGCTGCAACACCATTCTTTGCAGCTGGAACGTATCTTGGTTACTCGATACTTCCAGTAGCGGTTCGCGTATTATTTGGATTCACCCCTGATGCACTAAATAACTTGGTTAAGTTTGATGATTATTTAGACTTTGTAATGCGCGCGATTCTTCTTTTCGGCATTGCCTTCGAACTTCCCGTTTTTCTAGTTACTTTCAATCTGATCGGGTTTTTAAGTGGAATGGCAATACTAAAACCGTGGCGTATTTGGGTATTTGCAATCACGCTCTTTGTCGCAGGTTTCACTCCCAGTGCTGATCCACTATCAATGGCCGCTCTAGCACTTCCATTAATTGGTTTCTATCTACTCGCAGGATGTATCGCTTTATTAAATGACCGTCGCCGAGCGAAAAAGAACGCTCTCTCAGAATCAATATAGATTTATGTGGGCGGTGGTTATAAATCCTGTCTCGGGTGCGGGTAAAGGTGCGACTTTAGGGGCCGAGACTGCAGGTTTCTTCGCCGAGAACGCCCTTCCGTATCAAATCATTACCGCGACTTCCGCTGAAAAGTTAAGAAGTAATCTTGCAGATTTTTTGGATAAAAACTCTTCTTTGCTAGATGGTGTTATCGCCGTTGGGGGAGATGGACTAGTTCACCTAGTTTTACAACTGGTAGTTCCCCGAAAGATTCCATTCGCTGTGATACCGGCAGGCACGGGCAATGATTTCGTTCGCGCACTTGGTTGGGATCTTGATCAGATTAAGGTTCAATTGAATGCGATCGTATCAAGACCACCATCTGCAATTGATTTGGGGCTTGTTGATTCAGAGTGGTTTGGAGCGGTGCTATCAACTGGTTTTGACTCAGTAGTCAATGAAAAAGCGAATACGATGAAATGGCCAAGTGGCCCAATGAAATATAACGTTGCAATCGCGATGGAGTTACCGAAATTTAAGCCGCTAAAATACACGATTGAATTAGACACTCAGATTATTGAAACTGAAGCGATGCTGATCGCCGTTGGTAATGGAGGAAGTTACGGCGGTGGAATGAAGGTCTGCCCTGATGCGGTAATGAATGATGGTCTCTTTGATGTAATGGTGCTTCGTCCAGTGAGCAAGATTGAATTCATCCGGGTCTTCCCAACTGTCTTTAGCGGGCGTCACGTTGATCATAAGCAAGTAGATATCTATCGAACCAAACGAGTATCGCTGCATGCGCCAGCGATAGCGTATGCCGACGGAGAAAGAATCGGTGGACTCCCAGTTCGCGCTGAATGTATCGCGGGCGCTGGACTATCGTGGACCCCATGACTACCCCTGCCGCCAAATACGCCGCAGCGAAGTCTCGAAATAAGCATCAAGTTACCGCCGATTTTATTTCCCAGTTCGATTTCGCTTTCGATCAATTTCAAATCGATGCCTGTCACGCTGTTGAGAGCGGTCATGGAGTTCTAGTCGCCGCTCCTACTGGCGCCGGTAAGACTGTTGTCGGAGAATTCGCGGCATTTCTGGCACTCCGCAATGGCAAAAAGTGTTTTTACACAACACCGATCAAGGCGTTGTCGAATCAAAAGTTCCAAGAATTTGTTGCTCGCTTTGGGGAGGAAAAGGTAGGGCTACTAACTGGTGACACGAATATAAACTCAGAAGCCGATATTTTGGTTATGACTACTGAAGTTCTGCGAAATATGCTTTACGCCAACTCAACCACTCTGGTCAATCTTGGATCTGTAGTTATGGATGAAGTTCACTATTTGGCAGATAAGTTTCGTGGAGCCGTGTGGGAAGAAGTGCTGATCCATTTGATGGAATCGGTACAAGTGATTTCACTCTCAGCGACTGTTTCTAATGCAGAAGAGTTTGGAGAGTGGCTCGGTGAAGTTCGTGGTGAGACTGAAGTTATAGTCAGCGAGCATCGCCCGATCCCGCTCTACCAACATGTGCTTATCAACTCCAACTTAGTCGATCTATTTAGCCAACCTGGAAAAATTAATCCGGAGATACTCGCGCTGGAACGTGAGGCTCTCAGAAAAGTGCGTATTCCAAGACATCGCCGTGAACAGTGGGGAGCTCAAGAATCGCGGTTATCACGTGCCGAGATCATCGAGAAGCTAAACCGCGAGAATTTACTTCCGGCGATTACATTTATCTTCTCACGTATGGGTTGTGATGCAGCTGTTAAGCAATGTTTAGCGGCGGGTTTGAAGTTGACCAACACCCAAGAGCGCGCCGAAATCTCAGCCACCGCAGAGAGATTCACTGCAAATTTGCCTGAGGAGGACTTAGAGGTTCTTGGGTATCGCGAATGGCTAACTGCGCTAGAACGTGGAATCGCTGCCCACCACGCGGGATTGCTTCCGAGTTTTAAAAATGCGATCGAAGATCTCTTTCAACGCGGATTGGTGAAAGCAGTTTTCGCGACCGAAACGCTGGCTTTGGGTATAAATATGCCGGCGCGAACTGTTGTCTTGGAGAAGTTAACTAAGTGGAACGGTGAAGCGCACGTTCCAATTACCCCAGGGGAGTACACGCAGTTGACCGGTAGAGCCGGCCGACGTGGTATTGATATTGAAGGAAACGCAGTTGTGCAATGGTCACCGACCGTAGATTCGGCGACTGCAGCTGGATTGGCCTCAACGCGAACCTACCCGCTCCGTTCTTCATTTACACCTACTTACAACATGGCAATTAATCTCATTGCTCGTTTTGGACGCGAACGCGCCCACGGCAGTTTGGAATCATCTTTTGCCCAGTTTCAAGCTGACCGCGCCGTAGTTACTTTGGTGAGGCAGATTAAGAAGAATGAATCTGCGCGTGATGAATTGATTGAAAGTGCAAAGTGTCATCTTGGTGATTTTGCAGGGTATGCATCACTGCGCTCGGAGGTTAAAGAGTTAGAGAAGTTATTGTCAAAGCGAGATGGACGTAAGACCTTCGATAACCGCCAACGTGCGCACATGGAAGGTGAGATTGATAATCTGCGCAGAAGTATGCGCAATCATGCTTGTCACTCCTGTAATGACCGCGAAACTCACGCGCGCTTTGCAGAGAGGGCAGAACGTATTTCCCGTGAATCCGATGGCCTACGCGCGCGAGTTGAAAATAGAACAAATGTTATTGCAAAGACTTTTGATCGCATATGTGATGTTCTAACGCATTTGGGTTACATTGAGGGAGAAAAACCACTGGCGCAGGGTCAAATTCTCGCGAAAATATATGCTGAATCAGATCTTCTCTTAACCGAGACCATTCGCGTTGGAATACTAGATAATCTCTCAGCACCAGAACTTCTCTCCGTTGCCTCTTCAATGATTTTTCAATCTAGATCGCGCGAAGAGTACGCGCCCAAGATGCCACATCAAAATGTGGCTAACGCGCTGGCAGAAATAACCCGACTCTGGGCAAAACTGGAAGCAATTGAAAACGAGTTTGATGTGAAGACGCAGAAGGAACCGGATTTTGGTTTCGCGTATATTTCCTACAGATGGGCACAGGGGAATTCGCTTACAAACGTCTTAAAAGGTAGTGATATGTCAGTCGGAGACTTTGTGCGATCCACCAAACAGTTGATGGATTTGCTGATGCAGATTGCTGGGGCTAGTGAATCACTTCGCCCAGTTTGTAGAGAGGCGATCAAGCGTTTAGACCGCGGCGTTGTTTCATATATGGTTGATGACTTATGACTCTGATGCTCCTGGATAGCGCCTCTCTTTGGTACCGCGCTTACTACGGAATGCCGGACACTATGTTGGCACCAGATGGAACGCCCGTTAATGCAATTCGCGGATATTTAGATATGACCGCCCGTTTGATAACTATGTATTCACCGAAGCGAATCGTTGCCTGCATAGAAGGGGATTGGCGACCATCTTGGCGCGTAGAACTTTTCCCTGATTACAAAGCCAATCGATTAGAAGAAGATGGTGATGGCGAAGAAGAACCCGACCTTTTAACGCCACAGATTCCAATACTTTTAGATCTGCTAGATGAGTTCGGAATACCGATGGTGGGTGTAGACGACTACGAAGCCGACGATGTGATGGCAACATTTGCAGTTAAAGAGAAGGGTCCTATTCGAATTGTTACAGGGGATCGCGATCTCTTCCAGTTAGTTGATGATAAACGTGACGTAAAGGTTGTCTATTTGGCAAAGGGTTTGTCACAACATGACTTGGTTGACACCGCTTGGGTTGCTCGAAAATATTCGATTCCGGGGGATCGCTACGCTTTATTTGCGATGTTCCGTGGAGATCCATCGGATGGACTTCCCGGTGTTCGTGGCATAGGAGAGAAAGGTGCAGCTCTGATTGCCAACCATTTTGCTGATGTAGACGAAGCCTTACAGGGTGCACATCAAGCCCACGAAGCTTTAACACCAGCTTTAGCTAAGAAGATAATCGCAGGTGCAGATTATTTGAAGATCGCACCGACGCTAGTTCATTGCGCCAAAGATGTCGCACTTCCTACCCTCGATATCGCGATGCCGAAGGCACCAAGTGATCTTACAAAAATCTATGAGATTAAAGAACGTTACGGTCTGGGGGCTAGCGTAGATCGATTGATAGCGGCGTTAAAATGGTGATAATCGCACTATCCGCTTTTTTAGCTAGCGCTGCATTCGCACCTATAGGCATTTGGTATCTAGGAGTTCTTGGATATTCACTCTTTTTACGAAAAAATTCAACATCGCATCGCCAGTTATCGCACGCATTCGCATTTGGTTTCATATATAACGCGATAGTTCTGCACTGGTCGGGTAAGTATGTTGGCGCTCTGCCGTGGTTGCTCCTTGCTTTTTTACAGGCTCTCTTCTACATCCCGGTTGGTGCAGTCGCTAAACGCTGGGATTCGATTTGGTTGACTATCGGTGCACTTCTTTTGATGGAAGAACTCCGATCCGTGTTCCCTTTCGGTGGTTTTGGTTGGACCCGGATCGCATTTAGCCAGATTGATTCACCTGGAGCCCAGTTCTTGCCATACGGGGGAGTACTCGCCCTTTCTGCGCTAACTCTTCTCTTCGCTGCCCTTATTTCAAAAATTAGATTAGGTAATTTTGTAAAACTAGGATTGGTCTTAATCGCATTGAGCCTTCTCCCAGGCAATCCGCAGGGGAGTGGTTCGGTTAAGTTATTGGCTATTCAAGGAAATACACCGAGCGTTGGATTAGATTTTAACTCTCGCGCTCAGGCGGTATTCAATCTTCATCGTGATGCGACAAATAAGTATGCAACCGATAGCTATGACGCGATTATTTGGCCGGAGAATGCAATTGATATCGATCCAAGTTCATATCCAAACGTTGCCGCGGATATCAAAACTTTAACGAGAGAAATGAACACTCCACTGATAGCGGGGGCGGTTCTAAAACGTGATGGATCGCCAGTTAATGCTTCCGTTCTGTATAACTCTGCAACGGGTGCAGTCAGTACATATATAAAAAGGGGTTTGACTCCATTTGGCGAATTTATGCCACTGCGTGGATTAGCGGAATTTATTTCACCCTACGCAGCAACTGTGGTGGACTTTGAGCCAGGAGATAAGTTGGTTACTCACCAGGTAGCCGGGGCCGCTCTTGGGCCGATCATTTGCTATGAAATTATCAATGATCGACTCGTGTCAGAGATGAGTCTCAATTCGGATGCGCTAATTGTTCAAACCAATAGCGCTACTTTCGCTGGTACAGCAGAAAGTCGACAACAATTGGATATCACTCGAGTCCGCGCGCTAGAGAATTCCAGAAGTATTTTGAGTGTATCAACCATAGGAATCTCTGCCTTTATAGATGGCAATGGGTCTGTTCTTGCCGCGACCCCCGAGAATGTACAAACTTCAATTGCGGGAGATTTAGCGCTAAATAGCCACGTTACTTTTGCGAATAAATGGGGAAGTTCGGTAAAGTATTTACTTCTGGCGACTATCTTTCTTCTTGGGATCAGAGACGTGCGAAGGAGGAGAATGGTATGAATAAGCTAGTTTTCCTTGTGCCTACTTATAACGAATCGGTTTCCATAGTCGAGCTCCTCGAAAAATTGCGAGAATTCCGCATCAGCGCTGATCTTGGTTTTGATGTAATAGTGATCGACGACAACTCACCCGACGGAACCGCAGATAAGGTTGAGAGCTTAAAACTTCCTTGGGTTAGGGTTCTGCGACGTCCAGGTAAAGCCGGATTAGGCGCTGCCTACCGTGCTGGTTTTGCAAAAGTTCTGGCGGTAGATACCTATTCACATGTGATAACTATGGATGCTGATGGTTCACATCGGGTCGAAGATCTCCCGGCAATGATCGAGGCCATTAAACCAGGCAGATCAATTACTTTAGGAACGCGCTGGATCACAGGTGGCAGCGTTGTGAACTGGCCAAAATCGCGCCAAGCGCTCTCTAAAGCGGGAACTAAATATGCAAAAATTGCACTCAATCTAGATTTAAATGATCTAACAGGTGGATTCCGAATCTACAGCGTGGAATTGCTTAAAGCTCTAAACCTTAAATATATGCAAGCGACTGGATATTGCTTTCAAATAGAAATGGCCATGGCGGCAGATTTAGCTGGCGCAGTTGCTACCGAGGTTCCAATTACCTTTGTAGAGCGAGTCAACGGGGTTTCTAAGATGTCTAAATCAATAGTTGTAGAGGCTCTGACACAAACCACGCGTTGGGGTATCTCCCGCAGACTTAGATCTAACGCCGATAAGTTACATTATGTTAAGTAACCTTAAATCCGCCCATCCCCACGCAAACTGAGCCTCAATCAGGAGCTATAGGCCTCTATAGGTAGGCAAGAACAGACAAGATTACGATCGCCAAAAGCGCCATCGATGCGACCAACTGTGGGCCAGTATTTTCCCTTGGTGCCGATCAGTTCGCCAGGAATTAAGCCAGTATTAGTTGCTGGGAATGCTCCGGCTTCCCGCGAGTATGTCTGATTCCATTTCGTAGCCGCAATCGCTCCTATGGTGTGTGGTGCCTGTCTTAGAGGTGAATCCTCAACCTTTTGGCGACCATCAATGATCTGATCAATCTCGGAGCGAATAGCAATCATTGCGTCAATGAATCGATTCATTTCAAGAATATCTTCGGACTCAGTTGGCTCAATCATTAGGGTTCCCGCAACAGGAAATGACATTGTGGGTGCGTGAAAACCAAAGTCCATTAATCGCTTAGCGATGTCGTCGACTGTAACTCCTGAAACTTTAGTAATTTCACGAACATCTAGGATGCACTCATGTGCGACCAACCCTTTTGCACCCGTATAAAGGATTGGATATGAAGAACTTAGTCGCGCAGCCATGTAATTTGCATTGAGAATCGCTACTTCGGTCGCATGAGTTAGGCCCTCTCCCCCCATTAGACGGATATAGGCCCAAGAGATTGGCAAAATACTTGCTGATCCAAATGGCGCAGCTGAGATTGGTCCGGGACCCGTTGCAGGACCTGCGGAGGCGTCCATTGGATGGTTAGGAAGAAATGGCGCGAGATGCGCTTTAGCAATTACTGGACCGACTCCCGGTCCCCCACCGCCGTGCGGTATGCAGAAAGTTTTATGTAGATTTAAATGAGAAACATCTGCCCCGAATTTTCCTGGTTGCGCAGTACCGACAAGCGCGTTGAGATTCGCACCGTCTACGTACACCTGTCCGCCCGAATCGTGCACCATCGCACAGATCTCTGAGATCGCGGATTCAAATACTCCGTGAGTAGAAGGATAGGTCACCATAAGAGCGGCGAGTGTTTGCGAATGTTCTGCAATTTTTTCTTTCAGGTCATCAAGACTGACGTTACCTTCTTCATCGCACTCTATGACGATTACTTTCATTCCAGCCATAACTGCACTGGCCGCGTTTGTACCGTGGGCACTTGAAGGGATCAGACAGATATTTCTATTATTATCACCACGAGAATCGTGATAGTTACGAATAGCGAGTAGACCAGCAAACTCACCTTGGCTTCCAGCGTTCGGTTGCAGTGAAACGGCGTCATAGCCAGTGATTTGGATCAACCATCTTGATAGCTGATCAATCAATAATCGTGAGCCCTTGGATTGATCTGCTGGTGCAAATGGATGAAGTGATGAGAACTCGGGCCAGGTCACCGATTCCATCTCGGTTGCTGCGTTTAATTTCATGGTGCAAGAACCGAGTGGAATCATGGTGCGATCTAACGCTAAATCACGATCGGCCAATGTGCGTAAGTACCGCATCATAGAAGTTTCAGATCTATAGGTATTGAAAACCGGATGCGTCAGATAACTAGACCTGCGATGGAATATCTCCGAAACAATCTTTGGTTTTGCATCGTTTAGCCCAAGGATATCCAATACCAATTTAAAAGTTGAATCCGTGGTCGTTTCATCAAAAGCCACACGAATCTGAGTATCAGAAATGCGGCCGAAGTTGATCTTATTCGCCAGCGCTGATCGATGGATCGCTTCTGCGTCAACAACATCGATGGTTACTGTGTCAAAGACATTCACATTCCGTGAATTAGCGGCACTTTGTAGACGAGAGGCATAACCGTGCACTCGTTCCGCAATTGCGCGCAACCCAATCGGTCCATGCCACATCGCATAGAAAGCGCTCATATTTGCAAGCAGAACTTGCGCGGTGCAAATATTGCTAGTGGCTTTATCGCGACGAATATGTTGCTCACGAGTTTGCAACGCTAAACGAAATGCGGGATTCCCATGTGCATCGATACTCTGCCCAACTAAACGTCCAGGTAACGACCTTTCCAAACCAGCACGCACTGCCATAAAGCCAGCGTGTGGACCACCGAACCCCATCGGGACGCCAAAGCGCTGTGCCGAACCTACTGCGATATCTGCGCCCCACTCCCCTGGAGGAGTTAACAAGGTAAGCGCTAATAGATCTGTCGCTGCAATCACAAGAGCGTCTTTGGAATGTGCATACTCTGAAGCTTTAGAGAAATCGCAAACTTCGCCGGTCGTATCCGGATATTGCACAAGCAAGCCGAAAAATTCTCGATCAAAACAATCTTTGGCCACGTGCCCTGCATCAACTTCGATAACTTCAATACCCAGCGGCTTAGCTCTAGTCTTCACCACGGCTTTAGTTTGGGGATGAACGTGCTCTTCAATCAAGAAAACGGCGTCATCACTTGTTTTTGAAGTGCGGCGAGCCAAGGTCATGGCCTCCGCTGCCGCAGTACCTTCATCAAGCATAGAAGCATTAGATAGCGATAACGCCGTCATTTCACATATGACAGTTTGAAAAGCGAATATTGCTTCTAGCCGACCCTGAGATATTTCAGGTTGGTAGGGTGTATAGGCGGTATACCAAGCTGGATTTTCTAAAACATTTCTTTTGATTACGGCGGGTGTAATTGTTCCGTAGTAACCGCCGCCGATTAACGAAGTGAAAACTTGATTTTGCGCCGCTATCTCGCGCAATTCTGCGATTACCGCTACTTCGCTTTTTGCTGAATCCAATACTTGCGAGAGCGATTGTGCGATTTGAATATTTGCAGGCACTACATCTTTAATAAATGTCTTCAGGTCGCTATAACCAAGCACCTGGAGCATCTGCTGTTCATCAGAAGAAGACGGACCGATATGTCGAGTTACAAACTCTTCGCCTTCGTAACTCATCACCGCTCCCCTGGTTTGATTTAGGGGACGAGTACCCCTAAATAATTGTGTAGGGGAAGGATAAGTGTATTAGGCGCCTTTCGCCTTTCGACGTAATGAAAGCTCGTCGTTACTTGCACCACCTATTGGGTTTACAGTTTCGCCATTGATTTCACCCTGAAGCATTGCTAGCGAACCCTCAACCTCATGCCAAACCTTACCCACGGCGATTCCGAAAACTCCTTGTCCGCCTTGTAGCAAGTCCACGATCTCATCGGCGCTAGCACATTCATAAATTGATGCGCCATCGCTCATCAAGGTAATGCTCTCTAATTCGGTAACACCTCTGCTGCGAAGATGATTAACTGCTGTGCGAATATTTTGAAGCGAGATACCTGCATCCAATAAGCGTTTAACAATTTTTAAAACCAGAATGTCGCGAAAGCCATAAAGGCGAGCTGTACCGGAACCACTTGCAGTACGAATGCTTGGCTCGAGCAAACCAGTACGTGCCCAATAATCTAATTGACGGTAAGAAATCCCTGCAGCAGAACAAGCAGTCGCACCGCGATAGCCGATTTCATTCTGTTGATCCGGCGCAACTGGGGAGGTCACGTTTGCTCGATTCTCTTGGGGAGGGAGTTCGTATGGGTAAAGGCTACGAGCAGATGCGCCCAGGAACAACGACCGACACGGGGCAAACCTCAAGTAGAGAGTGAGACTTTTACGCTGCTATCCGGCGAAGTCTTCGGGGTTGATCTGATCCAAGAACTCGCGGAAACGCTCCAGTTCGACATCTGAACCACCCTCACTGCCAACGCCAAGGCCGCCTTCGCCATCGCCTAGAAGTCGCTCAGGGATATCAATCCCAACTTCATCCAAGAGATCTGAGTCGGCGAGAATGTTGCTCTTGGTTCGTAGCGCAATCGCGATCGCATCTGATGGACGAGCACTGATCTTAAGAAATGTTCCACTATCGGTTCGAACCTGAAGCTCAGCATAGAAAATTCCATCTTTGAGTTGGACTACTTGTATCGCTGTCATTGTCAGATCAGCAGCTTCAAGAATATTTGCAATCAAATCATGAGTTAAGGGGCGTTGGGCAACCATTCCTTGTTGCGCAAAGGCGATTGCTGTCGCTTCAACAGACCCGACCCAAATTGGCAAAAATCTGGAGCCATTAACTTCTTTGAGTAGGACTATTGGCTGGTTAGACGGCATCTCAATACGAACGCCAACTACCTCCATATTTACCATCATTTAAAAAAGCCTAGCCTGATTAAAGAGATTAGGTGAGATTAGCGTGGACGGTTTAGACCGGCGCGCACCAAGGATGCGTGTAGGCGAACAGATAGCGATGCGATCTGCTTCTGAACTTCCTCAGCGCGGGCTTTGGAGTCAGCGCTCTTCTGACGATTGATCGGTGTAATCACTTGTTCAATCAAGCCAATCTCACGGTCGGCGGCAGATTTAAATGAGCGAAGGTGTCTTGCTTCAATCCCAAAGCTCGCCATCTCGGCGACAGCTGTGGCAACAGCCAATGCATCGTTATCGTAATGACGACCGCGAAGTGCGATAAATCCGAACGATTCAAGTTCAACTAATTGCGCATCCTTTAAGCCACTTGCCTTTAAAAGCTCTTCCCGAGATAGGCGCAGATCGGAAGTTGCTCCGAAGGATTCCGGTGATGAATCTCCATCAATGGTCGCCAGAGTTGGACGCGGTGCCGCTACTCCCCCATTTGCTGCTGGCTCAAGACCGCGATCTAGCGCTTCGAGATTCTCTTTAATTACGCGAAGCGGTAGGTACTGATCACGTTGCAGCAATAAGACGTAACGAAGGCGATCAAGGTCTGAAGCGGTAAATTTACGATAACCAGATGGCGTGCGTTGCGGCTCAATCAATCCTTCAGACTCAAGGAAACGGATCTTTGAGATAGTTATATCCGAAAAATCTCCTCGCAACTTGGTAAGGACTTCACCGATGCTCAGATACGCGCGTGCTGGAACGCTCATTTAGTACTCCCCTGATTAGTAATTATTTAGTGTTACGTGCTGAAATAAAAATTAGATGAAACTTTCCAATCTGAATTTCATCTCCACAACTAAGCGGTGATGATTTTAGAGATTGATTATTGATATAGGTACCGTTAAGGCTTCCTAAATCTCTAAGTGCAAAGCCTGCACTTGTCCGTTCGATCACGGCATGAGTGCGCGATACAGTCACATCATCTAGAAAGATCTCACTCTCAGGTGAACGTCCAATAGATGTGTGCTCCTGTGCAATTAAAAAGCGAGAGCCCTTATTTGAACCACGATGAACAACCACCATAGCTTTCTCAGGACCACCATTTATAACTGCATCAATCGCTGATTTATCTGCTTCAGATAGTGATGACAAAAGTGCATTTAACGCGCTTTGGGGGGATGCATCTACTACCGATCTCAAACCGAGATGAAGAGTGCTGGTTAATTCGTTGTTCTGCGAAACATTCTCCACAGCGGCTCTCCCTTCGCCTTGAAATCCTGGACAGGTTCAACTTCTACCTGAGGCTGACATTAGGGTGAGAGCGGTGAGAAATCAAGCGGAAATGCTATGAAAATTAACTCCCTAATCGGTGGAATTTACGCGGTGATTTGACGGTACTGCTCTGCCGATAGTAAGCCAGCGGGTGCGCTAGTTACCTCAATCTCGGCCAACCAACCCGCACCATAGGGCTCCGAGTTAATTGTTTCAGGTGACTGACCCAGTGAATCGTTGATTGCAACAATCTTTCCCGTGACCGGTGCGAAAATTTCAGAAACACTCTTTGTAGATTCAACTTCGCCACAAACTTTATCTGCGATTACGCTCTCACCAACTTTTGGAAGCTGCACATAGACAATATCTCCCAGCGCTCCTTGTGCGTAATCCGTGATGCCCATTCGGAAAACATTGGTTGATGTCTCGCTAACCCATTCGTGCTCTTTGGTGTATTGCAGGCCATCGGGTATTAGCGACATTCTTTCTCCTCAGCGATTTGGTAATAAAGCGATTGGGACAATGAGATGAAATCTACCGCGCCACTCTAATAGCCGCTATCCCAGTTCGGAGATAGGAAACGCCAGTAAAGAGATAGAGCCCCACTCCCCACCAGGTAAAACTCCATCCGAAGATGTAAGCCGCTGTTCCCGCCCAACCTGGATGTAACGCGAGCAATAAGAACGGAAAGGCGTAGAGCAGATTAAATGTTGCCGCCTTTCCGAGATAGGTAACCTTAAGCGGCGGTAGAGACTTTGCAGTTAACGCAATGGTTACGATCCCGAGAATTAAATCTCTCAATAACAACACTGCAATAACCCAGAGCGGGATTGCATCGCGAAGATAGAGCACAGTTAAAGTTGCCAGAATATAGAGACGATCGATTGCAGGATCAGCTAACTCGCCAAAGCGAGATTCTTGACCCCAGGCGCGGGCCAATTTCCCATCGAAGTAGTCAGTTGCACCGCCGATAGCGAGCGTCAAAATTGCCCATCCATCAGCCTCCAACGCCAAGGCGAGGTAGATAAAGAGCGGGATTCCTAAAGCCCGCAGCCCCGTTAAGGCATTTGGGACATTGAGGAGTTTGCTCTTAGCCATCAGTCGCGCTCTTTGACTCGAACCGCTACCTGAACAGGTGTACCTGGAAAACCGAATTCTTCGCGCAGGCGACGTTCAATGAAGCGACGGTATGAAGCTTCTATCCATCCGCTAGAGAAGATGACAAACTTTGGCGGCGCGATACCGGCTTGAGTTGCATAGTAAATCTTTGGTTGCTTACCACCTCGTACCGGCGGCGGAGTCGCACCGATTAAGGCACCGAGGAATGAGTTCAATTTGGCGGTAGGAACGCGACGTTCCCAACTGTCAATTGCAGTGCGAAGTGCTGGGGCTAGTCGGTCTCTATGCCAACCAGTCTTTGCTGCAACATTGACCCGTTGCGCCCATTCAACCTGATCTAGGTGACGATCAATCTCGCGGTCTAATTGATCGCGACGATCTTCATCGACTAAATCCCACTTGTTCATAACAATAACCATCGCCTTACCAGCTTCTTCTACCATCGTGATTACTCGCAGATCTTGTTCTGAAATTGGTTCGGATGCATCGAGCACCACAACTGCACATTCGCAACGTTCAAGTGCAGCTTGCGTTCGAAGTGTTGCATAATAATCTGTACCACTTGCTTGATTAGCACGTTTACGTAAACCTGCAGTGTCGATAAAACGCCAGATCGATCCACCGAATTCAATTAACTCATCAACTGGGTCGCGTGTTGTACCGGCTACATCATCGACAATTGATCGATTCTCTCCC
Source organism: Bifidobacterium breve (assembly GCA_945866305.1). Taxonomy (GTDB): domain Bacteria; phylum Actinomycetota; class Actinomycetes; order Nanopelagicales; family Nanopelagicaceae; genus Planktophila. The sequence goes on from CAMBGS010000013.1 coordinate 26,148, forward strand.
GCTAAAGCATTTAGCAAACTTGATTTACCGACGTTGGGACGTCCAATTAGCGCAATCTTGCGATAACCATCTTGGGTCTGCGCTCCCCCAACTTCAGGCATTTCTGAAACTATGTAATCTAATAAATCACCACTACCGCGACCGTGGAGTGCCGAAACAAAACGAGGCTCGCCCAAACCTAGATTCCAAAGCGCATGAGCATCGGCTTCATCGACATCGCTATCGACCTTATTTGCGATCAAAACCATTGGTTTCTTAACTTTTCGCAACTCTTGAACCAAAATGTCATCTTCATCTAAAGCACCAACATGGGCATCGACTACGAAAGCCAGTACATCTGCTTCTTGCATTGCCAGTTCGGCTGAAGCGCTGACCTGCACAGATATGCCATCAGGTTTTGATTCCCATCCGCCGGTATCCATAACAATAAATCTGCGTCCGCCCCATTCGCATTCGTATTGAACACGATCGCGGGTAACTCCTGGAGTATCTTCAACGATCGCTTCACGACGACCGATGAAGCGGTTGATTAACGTTGATTTACCTACGTTAGGTCGCCCCAAGATTGCAACTATCGGCAAGCCCAAAAGTGAGCGTTCTTTCAATAACTCCCAAACCCAATCAGCGGTCTCATCAAGTGTTAGATCAGTTGAATCAATCAGGACCGCATCAAGTGCTTTCGCAAGAGGTGATGCGGCGCGAGTCGAATCAATCTGATCGCGGGCGGCGAGGGATTCTCCGACATCAGATGCAGGCGTGTCTATCTCAGCTGATCTTCGTTCCGCGCGTGCTGCAATATCAGCTTGTAAGTAAATTTTTAGCGCTGCATCGGGAACCACGACAGTTCCGATATCACGTCCTTCAACGACAATCCCTCTGTCAGCGGCTGCGATGAATTTTCTTTGAATAATTAACAACTCTGCACGCAGTTCCGCAATGGCGCTAAATTTACTGACAGCGTTAGTTACTTCATACGATCGGATTTCTGCATTAACGCAGACATCTCCGACAAAAATTTCTGGTTTCGCAGGATTTGCAACAAAGCGAAGCGGAAAACGTTTTAACGCCGCCAAAATTTCAGGAGCGCTCTCAATATTTTCACGCAGGGCTAGCCAGGTCAGCGCGCGATAAAGTGCACCGGTGTCTAAATAATTCCAACCAGCGCGCTGTGCAACCGCTTTGGCGGTACTAGATTTACCCGCACCACTTGGGCCATCGATAGCTACGACGATCATTTACTTACATCCCATCGTTGCTTGCGCATATCAAAATTAATTCACGCAGTAGTTATTCTATCTCGGAGCGTGAACGTTCCATCCCGATCTAATCAAATGATCACTCAGAACTTGTGCATCGTTTTTGGAAAGCGCGAGGGTAAT
>CAMBGS010000014.1 GCA_945866305.1 Bifidobacterium breve
CTCATCTCGAAGAATTTCGCCGGTTAGTGGATGCAGCGTCATTATCTTTTCAATCTCATCTCCGAACATTTCGATTCGGATTGCCAACTCTTCGTACATTGGAATAATCTCGATCGTGTCGCCTCGAACACGGAATGTGCCGCGCTCAAAGGCCATATCGTTTCTTTGGTACTGCACATCGACAAATTTGCGCAGTAACTTATTGCGCTCAATTTCATCGCCCACTTTCAGGCGAATCATGCGATCGATATATTCCTGTGGTGTACCAAGTCCATAGATGCAAGAAACTGTTGCGACCACGATTACATCTCTGCGGGTTAACAATGAATTTGTGGCCGAGTGGCGTAAGCGTTCTACCTCATCGTTGACGCTGGAGTCTTTCTCAATAAAAGTGTCAGTCTGTGGAACATAGGCTTCGGGTTGGTAATAGTCATAATAAGAAACAAAGTATTCGACTGCGTTATTGGGTAAGAGTTCACGGAATTCATTAGCGAGCTGCGCTGCCAAGGTTTTATTTGGCGCTAAGACCAGCGTTGGTCGCTGCAGGCGCTCAATTAACCAGGCTGTTGTTGCAGATTTACCGGTACCAGTTGCACCAAGCAAGACGACATCCTGGACGCCAGCATCGATTCGTCGTGCGATCTCTTCAATTGCTTGTGGTTGATCTCCGGCAGGCACATAATCACTAATGACCTGGAATGGTTCGACCTTTCGCTGCAGGTCAGAGATCGGGCGCATTTTCCTAGCCTACTTCGCTCGGCTCGGTAATTCCTCCCAGAGGTTCTCGACAGCGCGCAGTAGCTGATCTTCATCCCCGTCATTGGTGATTACGTAATCGGCCAACGCTTGCCTATCTTCACGACTGGCTTGAGAGGCGATGCGGCGCTCGATCTCCGATATATGCATCCCACGTTTGCGAAGTCGTTCTTTGCGAAGCGCTAAATCCGCTTCCACTGTTATCACTGAATCAAAATTCTTAGCCGTACCAGATTCCACAAGCAGTGGAATTTCATAAACCAGAATCTCCTCAAGTTGCAGATCCGCAACAACCTTCAGAAATAGTTCACGAACACGTGGGTGAATAATTGCTTCCAAATCTTCCTTCGCCTTGGGATCAGAAAAGATGATTTCGCCGAGAGCTTTACGGTCAATATCTCCATCACGCATTATTTTTTCGCCAAATCGCAAGATAACTTCATCGAATCCGTCGCTACCTCGTTCAATCGCAACTCTAGCCAGTTGATCGGCATCTACAACTCGCGCACCAAGATCAGAGAAATATTGCGCAGCCAGAGATTTACCAGCGCCAATTCCTCCGGTTAGGGCGACGATCAACATATCGCCAACTCTACCTGTACGCAGATATTTGGAGCATGAGAAAAGGCCCACCCGCAGGTGAGCCTTTTCTTGTTAATGACTTATTCAGCAGCGGCTTCCGCAACTACCTCTTCTACTGCAGGAGCAGCAGCGTCAGCAGCTTTCGCTTCTGCCTTCTGCTTCTTGTGCGCTAGGAAACGAGTCTGTGCCTCTTGGTACTGACGTTCCCATTCTTCGCGTTGTGAATCAAAGCCTGGCTTCCATTCCTGAGTATCAGGATCGAAACCTTCTGGATAGATGAAGTTTCCAGCGGCATCGTAACGAGCAGCCATTCCGTATTGGGTTGGATCGAATGCCTCGATCTCAACTTCATGTCCTTCATTTGCTTGCTTAAGTGAAAGAGAAATACGACGACGCTCAAGATCGATATCGATGATCTTTACAAATAGTTGGTCATCTACTGCAACAACCTGCTCTGGAATTTCAACGTGGCGTTCAGCCAACTCTGAAATGTGAACTAAACCTTCAATGCCCTCGTGAACACGAATAAATGCACCGAATGGAACAAGCTTTGTCACTACACCTGGAACAACCTGATTAATTGTGTGTGTGCGAGCAAATGCTTGCCAAGGATCTTCTTGAGTTGCCTTGAGTGAGAGTGAAACACGCTCGCGCTCAAAATCAACTTCGAGAACTTCAACAGTTACTTCATCGCCAACTTCAACAACTTCACCAGGATGATCAATGTGCTTCCAAGAAAGCTCAGACACGTGGACGAGACCATCAACGCCACCAAGGTCAACGAATGCGCCGAAGTTTACGATTGATGAAATCACGCCGGTGCGCACCTGACCCTTTTGGAGTTGATTCAAGAATGTAGTGCGTGACTCTGATTGAGTCTGCTCTAGGAAAGCACGACGTGAAAGGACTACGTTATTGCGATTCTTATCGAGCTCAATGATACGAGCCTCGACTTCCTTACCAATGTAAGGAGTCAGATCGCGTACGCGACGCATTTCAACGAGTGATGCTGGCAAGAAGCCGCGAAGACCGATATCAACGATCAAGCCACCCTTAACAACTTCAATAACTGTTCCGACGACAACTTCGTCGCGCTCTTTCTTGCCTTCGATATCTCCCCAGGCGCGTTCGTATTGTGCACGCTTCTTGGAAAGAATTGTGCGGCCTTCTTTATCTTCCTTTTGTAGAACGAGCGCTTCAATGCGATCGCCCACCTTAACAATGTCATTTGGATCTGCATCGTGGCGGATTGAAAGTTCGCGGGAAGGGATTACACCTTCTGTTTTGTACCCGATATCAAGAAGTACTTCTTCGCGATCTACTTGTACAACGGTTCCTTCGACGAGGTCTCCGTCATTGAAATTTCTAATTGTGCCTTCGATTGCTGCAAGAAAATCTGCGGCCGATCCGATGTCGTTTACTGCTACGACTGGTGATGATGTGCTCAAGTTGCTCCGTAGGGATAGAAAGTAATAGGACTCCAGAACCATTCTGGTGAACGGGCGTAAGCGTACGGTTCTGATCTAGTTAAGGGCAAATCCTGATAAAAATAGGCGTAAACTCACGATGATGAAGCGTTATAGGGAATTGTTTTCATTCCCCAATGTGATCTCACTCGGTATTGCAGCTTTTCCTGCCCGATTGGCCTACGGAATGATCGGCCTGGGAATTTTCTTTAAAGCAGAACAAAGTACAGATTCTTTTGCTATCGCAGGTTTCGCCATTGGATTAAATTCTTTGGCCGGAGCGGTAACTGCCGGCATTAGAGGATCGGTGATGGATCGTTGGGGGCAGAAATGGCCTCTGCGAATTCTTGTACCTGGTTACACCATACTGATTCTCACTCTTAATCAAATGGACACTGCTCGATCAATTTTGATAACAGCATTTATTCTCGGAATTACCGCTCCCCCAATTAATCTCTCAGTCAGACCGCTTTGGAAAGATATTGTTCCAGCCACATATTTACGAACGGCATATGCTTTTGACTCTGCAATGATGAGTTCAACATCGGTAATTGGTCCGGTGATAGTTACAACATTGGCGTTATCTTCCCGTCCATATTTAGCGCTAGATGTAGTTGCCGCCCTGATGTTTACAGGAGGAGTAGCGCTTGCGTTGACCTCCGTGTCGCGAAATTGGATCCCAGAAAAGAAAGTGAAGGGGCAAGAAAAGCTTATAAAGAATCGCGCAATTCAGCTGTTGATGTTTGAAGGTTGTTTTATTGGATTTGGTTGGGGAGTATTTGATGTAGCGGTTCCAGCATTTGCTACCCAAGAAGGCGTTCCACATCGTGTCGCCTGGATCTTCGCCTCATTTGGGATTGCTACTGTGATCGGCGGATTGCTTGGTGGGCTAGTCTCAAAAAAGTTGGCTCCCCTAACAGCTATGCGGCGCGTTTATTTGATGTGGACTATCGCTTGTTTCCCGATTGCATTTACCTATCCAGATTGGACCATGGCACTTGTCGGTGCATCAATTGGTCTTCTCGGCGGCGCACTGCAAGTTTTTTACTTTGAAGTTCTTGAAGCAGTTCGCCCAAAAGGTTCACAGACATCCTCACTCGGTTGGATCTGGAGCGTTGAAGGATCATTTGTGGCAATAGGTGCTGCCGTTGGTGGAGTTGTATCAGAACACATCTCACCTCGTGTTGGGCTTGCGTTGCTTCCGATCATGCTCCTTATTGGATACATAATTCTTTCTATCGGAAAGGATCGACTCTCTGCAGCTAATGATTTACCTACAGATGAAGAAGATTTAGCTGCGATGGCTGATAATTCTCCGACAATAAAATAGCCACAAACGCTCTTAATGCGCGGCTTCGTTCCAACTCTTACCGATACCAACGCTGACATCTAACGGTGCCCTTAGCGGATAGGCCGCAGCCATCTCGCGTCGCACAAGAGCGGTGAGATTATCTTCTTCTCCGCCAAAAACTTCGAGAATCAACTCATCATGAACTTGTAGCAATAAACGCGATTGCATTTTCTCTGCCAGTAGTGATCTCTGCACATTCAGCATTGCTTGCTTGATGATGTCAGCAGCGGAACCCTGAATTGGAGCATTTAGCGCCATACGCTCGGCGATCTCACGACGTTGGCGGTTATCGTTCATCAAATCGGGGAGGTAACGGCGGCGGCCCATAACAGTTTCGGTATAACCAACCTTGCGCGCCTCAACAACAACGCTATTTAAGTAATCACGAATTCCGCCGAAACGTAAAAAGTATTTATCCATTAAATCTTGTGCCGCGGGCGGAGAAAGATCTAACTGAGCAGACAAACCATATGCACTGAGTCCATAGGCAAGTCCATATGACATCGCTTTTATCTGACGACGCATCTCAGGATCAACATCTGTGGCCTTCACACCAAATACAAGCGCGGCAACAGTGGCGTGTAAATCCTCACCACTTTCAAAAGCCGCAAGTAAGCCCGCATCGTTGGATAAGTGCGCCATGATGCGCATTTCGATTTGGCTGTAATCTGCCGTGAGCAGAGAGTCATATCCAGCTCCTGCAATAAATGCGTTTCGAATACTGCGCCCTTCTTCGGTGCGCACTGGAATATTCTGAAGGTTTGGCCCGACTGAAGATAAGCGGCCTGTTGCTGCGACGGTTTGTGCAAAATGAGTTCGAATTCGACCATCTGAACCAATTTCGGCGATTAGACCTTCAACGGTTGTGCCAAGTTTCTTGGTTTCTCGGATGCGCAACAGCGATTCCAATAGTGGATGTTTGGTTTTCTCGAATAGCCAATTAAGCGCTTCGGCATCAGTTGTAAAACCGGTCTTGATCTTCTTAGTCTTTGGAAGGTTTAACTCATCAAATAGAACCACTTGCAGTTGCTTGGGAGATGCCACATTAAATTCGTGACCTGCGGCTAAATGCGCAGCCTTTGTTTCGCGTGCTACTTCACCTTCAAAAAAAGTAGCAAGTTTCTCTAGTTCTTTGCGATCAACGGCAATTCCACGATTTTCCATAACCGCCAAGAGCTGGGCTATCGGAAGTTCTAAATCAGTAAATAGCGACAGAACTCCACGGTCGCGCATCTCCGTTTCCAGTGATTTCCTTAAAGTGAATAGGACCGCCGCACTACTTAAGAGTTCTTGCTCAGGAGAAGATGAATCAATAGTTGCTCCGTCACCCCATCGCTCAAGGAGATCAGGCAGCTCTTGGGCACGGACTCCCGGATTAACTAGATATGCCGCCAATGCGGTGTCAAAGATAACTCCATCAAGTAAATTTTCACGTGCCAATGTTTTAGCATCGTGAGCAATTTTCGAAATCATTCTATTCTGAGCCCACTCCCCCATTTGCGAAGAGTGAATTAATTGGATATCTGTTGGTGAAAAGGCAACGGCGTAGCGCTGTAGTTTCTCATGACGGATTTCAAAGGCAACCGCAATTTCACCTTGATGTGTGGAAATACGGGCATCTATCTCAGCTGGCGTAAGCACGCCACCTTCGACAGTAGGTGAAAAGAGCATGAGTTCATCATTCAACTCTTCTTTTTTAACTACAGAATCAGGGTTAAGGATTGGCTTAAGGCGATCCTTTAGAGTTCTAAATTCCAGTTGTTCAAATAGCTTGGTGAGATCAGCCTCCAACACGCCTGGCCAAGATAAATCATCAACTTTATACTCGATGGGAGCATCGTGAACCAATTGAGTAAGTTCCCGATTTCGAATGACATCATTGATGTTATCGCGCAGAGATTGACCTACCTTGCCGCCCACTTTATCTACATTTGCAATTAGCTCGTGTAGAGACCCGTACTCAACAACCCACTTAGCCGCAGTCTTTTCGCCAACGCCAGGAATCGATGGCAAGTTATCGCTCGGATCTCCGCGCAGCGCAGCGAAGTCTGGATATTGATCTGGCGTCATCCCGTACTTTTCAACAACTGCCTTCGGCGTCATGCGCGCCATTTCAGAAACGCCGCGCTTTGGATAAAGAACTGTTGTCTTATCTGTTACTAATTGAAAGCTATCTCTATCACCGGTACAGATGAGAACTTCTGCGCCTTCGCGTTCGGCTTGCTTAGTAATGGTTGCGATTATGTCGTCAGCCTCATAACCTTCTAGGGCAAATTGAGTAATTCCAAAGCCCTTAACAAGGTCATTTAAATAGGACATCTGTGAACGAAATTCATCAGGAGTTTTAGCGCGATTGGCTTTGTATTCTGGAAAAATCTCGGTGCGGAAAGTCTTGCGCGAGACATCAAAGGCAACCGCTACGTGGGTTGGCTTCTCGTCCTTTAAAAGTGAGATGAGCATCGTGGCAAAGCCATAAATCGCGTTGGTGTGCTGGCCTTGCGCAGTAGTGAAATTTTCTGCAGGCAAGGCGAAGAAGGCGCGATATGCCATTGAATGGCCATCAATTAGAAGTAATCGCTTCTGGGCCATTGCGCCATCCTAGAGAAGTAGTCGTTAACAAGTTACTATTTCGAACTATGACGCAGCCAGAAAATACCCCAAACTATTTAGAGTTGATTCGCGAACGTGGAAGTGGTGCCCTAGATAAGAAGATGGGGATCGAGATATTGGAGGCATCCCCGCAACGTCTAGTTGGACGAATGCCAGTTGAGGGAAATACCCAACCAATCGGATTACTCCACGGCGGCGCTAGCGTTGTACTTGCCGAGTCTTTAGGATCTGTTGGAACACAACTTCACGCAGGTCCAAGTCGCAAAATTGTGGGCGTTGATATAAATGCCACTCATCACAAATCAGCGACATCCGGGTTTGTTACTGGGGTTGCAACAGCGGTCTCCTTGGGAAAGACTCTGTGCTCCTATGAAATTGTGATCACAAATGAGGCCGGCCAAAGAACTTGCACAGCTCGGATAACATGCCTGATCCTTGCCGAGGCCACGGTCCGTTAGTTAAGGTTAGCCACCTAGCAAGAGCGATCTGCATCCAACGATTGATGCACTGAAAAAAGATGTGGAGTGCGACTTGAATTTAGCAAGAAAGAAGATCAGCGCCCGCTTCATCCTCTTGTTAATTACCGTGCTCAGTGCGGCAGCTGGTTTCTCTTCAATCGCATCACCTGCAAACGCTGCTGAAAAACCGACGAAGCTCTACGGGGTAGTTACAAGTTCTACCGAAGATCCACTCGCCGGTGTCGGCATCTCTATTGTGGGTCCAGATGGCTTTAGCGCTGAGATTAAAACCGACTCACTTGGAAAATGGGAAGTTCTTATCCCGGTTAAAGGCACATATAGCGCGACGATCAATGAGGGCGATCTTCCTTCGGGACAAGCGCTAACTGATCCGAGCAAGGTAACCGTCAAAGCAAATGTATTCATGCTTGGTGTGGAACTTCGACTTCTCTTTCTTGTGGGACCGGGAGTTGAGAAAGCCACCATGCTGGAACGGTCTGCTCAATTGACAGTAGATGGATTAATTCTGGGATTGATTATTGCGCTGGCTGCTTTGGGGCTAAACCTAATTTTTGGAACAACTGGGCTAACCAACTTTGCCCACGGTGAGATATTAACCTTTGCTGGACTTCTTACCTATTACTTCAGCGCTATTGCCAAACTGCCAGTTCTTCTGGCTGCACCGATTGCAGTTGTGCTCAGTGCATTCATTTCAGGATTCTTGCAAGACAGATACCTTTGGAAACCGCTACGCAAACGTGGAACCGGGTTGATTGCGATGCTGGTTGTCTCAATTGGATTTGCAATTTTTCTGCGTTACTTCTTCCTCTTCCTCTTTGGTGGAGATACCCGACAACTTCCACAGTATGCAGGGCAAGCAGGTCTCGAGCTTGGGCTAGTCAACATCACTCCAAAATCAATTCTGACAACCGTAATTGGAATCGGATTTATTGTATTTGCGACGCTATGGCTCCTTCGCACCCGAATGGGTAAAGCGAGCAGGGCCGTTGCAGATAATCCCGCTCTAGCTTCTGCTTCAGGAATTGACGTCCAAAAAGTCATTCGAGCGGTATGGATTTTGGGTGCAGCCCTAGCTGGTTATGCCGGTGTCATCGTTACTGTCAACCAAGGGGTCAGTTTCCTTATGGGACAGGACATGCTGCTTCTCATATTTGCAGCCGTTACATTAGGTGGATTAGGTACCGCTAATGGTGCGCTCGTTGGCTCATTGATCATTGGTCTCTTTGTTCAGTTATCAACTTTGTTTATTCCTACTGAGTTGAAGTATGTAGGCGCATTAATCGTTCTGATCTTGATCTTAATTGTTCGTCCTCAAGGAATTCTGGGCCGGAAAGAGAGGATTGGCTAAATGGACATTCTCTTTATTATTCAACAGACCTTAAGTGCAACTCTTGGAGTTAATGCAATTATATTTGCGCTGGCTGCAATTGGTTTGAATATGCACTTTGGCTACACAGGCTTGCTCAACTTTGGTCAGGCTGGCTTTCTAGCCATTGGCGCTTATAGTGTCGCCGTACCGGTTATCTCCTTTGGGCTTTCACTTTGGTTAGCTCTCTTAATTGGAATTTTTAATTCGATTCTCTTTGCCCTGCTTCTCGGAGTTCCGACTTTAAGACTACGGGCTGACTATCTTGCGATCGTAACAATCGCTGCTGCCGAAATCGTTCGCCAGATTGCACGCTCTGCCACATTTAATGACTCACTCGGTGGATCCGATGGAATCACTGGGAAGTTCGGTAAGGAGTTCTTCGACCTCAATCCGTTTAAAGAAGGCCTTACAACTCCTATTCTTCGCTTTAATGGCAATGACCTTTGGGTTGTTATCACTGGCTGGATTCTTGTTGCGATTATTACATTTATTATGTGGATTATGGTCAACTCACCTTGGGGTCGAGTTATGCGCGCCATCCGTGAGGATGAAGATGCGGTTCGTTCACTAGGCAAAAATGTCTACCTCTACAAAATGCAATCGCTGATCATCGGTGGCGTCATTGGATCCTTGGGTGGCTTTGTATATGCCTTGTCTCGTCAGTCAGTCCAACCAGATAACTACGGAACCGCACTAACTTTCTTCGCCTACACAGTACTTATCCTGGGAGGCGCTGCAAGAGTCTTCGCGCCAATCGTAGGTGCAATGATTTTCTGGTTCCTGATTGTATTTATTGAACAGATCCTTCGTGCGGGAGTAACCTCAAACTTGATTCCAGATTGGCTCATTGGAGTAAATCAAGTTGGGCAGATTCGATTCATGCTCATGGGTCTTGGGCTAATGCTTCTGATGATCTTTAGGCCACAGGGAATCTTTGGCGATAAGAAGGAGTTAGCACTTGATGCAAAAGCATAACTCCGGGGCAGACTTTGCCTTGACTACTTCGCAAACTGCTGGATCTTCAAAGCCAGATCCTATTTTGATCGCAGATAAGATTACACGCCAATTCGGTGGGTTGACAGCCGTCAACGTTGATCATTTGGAGATACAACGCGGTTCAATCACAGCGTTGATCGGCCCAAATGGCGCCGGAAAAACTACCTTCTTTAATCTTCTAACAGCCTATGACTCCCCTAACTCGGGCACATGGAGCTTTAACGGCAAAGCGCTCAACGGAATTCCGCCACATAAAGTTGCCAGACTCGGAATGGTGCGGACTTTTCAGTTAACTAAAGCTCTCTATCGATTAACTGTTCTGGAGAATATGTTGCTCGGTGCTAGAGCGCAAAAAGGGGAATCAGTTCTTCTCTCGGTTTTTCCTTGGATCTGGCGCGCGCAAGAGGCGCAGATTCAAATTAAAGCGTTATCTATCCTCTCAAAATTTAAACTAATTGAAAAGCAAGATGATTTTGCTGCCGCTTTATCTGGTGGACAGAGAAAACTTCTGGAAATGGCTAGAGCGCTTATGGTTGAGCCAGAACTGGTGATGCTTGATGAGCCAATGGCCGGAGTAAACCCTGCACTGAAACAATCCCTCTTGGAACATATCAAAGAATTACGCAGTGAGGGAAAGACAGTTCTTTTCGTAGAACACGACATGGATATGGTTCATGAGATTAGCGACTGGGTAATTGTTATGGCACAGGGTCAAATTATTGCCGAGGGTACTCCAACGAGTGTTATGGGAAATTCTCAGGTGATTGAAGCTTATTTGGGTGCTCATCACGATACAGATTTATCAAGCGAAGGGGCGTGAGTAATGAGCTCATCTGAGACTACGGCGCTGGTTTCTGCGAAAGATTTAGTAGCCGGGTACCTACCAGGAATAAATATTCTTAATGGCTGTAATTTGTATGCCAATAAGGGAGAACTCGTCGGCATTATTGGCCCCAACGGAGCGGGTAAGTCAACTTTGCTCAAGTCCTTATTTGGTCTTGTAAAAATACGTGAAGGTAACGTCATTCTCGCTGGCGAAGAGATTACCAATATGAGAGCAGACCAATTAGTGGCCCGAGGAATAGGTTTTGTTCCTCAAAGTAACAATGTTTTTCCATCTTTAACGATTGAAGAAAATCTACAGATGGGCGCCTTTCAATCAACTGATAAATTCTCGGAGCGCTTTGACTTTGTCACCGAACTTTTCCCAACTCTGAGAACACGCCGGAAGCAGAGAGCTGGTTCTTTATCTGGCGGTGAGCGCCAGATGGTGGCTATGGGTAGAGCCCTGATGATGAACCCATCTGTACTTCTACTGGATGAACCAAGTGCTGGTCTATCCCCTGCCTTACAGGATGAAGTCTTTGTACGTGTGCGTGAGATTAATAAGCTTGGCGTAACGGTAATCATGGTCGAGCAAAATGCACGTAGATGTTTGCAGATCGTTGATCGAGGTTATGTTTTGGATCAAGGAAAGAATGCTTACGAAGGCACTGGCAAGTCACTTTCAACTGATCCTAAAGTTATTGAACTCTACCTTGGTACCCTGGCCAAGAAGTAATTTTTTTACTCTTCATATATAAGAATGGCCCGCCGGTTATCCGGCGGGCCATTCTTACTACGTATTTAGCTAATTACTCGCCCGCTGGCACATCACCAGAGATGAACTCTGCTGGAAGTGCTACGTACTTGTCATTTGCTTCGTAAACATACACACCCATTGTTGCGTATGAAGGATCGCCATTATCAGCGAACTCAATTGGACCAGAAACTCCGTCATAGTCGATATCTGTTCCTTCTTCAATGAGGGCCTTGCAATCAGCAAAGGTTGTGCACTTTGTGCCACCCTTTGAAACAGATACTAGGTTGTCGCGGATGGTCTTGCCATCTGTTGCTTTACCCTGCTCTGCTGCAAGTGCGATCAAAACTACTGCGTCGTATGACTCAGCAGCATATGAGAAGTCTGTCAAAGCTGGATCTACTGAAAGTAGACGCTTTTGCAGACTGCCATCAGCTAAAACGCCAGGAAGAGTTGCTTTAACACCCTTCATGATTCCTGCAGGTAGATCCTTGTAAGCACCGCTTGAAAGGTTTCCATCTACTAGGTATGTCTTAACCTTGTTAGGTCCGATTCCCTGCTTGATTAGCTCAGTGAAAATCTTTGCTGTCTCATCGAAGCCGATGATTGCAATTGCATCTGGCTTTGCAGCCTTTGCCTTAGCTACATCTGCAGAGAACTCAGCTGCCTGTGGGTTATAGACAATGTTTGTCGATGTACCACTAAATGCAGCCATTGCGTACTTAGCAAGACCATTACCGTATGCGTCATCAAGGTTCAGAATTACAGCGTTAGTTGCGCCTTCCTTAGCCATCAACTGACCAAGAACTGCTCCCTGGAAAGTATCTGAAGGAGCGGAGCGGAAGTAGTAACCGTCATCTGCATAGTTTGTAAAATCTGGTGATGTGTTCGCTGGTGAGAAGTGGACAATTCCAGCTCCTGCAATCTTGTCGATTACAGTAAATGAAACTCCAGATGATGCTGCACCAACAATTGCACTTACACCTGCTGCAATATGTGAGTCAGCGGTCTGTTGTGCGATATCAGTACTTGTATCTCCTGAATCACCACGGACGTGCTCAATATTTTCTCCAAGTACTCCACCTGCAGCGTTGATATCAGCAACAGCTAAATCAACTCCGGCAAACTCTGGGGGTCCAAGGAACGCAAGGCTGCCTGTCTCAGGCAACAATGAACCGATCTTTAGAGGACCAGATGCTGATCCTCCACCACCGCAGCCAGCAAGAACTAAGCTAGCGACAGCAGTAGCAGCCACGATGGCTGCCTTATTGAACTTCTTCATTTTTTCTCCTTTAGTAAGTTCCTTTATCAAAGGTATCTAGATGACCTTCAAGAAGGATCGTCAAAGTGTACCTAGCGATAGCCGATCGGTAAATACCAAATTAGCGCCGATAATGGGCATGTTCTAGGTAAATTCCAGAAAATCTTGGTAACAAAAGGAGAAAAACTAAGAAGGAAAGTGCTCGGCCTGCTTTGGGTCGATTACCGCCATGGCGACTTCTTTCATTGTAAGTCTTCTATCCATCGCAGCCTTTTGAATCCATGAGAAAGATTGGGGCTCACTCAAATTAAGGGCAGACATCAAAATGCCTTTTGCTTTGTCAATAATTTTGCGAGTCTCTAATCGCTCATGCAGGTCGGCGACTTCATCTGCGAGAGAGCGCATCTGTAAATGTCTGCTGATGGCAATTTCAATTGCAGGAACTAGATCTCCAATTGAAAATGGCTTGACAACATATGCCATTACGCCAGCATCGCGAGCACGTTCAACCAGTTCGCGTTGTGAAAACGCGGTCAACATTAAAACTGGTGCGATCGCAATAATTTTCTCTGCAGCAGATATCCCGTCAAGAACTGGCATCTTTACATCAAGGATCGCAAGATCTGGCTTGTGTATTTGCGCTAACTCAATTGCTTGCGCACCATCAGCCGCTTCGGCAACAACTTCATACCCGGCTTCACCCAACATCTCAACTAGATCCATACGGATCAGCGTTTCATCTTCAGCGACGAGAATTCTTATTCGAGTTGATGAAGGTTTTCCTGCGTTATCCACGTATCACATCCGCGTCTTTATATTCATGTGCCTCGAGTCGGATTCGAACCGACACTATGCAGTGTTTGAGACTGCCCTCTCTACCGTTGGAGTACCGAGGCCGTTATATACAAATCTTAACGGTAAGCGGGAGCGGCGCCACCCACAGCATCGCCTACGCGGTGAACGCGCATTGCATTTGTTGAGCCTGGTATTCCAGGAGGCGATCCCGCAACAATGACTACCAGTTCACCTTCTTGACAACGTTCTGAGTTGATCAAGAAATTATCTACTTGCATAACCATTTGATCGGTGTGCTTGACCATAGGCGTTAACTCCGGTTCAACTCCCCAGTCAAGGGCCATGCGGTTATAGGTTCCAACTTCAGGTGTAAATGCCAAAATCGGGATTGGTGAGCGTAAGCGCGCAGTGCGGCGTGCAGAGTCACCAGATTGTGTAAATGTAACCAAGTATTTTGCACCAACAATTGCACCAACTTCAGTTGCTGCTTTTGTAATTGCGCCGCCCTTAGTCTTTGGCATTGATTTCATTGGGCGAATCATGTCCATCCCACCTTCTTCAGTATGGGTAATAATCCTTGCCATTGTTTGAACAGCTTCGATTGCGAAGGCACCTACAGAAGTTTCTCCCGACAGCATCAGTGCATCCGCGCCATCTAGAACCGCATTGGCGCAATCCGTAGCTTCTGCACGAGTTGGGCGTGAATTTGTAATCATTGAGTCGAGCATCTGGGTAGCAACGATCACAGGTTTTGCCGCTTCGCGCGCTAACTCGATGCAATGCTTTTGAACTAGCGGTACCTCTTCTATTGGAAGTTCCACGCCTAGATCTCCACGCGCGACCATAATTCCATCAAAGGCGTTTACGATCTCTTGCAAATTTGCCACTGCTTGTGGTTTTTCAATCTTTGCAATTACCGGAATCCGGATTCCAACCTCATCCATAATGCGATGAACATCAACAATGTCATCGGCGCTACGAACAAATGAGAGCGCGATGAAATCCGCGCCGGCTTTCAAACCCCAGCGAAGATCATCCATATCTTTCTCAGAGAGTGCAGGTACCGAAACCGCAACGCCAGGGAGGTTGATTCCCTTATTGTTACTGACCGCACCTGGTTCGATTACTTTGGTAACAACATCGCTACCTTTAACTTCAATAACTTCTACAGTTACTTTTCCGTCATCGATCAAAATACGATCGCCCGCCTTGCAATCGCCCGGAAGACCTTTGTATGTTGTTCCGACGCGATCTTTACTTCCTTCAACTTCATCTGTTGTTATCGTGAAGATATCTCCGCGAGATAATTCATGCGGCCCTGCTGTAAATCGCGCTAAACGAATCTTGGGGCCTTGTAGGTCAACCAGTATCGCAACTGGAACTCCAGCTTCTTTTGCCGCCAGACGCACCTGATCTAATCGGGCTTGATGTTCTGGATAACCGCCGTGTGAAAGATTAAGGCGCGCCATATTCATTCCAGCATCAATTAACTCACGGACTTTTTCGGCAGATTCCACTGCCGGACCCATTGTGCAAACTATCTTCGCGCGACGCATGTGGCTACCTTATCTAATTGAGCTAATTACTTGTTAGTTGAATGGAGCCTTTAAACCATTAAAGATCGATCGGTTGGCTCAATTGGTGATGGCAATTGGGTTTCCCCTTCGAGATACTTATCAACTCCTGCCGCAGCGCTGCGGCCTTCGGCGATTGCCCAAACAATGAGTGACTGCCCACGACCAGCATCGCCAGCAACAAATATTCCTTCAACGCTAGTTTGATAGTTTTCATCACGCTTGATATTTCCACGATCATCAAATTCAACTTCAAGTTGCGTGAGAATCTCGGATTTTTCTGGACCAGTAAAGCCCATTGCCAAGAATACGAAATCTGCGGGTATCTCCTTCTCTGTGCCAGGAACTGGTTCAAACTTTCCGTTGGCGAATTTTGTTTCAACGATCTTTAGCGCCTTTAGATTTCCATTTCCATCGCCTACGAATTCTTCAGTGCTAACAGCGAATACGCGATTGTCTAACTCTTCATGCGCAGAGGAAACGCGGTAGATCATTGGATAAGTTGGCCAAGGTTGTCCGCTCGGACGTTCATCGGTTGGTCGCGGCATAATCTCAAGTTGCGTAACGCTAGCCGCACCTTGACGAATGGATGTACCGAGACAGTCTGCTCCGGTGTCTCCCCCGCCCAATATGACTACATGTTTTCCCGCCACATTGATATCTGGATTCGTAACTTCGCCGAGTGCTTGCTTATTTCCCCAAGGCAGAAACTCCATTGCTTGGTAAACACCTTTATTTTCACGACCCTTTATCGGGAGATCGCGCCATTGGGTCGCACCAACTGCAATAACAATTGCATCATATTTTCTACGTAAATCTGCACCGGTCATTTCAACACCAACATTTACACCAGGACGAAAACGAGTTCCCTCTTTTTCCATCTGATTAAGTCGGCGATCAAGAACGCTCTTCTCCATTTTGAATTCAGGGATTCCGTAGCGAAGTAGCCCTCCAATTTTATCGGCTCGCTCATAAACAGCCACGGTGTGCCCAGCTCGCGTTAACTGCTGTGCCGCTGCTAAACCAGCTGGACCTGAACCAATTACGGCAACGGTCTTTCCGGTCAAACGATCTGGTGGCGTTGGCTTTACATTGCCAGCACCAAAAGCCTCTTCAATTGTTCGAAGTTCTACCTGCTTGATAGTTACCGCATCAGCGTTGATTCCAACGACGCAAGCAGTCTCGCAAGGAGCAGGACATAAACGTCCAGTGAACTCTGGGAAGTTATTGGTGGCATGCAAGCGCGCCATTGCTTCTTCTTTATCCCCGCGCCACATCAAATCATTCCATTCTGGAATTAGATTTCCGAGAGGACAGCCTTGGTGGCAGAACGGAATTCCACAATCCATACAGCGTCCAGCTTGTTTTTGCAGGTGTTCCATACTTTGAGTTTCATAGACTTCGTGCCAATCTTTGATGCGCACATCGACCGGACGGCGCTTCGGCATTTCTCTTGGTGTAGTTAAAAACCCCTTTGGATCAGCCATTTGCTGCTACCTCCATTACATATTGATCAACGGGTAATCCATCTTTATTGGCTCGCTCGATTGCGGCGAGAACACGTGCATAATCACGTGGCATGATCAATGAGATGCGGTTTACCGCAGCGCTCCAATCCTTTAATAGATCGGAGGCGACTTCAGAACCAGTTTCTGCGTGGAAACTTGAAATTACAGATTTAAGTGACTCCCGTTGATCTTCGGGAAGAGCCAAGATATCTACCATCTCGGTATTAACTTGGGCCGGATTTAGATCAAGAACGAAGGCGCGACCGCCTGACATTCCAGCGGCAAAGTTGCGACCAGTGCGACCTAAGATGACCACAGTTCCACCTGTCATATATTCACAACCATGATCACCAACACCTTCAACAACGGCTGTTGCGCCAGAATTGCGAACGCAGAATCGTTCGCCAACTAAACCACGTATGAAAATTTCACCGGATGTTGCGCCATAACCTATAACGTTGCCAGCGATCACATTCTCATTAGACGGGAAGGTTGCACGTTCATCTGGTCGAACAATTACCCGTCCACCAGAAATACCCTTGCCGACATAGTCATTACTGTCACCATAAAGTCGAATTGAAATTCCACGCGGCAGGAATGCTCCGAGTGATTGACCAGCAGAACCGTGTAACGTCACATCAATCGTTCCCACAGGAAGACCTTCTGCTCCAAAGCGACGAGTTACTTCCGCGCCTAACATTGTTCCAACTGTGCGGTTTACGTTACGCACCGGCAGATCAATTCGGACCGCCTCTTTTTTATCAAGTGCGGCAGCAGCAAGTGAAATAATTTGATTATCTAGAGCCGCAGCCAAACCATGATCTTGCACAGTTGTGCGATGTAATGGTGAATCAACATCTGGGCGAACTAACAGTGGCGCTAAATCGAGACCGCTCGCCTTCCAGTGATTTACAGCGTCACGTGTATCAAGATATTCAACGTGGCCGATCGCTTCCTGCAAGGTGCGGAAGCCAAGTTTTGCCAAAATTTCGCGGACTTCTTCTGCAATATATTCAAAGAAAGTTTCTACGAATTCAGGTTTGCCGGTGAAACGTTTACGCAACTCTGGGTTTTGTGTTGCAACTCCAACTGGACAAGTATCTAAGTGGCACACGCGCATCATTACGCAACCTGATACAACAAGAGGTGCAGTAGCAAATCCATACTCTTCAGCACCCAAGAGCGCAGCAATCACAACATCGCGACCGGTCTTTAATTGACCATCTGCCTGCACAACGATGCGATCACGTAAACCGTTGAGAAGTAGCGTTTGTTGCGTTTCTGCTAAACCAAGTTCCCAAGGCGCTCCGGCATGCTTGAGTGATGTAAGTGGCGATGCACCGGTTCCGCCATCGTGGCCAGAAATTAGGACAACATCGGCGTGAGCTTTAGATACTCCAGCTGCAACCGTTCCTACGCCAACTTCAGCAACCAATTTGACGTGGATGCGCGCATTCTTATTAGCATTCTTCAAATCGTGAATTAGCTGCGCTAAATCTTCAATTGAATAGATATCGTGATGTGGCGGTGGAGAAATTAAGCCAACCCCAGGAGTTGAGTAACGCACTTTGGCGATCCACGGATAGACCTTATTCCCGGGTAGTTGGCCACCTTCACCTGGTTTTGCACCTTGCGCAATTTTAATCTGAATATCATCCGCGTTTACTAAGTAATCACTTGTTACACCAAAGCGACCGCTCGCAACCTGTTTAATTGAGCTGCGCTTGGAATCGCCATTTGCCATGGGAACTGATCGAGATGGATCTTCTCCACCTTCGCCAGTATTGGATTTTCCACCGAGTCTGTTCATCGCAATCGCCAAAGTTTCATGCGCTTCTTGCGAAATTGAACCGTAGGACATCGCACCAGTTGAAAAACGCTTTACGATCTCTGAAATTGGTTCTACTTCATCAATTGAAATTGCCGAGCGCTCCCCCTCTTTAAACGCGAAAAGTCCGCGAAGGGTCATCAGCTCTTTGCTCTGGGTATCTACCTTGCTGGTGTATCTCTTAAAGATGTCATAACGCTTTGATCGCGTGGAGTGCTGCAGGGTAAATACAGTCTCAGGATTAAATAAATGTGGCTCGCCATCGCGACGCCATTGATATTCACCGCCAATTGGAAGGCGTTTTGCACCGGGTATTTCTCCCCCGACTGGGTAGGCGATGAGGTGGCGCGCAATAGTTTCTTCAGCAATAACATCCAAACTAATTCCGCCAAGGCGTGAAGTTGTACCGACAAAATATTCGTCAATAACTTCTTGCGATAACCCAATCGCTTCAAAAACTTGTGCGCCTGTGTAAGAGGCGATTGTTGAAATGCCCATCTTGGACATTACCTTCAAGACGCCTTTACCAAGACTCTTTATAACATTCCGTACAGCTTTCTCAGGAGTAATTCCGGTGATCACACCTTGCAGAACTAAATCCTCAGCAGATTCCATCGCCAAATAAGGATTAACAGCCGCTGCGCCATAACCAATTAGTAGTGCAACGTGATGAACTTCGCGGACATCTCCTGCTTCAACGACTAGCCCAACTTTGGTGCGCGTCTTTTCGCGAATCAAGTGGTGATGTACCGCAGCGGTCAATAACAACGAAGGAATCGGCGTATCTTCGGCATCACCATTGCGATCTGAAAGAACAATAATGTGCGCACCCGCTGCGATTGCATCAGATACTTCGCGCTTAATCTCTTCCAAGCGAGTCTGCAGCGTGTTTCCATCTCCGGAAACTGGGAAGAGTCCACGAACAACGTAGCTCTCCAAACCTGGGTAATCGCCATCAGCATTAACGTGAATGATTTTGGCAAGTTCATCGTTATCAATTACCGGAAATGCTAGTGATATTTGCCGGCAAGATTCTGGACCAGGATCAAGGAGATTGTGCTCAGGACCAATAGATCCACCTAGACTTGTTACGAGTTCTTCACGAATAGCATCTAGCGGTGGATTTGTTACTTGCGCGAATAACTGTGAAAAGTAATCAAAGAGCAGGCGTGGTTTTTCAGAGAGCGCGGCGATGGGAGTGTCAGTACCCATTGAACCGAGGGCTTCCATTCCGTTCTTAGCCATTGGGGTTAGCAAGATCCGAATCTCTTCTTCGGTATATCCAAAAGCGCGCTGGCGACGCACGACAGATGAGTGTGGATAGACGATATGTTCGCGCGAAGGTAGATCGCTTAATTTCATCATCCCTGAATTAAGCCATTCCCCGTAAGGCGCGTTGTCGGCTAGCGAATCTTTAATTTCATCATCTTCGATAATTCGACCAGCTTCGATATCTACCAAGAACATTTTGCCTGGTTGCAGGCGACCCTTGCGCACAATTTTTTCTGCAGGGAAATCTAAAACTCCGACCTCTGATGCAAGTACGACTAATCCGTCGTCAGTAACCCAGAATCGTGAAGGGCGTAGTCCGTTGCGATCTAGAACTGCACCAACTTGATGTCCATCTGTAAATGTCACACACGCTGGTCCGTCCCACGGTTCCATTAGAGATGCGTGAAAAGCGTAGAAGTCGCGGCGCTTCTGCGACATAGTCGCATGGTTCTCCCACGCTTCCGGAATCATCATCAATACTGCGTGTGGCAATGAGCGCCCACCAAGGTACAACAACTCCAAAACCTCATCGAAAGATGCAGAATCGCTGCCAGACATTTCTACTATCGGGAATAGCCGGTTGAGACCTCCAGGAATTAACTCGCTAGCAAGAAGTGATTCGCGGGCGCGCATCCAGTTGCGATTTCCTTTTACAGTATTGATTTCACCGTTGTGGGCAATAAAGCGATAAGGGTGGGCTAGTGGCCAAGAAGGAAAAGTGTTGGTGGAAAAACGGGAGTGAACTAGCGCCAGAGGAGATACAACTCGTTGATCGCTTAAATCGGGGAAAAATTCTTCCAGCTGTCCAGTGGTAAGCATGCCTTTATAGACGATGGTCTGCGATGACAGTGATGGGAAGTAAAGATCAAGAGCGTGCTCGGCACGCTTGCGCAAACAGAAAGCTAATCGATCAAGTGCGATTCCAGATTCATTTTTCATTCCAGAAATGAAGAGTTGCTCAAACTTTGGCATCACAGAGACTGCAGTTTTGCCAAGTGATGCTGAATTAATTGGCAGTTCACGCCAACCCAAAACTTTCAAACCTTCTTCTTTGGCAATTTTTTCAATTTCGCTGCGGACTTCTGAACCCTGCGCCACAAAGGCAATTCCAGTTGCATATGAATCTGCTGGAGGAAGTTCGAAGGTAACGACAGCACGGTAAAAGGCATCAGGAACACGAATCAAGATTCCAGCGCCGTCACCACTATCTGGTTCTGCACCAGATGCACCACGATGTTCTAAATTGCGTAACGCAGTCAGTGCTTGCGCAACAATTTCGTGCGTTGCAACTTTTTTCAGAGTGGCCACCATTGCAACGCCGCATGCATCATGCTCATTTGCTGGGTCGTAAAGACCAAGACGTGCTGGGTAATTAGATGGAAGGGCCATCTGATTCACACTCCTGGTGTCCACAATTAAAAATCTTGAGGGACAACATTGGCCCAGATATCACCAGCGACTAACCGCGGGTGGAGCAAAAGGGTAGCAAGGTTTCGGGCAAATTGGCATGCCCAGGATCTAGTTTGGCTTTAAATCCCGCTCAAGTGTAAAAGTCGACCAATGCCAGCGGTGATCGCCATGCCGATGCAGCCCCCGATTATTACTCGAAGCGTTGGAGTGAAAATCTTTGACCCTGCGATTTTAGCGCTGAGAACTCCAGTGCAGAGCAAGCCAACCATTGTGAAACCGACAATACTTAATGCCACCGTTCCGGTAGTTGGAGCAAAAGCGCCAACAAATGGAATTAAGCCACCTGAAGTAAATGCGGCAGCAGATGCAATTGCCGCTTGCACTGGACGCGCCCTTGTATGTGGATGCTGTCCAAGTTCATCGCGCAGATGCGCTTCCAGTGGATCGCGGGCGTGCATTGCAGTTGCGACTTCTAGTGCCAGCGTCGGATTTAATCCACGGTTAATGTAAATTTCTTGTAATTCCAATAACTCTGCATCTGGATCCACGGCCAAGTGTTCGATTTCAAGTAAACGATCTGACTCTTCAATATCGTTTTGGGAGCGCACAGATACATACTCCCCAACTGCCATAGACATTGCGCCGGCGACAATTCCTGCGGCCCCGGCTGTGATTAGAAAACCTTGCGCATCTGCGCCACCAGCTTTTGCCGCAGTTACACCGATCATTAGTGATGCCGTGGAAACTAAACCATCATTCGCACCAAGTACCGCGGCTCGCAACCAACCTGCGCGGTGGGTGCGGTGATGAAGGTTGCGATGATAAACATCTTCCAAGGCCATAATGAGAGCCTACCTGATTCCCATTAAATTTCCTGTTATATCTAAACTCTCTGTTTACGTTGATTTCTGTAAAAGAGAACCAGTCCAAGGATGAATATAAGAATGCTGGTCCATTGATTTATGCGTAATCCAAAAATATCGTGCGCAGAATCGATACGAACTGCTTCTATAAAGAATCGGGCAGCGGAGTACCCAGCTATGTAGATATAGAACGTGGACCCACCTCTCCACTTACCGCCAAATTTAATTAAAAGCAGAGCGAGCAGCGTTGTCCAGATCGCTTCATATAAAAAAGTGGGATGAAACGTTTCAAAAAGCCCATAGCCCCGGGGACGTAATTTGTAAGGAATTTCCAGCGCCCACCAACTATCTAAAGGTCGGCCAAAAAGTTCTGCATTAAACCAATTACCAAAACGACCAATTGCTTGCGCCAGCAAAATTCCAGGTGCAAGCGCATCTAAAAAGACGCGGAAAGATGGCAATTCTCTTCCCTTTGCGATGCGGCGGTAGCTAACAAGTGCGCCGACCACGCCGAGAGCAATCGCTCCCCAAATTCCTAAACCACCTTGCCAGATTTTTAGAATTGATAAGAGGCTTCCACCGCTACCGAAATACAATTCCGGTGTTGTAGCCACGTGGTAAATACGCCCACCAATGATTCCCGCAGGAACAGCGATGACTGCAACTTCTGAGACAACACCAGTTAGATCTAGGTCAGCCGAATTTCCGTAACTGCGCAATCGCCTATCACCCAACCAGATTGCGACCGCGATTCCAGCAATTATACAAAGAGCATAGAAATGAAAGGTGAGCGGACCGATATCGATCTGCGACTGAGTCGGAGTCGGTATCGAACTACGCATCTTTAATCTTTTGCTTAAGCTTTAGAAACAGCGAGCATGAACTCGCCTAGGCTGTTATAAGCCTTGTTGCGATCGATCTCTTTGCCATTTATAAATACAGTTGGTGTGGAGTTGATATTTCGCTTGGCACCTTCGTTAGCCACGTTTACAACCCACTCTTTGTACTCATTATTGGCAATGCACTTGTCATATTCCTTGCTTTGAATCCCTAAACCAAGACTAAGGGTTGCGAAGTATCCAGAACTCCATGCTCCAGAATTTTCAGCAGGTTGGTTTGCATAGAGCAATTTGTGGAACTGAATAAACTTGCCTTCATCTGCTGCGCACCCTGCGGCATTCGCTGCTAATTGTGATTCAGGACCTAGGAAAGAGAGCGGGTGGTATGCCACCTTGGCCTTCTTGGTATTTATCAAATCTTCAACGTATTCGCCAACTATCGCTTCAAAGCGCTGACAAGCTGGGCATTGGAAATCTTCATAAATTTCAATAAATGGAACGTCTTGCAATTCCTTGTTAAAGACCATTCCGTAACCATCTTCAACTGAAACACTAGATGGAATAGCGGCATCGGTATTAGTCTTTTTAGAGAGAAGCGTCGGAACGAGCATGATCAGAACTACTCCGAGAACAACAGCGATAACTAAGTTGCGAGTGAAATTATCTTTGCCACCTTTTGGGTTCTTTGCCTGTGCCATTCTTACGCCTCTTCTTCCTGTGAGGATTTATGATCTTGGTTCTTATCCAATGAAAACTTAGTTGAAGGGTAGCGAATTAAATACGCGGCGAGAAATACCAGCCCAGCATCCCTGAGAATTTCCTGTAAGTACTTGGTTTCACCAGGCGCTACTGCGCCTCCCCCGCCAAAACAACCGCAATCAATACTTAGACCTCTGGCCCAAGCCTGCGCGATAGCAATGATGAATATGACCATTGTGAAACCACCAAGGGCAGCCATAAACCTAGTTAGGGATCCTAAAATCAGTAGCGCACCGATTGCGACTTCTACAAACGGAAGAACCAGACCCAATAAATTGGCTATCGAAATAGGGAGCATTTCATAAGCGCGAACTGCCATTTGTGACTTGTCTGGTTCATCAACTTTCAAAAATCCAGCAAGAAAGAGTACGCCTCCCAAAATCAGCCTCGCCGCCAAACCAAACCAAGGTTGCAAACTTACGAATTTTTCTTTCATCGTCCTTCACGTACTCCCTTGGCTAACTCACGCGCCAACTCAGTAACCGCTTTTAGTCCGGCTTCTTCATTCGGTGCATCCTGGATCGCTTTGATGAATGCTGAACCAACTATTACGCCATCAGCATAGGCTGCCACGTCTTTAGCTTGTTCGCGCGTTGATACACCTAGACCAACAGCAATTGGAAGATTGGTAGTTTTACGCACCCGTGCCACGAGATCACCAGCACCTGACGAAACCGAAGTTCGCGCTCCAGTTACTCCCATCAAAGATGCAGCGTAAACAAAGCCTCCACATTTAGAAGTTACTTGCGCTAATCGCGCATCCTTAGTGCTGGGGGCTACAACGTAAATCGGATTAATTGCGGAGCTCTTCGTTGCGCTTATCCAACCTACCGACTCCTCAATTGTTAAATCTGGAGTGATTACTCCTGATCCCCCATTTGCGGCGATCGCTGCGGCAAAGTTATCTACACCAAATCGTTCAATCGGATTCCAGTAAGTCATTACCACTGCTGGTACGGATGCACTGGCGATTTTTAGCGCTTCTAAAACTTCTTCTGCTCCTGTTCCATTTGCAAGCGATGTAACTGCCGCTGCTTGAATAGTCGGTCCATCCATAACCGGATCGCTATATGGATAACCAATTTCAATCGCATCTACTCCCCCAGCAATGAAGGCCGCAATCACTCGATGACATCCTGTTTGAGATGGAAAGCCCGCAGGAATGTAGGCAATAAGTGCTGCGCGATTTTCAGCACGAACCTTTACAAAGAGTTGATCTAAAGCGGTCATTAATCTAGTGGAATTCCAAAGTATTTTGCGGCTGTCTGAACATCTTTATCTCCGCGACCAGAAAGATTGATAACGATAATTGCGTCTTTGCCAAGTTCATTTCCTACCTGCATTGCTCCAGCAAGTGCGTGCGCTGTTTCAATAGCAGGGATAATTCCCTCTGTTTTCGATAACAGTGCGAAAGCGTGCATCGCTTGATCGTCAGTGATTGCGCGATATTCGGTGCGACCAATGTCGTGGAGGTATGCGTGCTCTGGTCCAACTCCTGGGTAATCAAGGCCTGCGGAAATTGAATGCGACTCAACAGTCTGTCCATTCTTATCTTGCAAAACATATGAGCGAGTGCCGTGAAGAACACCCGGTGTACCGCCAGTAATAGTTGCGGCGTGGCGACCAGTTTCGACTCCATCACCGCCTGCTTCAAGGCCGATTAAGCGAACCGTTGGATCTGAAATGAAACGGTGGAAGATGCCAATCGCATTTGATCCACCTCCAACACATGCCAGAACAGCATCGGGCAGTCGACCAGTAAGTTCTAGAACTTGCGCACGCGTTTCTTCGCCGATAATTTTATGAAAGTCTCTAACCATGGTTGGGAAGGGATGAGGGCCAGCGACGGTACCCAACATGTAATGTGTGCTTTCTACATTTGTTACCCAGTCGCGCATCGCTTCATTAATGGCATCTTTTAATGTGCGTGAGCCAGAAGTTACCGGAACAACTTCAGCGCCTAACAATTTCATACGTGCAACATTTAGCGCCTGACGCTTTGTATCTTCTTCTCCCATATAGACAACGCACTC
>CAMBGS010000015.1 GCA_945866305.1 Bifidobacterium breve
GTAATTCATTCAGCAGCGCTTCGTCGCTTAGCGGCGAAGACTCAGGTAGCAGTTCCTTGGGAGAACGATTTTCAACGAACTCGTCTTTCACATTCACTCGAGTGTGCCCAAATTGGTCGCGAACTAGGCGAATCACTTGGCGCAGATCCCGATCTCTTGGAAACTGCTTGCCTCTCTCATGATTTAGGCCACCCACCTTTTGGGCATAATGGTGAAGAAGCGTTAGCTGATGTTGCCAAAGAATTTGGTGGCTTTGAAGGAAATGCGCAGAGCTTTCGTTTGCTTACGAGAATTGAAGCTAAGACGGTAGATAAAGATGGTAAGAGCGTTGGTTTGAATCTAACTCGCGCATCTCTTGATGCCGCAACTAAATATCCGTGGCCGCGCGCGATTAATCCCAGAAAATTCGGTGTATATGACGATGATGTTGAAATCTTCAATTGGGTGCGCGAAGGCGCTCCAGTTGATCGCAAATGTATCGAAGCGCAAATTATGGATTGGTCTGATGATTGTGCCTATTCAGTGCATGATTTAGAAGATGCAATTTTTGTTGGCCAAATCAAAGTTGAGAACTTCGAACGTGACTTCGACATCCTCCACAGTGAAATGCAATCTGGATATGGCTCAACTGCGACAAAGGACGAAGCGGCCGGTGCGCTCGAGCGATTGCAAACACTCTCCTGCTGGCCACGTTATTACGACGGATCACATCGTTCTTTGGCTAGATTAAAAGACTCAACTTCACAACTGATTGGTCGATTTGTGTTGGCAGCTGAGTTAGAAACTCGTAAAGTTCATGGTGACGGACCGTTGCTGCGCTATTCGGCAGATCTAGTTATTCCACGCGAACAGCAAGTGGAAGTTGATTTCCTTAAGGCGATCGCTGGCCATTACCTAATAAACGCTGCTGCATCGCAAGAGCGCTACGCCAAACAACAGGTATTAATTAAAGAGCTAGTTGAAATGCTCCATAAACATGCTGATACAAATTTGGATTCAATTTTTGCCAAAGATTGGGCGGTTGCTACAAACGATATCGAGCGAATGCGCATCGTTATTGATCAGATCGCCAGCCTGACTGACCCTGGCGCATATGCCTTACATGCCCGCCTTAGTGCACTCAGATAGCATGGGCTCATGAGCGGACGCATTAAAGAAGAGGATGTCACATACATCCGCGAACGCGCTCCGATCGATGAAGTCGTCGCTGATTACGTTCAACTCAAATCAGCTGGCGGTGGCCAGAAAAAAGGTCTTTGCCCATTCCACGATGAGAAATCGCCTTCATTTCACGTAACACCAAGTAAAGGTTTCTTCCATTGCTTCGGCTGCCAAACAAGTGGCGATGTCATCTCATTTGTTATGAAGATGGATCACTTGAGTTTTACCGAAACTATTGAACGGTTGGCGGATCGAATTGGCTACCAATTGCGTTATGAAGAAGGAAATTTCACACCAGCACCCGCTGGCAATCGCTCTCGTCTAATTGCGGCAAATGCGCTGGCCGCCAAGTTTTATCAAGAGCAGCTAAACACTTCACCAACTGCAGCTCACGCCCGAGAGTTAATGACGAAGCGCGGCTTTGATAAATCTGCTTGTGAAACATTCGGGGTTGGTTATGCGCCAGATGAATGGGATGGCCTTACTAAATTCTTACGCGCAGAAGGTTATTCAATAGATGAGCTTGAAACTGCTGGGCTTTCTAAGATGGGACAGCGCGGACCGATTGATAAATTTCGCAATCGTCTGACCTGGCCGATCCGCGATATTTCAGGTGATGTGGTTGGTTTCGGTGCTCGTAAATTAGCTAGCGATGAAGAAGACCAAGGCCCCAAGTATTTAAATACTTCTGAGACTCCAATTTATAAGAAGAGCCAAGTTTTATACGGTCTTGATATGGCTAAGAAAGAGATTGCCAAGAAGCGCCAAGTTGTGATCGTTGAAGGATATACAGATGTGATGGCGGCACAATTAGCCGGAATCACAACAGCGGTTGCAACTTGCGGAACTGCTTTTGGCGCAGACCACATTCGAATTATTCGCCGATTGTTAATGGATGATGATGCTTTCCGCGGCGAAGTTATCTTTACCTTTGATGGAGATGCTGCGGGACAGAAAGCAGCGCTGCGCGCATTTAGCGAAGATCAGAAATTTGTTACTCAAACTTTCGTCGCAGTTGAACCAGATGGACTTGATCCTTGCGATTTACGTCAACAAAAAGGTGATCTTGCGCTGCGAGATTTAATTGCAAAGCGTGTTCCATTATTTGAATTTGCAATCCGCACCGAACTCCGCCTGCATAAATTAGATAGCGCTGAAGGACGCGTGAATGCACTAAATGCAACTGCGCCACTTGTCGCACAAATTCGTGACAAATCATTGCGTCCGGAATACACCCGCTTACTCGCTGGTTGGCTTGGAGTTGAAGCGGAATTAGTAACTGCTGCAGTTAATCAAGGCTTGAAGAAAGTGCCACAAAGTGCGGTTAATTCACCTATGGAAGAAACGGTAAGTACCAGTCAATGGCGGCCTAACCCGCAAGAGCCTCGATTAATTCTCGAGCGCGAAGTATTAAAAGCGCGCCTGCAAATGCCGACTTTGATTTCAAATTGGAGCAAGATCGAAAGCAACGCATTTACCCATCCTGCCTATAGCCAATTAGCTGTGATTATCACCGCTCTGCCAGAACAGACTTCAGTTGAAATCTCGAATATCGATGATGAAAATATGCGTTCGCTATTTACAGAGTTAAATGTAGAACCAATTCGCGCCGATGGCGAAATAACTGGTCACTACGTCGAAAGTATTGTTGCAAGGCTACGAGAAGTTGCCATATCGCGATCAATTGCAGAATTGAAATCATCTCTGCAACGACTTAATCCAGTGGAGAATGAGCAGGAGTACAACGCAGCATTTGCTGCCCTCGTCGCCCTAGAAACCACCCGTCGCGGGCTACACGACCTAGCGCTTCGCTCGATTTAGACCCTATGCACCTCTTGCGCTAGAGTTTGCGCCTGCACGACAAGTTAATAACTAATGCCCCATAGCTCAGTTGGTAGAGCGCCGAACTGTTAATTCGGATGTCCCTGGATCGAGGCCAGGTGGGGCAGCTCCATTTTCACATCCGAAGAGGTTACTTTTGCGTATGAACTTGAAAACTTCTTGGCGAAACCAACTCTGGCCGCTGCGTGTGATGCGACTCTGGCTGGGATTCACTTGGATTTACGCGGGTTGGGATAAAGCCAGCGATCCGGGCTTTTTAACTTCAGGTTCGCCGACCTTTATCGGAACTCAACTTTCCGCCTACGCCACAAATTCACCAATAGATTTTCTACTAAATAAAGTGTTGGAGCACTCCACACAAATTGGAATTTTTGTGATGCTATCCGAGTTTGCAATCGGCGCAGCTACCTTGCTCTGGATCGCACCAACTTGGGCGGCTATGGGCGGTTTTGCAATGTCGCTTACGCTCTGGCTGGCGAGCAGTTGGAACGTACAACCATATTTCTTGGCAAGCAATTCGGCCTACACAATTCTATGGCTTACTTACTTTCTATTCTTATATGGATCTCGTCGCAAAAGCAAAGTATCAATTGATCGAAGAGGATTCTTGCGAATTTCAACTGTCGCCGCAATTGCAGTAGCCGGTGCGGCAGCTGGAAAGATATTCCCAAAGACAGGTGCGGTATCCGCAAATGCTGGAGAAAATTCAGCGAGTAAGAAAATCATTGAGGATGCTTCACTAAAAGTTGGCGCAACACATAATTTTGAATCTAAGGCCGGAACACCGGCAGTACTATTTCGCACTAAGAATGGTGTTTTTGCATATTCAGCGGTCTGCACTCATCAGGGATGCACAGTGGAATTTAACTCTGCCACTAAAAACCTGCAGTGCGGCTGTCACGGAGCAGTCTTTGATCCATTCGACGGCGCAAAGGTACTAACTGGACCAACTAATCAACCACTGGCGACGATTAAGGTTGTTACAGAGGGCACCTGGATCGTAGAAGCCTAATGAAATTTACAATCAGATCACAGGAAACGCTAAGCAATTAAAGGGATGATCAAACTATGAAACTAAACCGCACCCCACTAAAAGTTACAGTCGCATTTGTCTTCGGCGCAATTATCGCTGGCTCTGTAGCAACTGCAGCCACCAATTCGACGGTAAGTAGCGTTGTGGTTTGTGCTGACAATCGGACACAAGCGCTGACGCTGGCTAAAGCAGGGGTATGTGCATCGAATAAAACTGCTATTCAGATTGGAAGCAATTCGATAAATGCAAAATCTATTTCAGCACTTGTTACGCCTTCAGTTGTTTCGATAGCAGTTAAAGCAACTTCTGGCAGCGGGACTGGTTCTGGCTCAATCTATCAAACGAATGCAACATCAAGTTATATAATTACAAATAATCACGTCATCGAAAGCGCAATAACATCTGGCACAATTAAAGTTGAATTTGCTGATGGATCAGAGATTCCAGCCACAATTGTTGGTCGTGATCGTGTTTATGACATTGCAGTATTACTAGTCAAAAAAGGAAACTTGCCTGCAATTTCTATTGGCGACTCATCTAAAGTTAGCGTTGGGGATGAAGTTCTCGCGATCGGTTCGCCTCTTGGGCTGGCCAATACAGTTACCCAGGGAATTGTTTCGGCGCTAAATCGCCCAGTTACGGCAGGCACTTCTGATTCAATTTCATATGTAAACGCTATTCAAACTGATGCAGCAATTAATCCAGGAAACTCAGGTGGTGCGCTAGTTGATGCACAAGGCCGAATTATTGGTGTTAACTCAGCAATCGCGACTTTAACTTCAGGTGGAACTAGCGGAAGTATCGGACTTGGTTTCGCAATTCCTATCAATGAAGCTAAACGAGTTATTGAAGAAATTATTGCAACCGGTAAATCAACTCGACCAGTTTTGGGCGTCGTCTTTGATGATGTTATGGCGGAGAGTCAAGCGAGAATAATCCAATTGACTCCTGGAGAAGGTGCAATCAAAGCAGGAATCGTTGTTGGATCAGTCATCACTTCAATCGACGGGGTTAAGATCTCAAATCGCGATGCTGCAATCGTAAAGATACGTTCTTACGCACCAGGTGCAGTTATTACAGTGGTCCTAACGCTGCCTGATGGATCGAGCAAGAGCTACAAAGTCACACTTGGCACTGCCCCCGCGATTTAATTAATGAATTGCACTCGTACGCAAATGTCATCTTCACCTAGGACGCGGTAATCTTTTCCTATGGCGCTCTTTCGTTTACAACTTTCCTTGCCTGATCGACCAGGGGCTTTAGGTCTATTGGCTTCAGCAATCGGCGCAGCCGGTGGTGACATTAGAGGTTTGGTAGTTGTTAAATCCGAAGGCGGTCGCGGTTTTGATGATGTAACAGTTGCCGTGCCAGGTTCTGACCCAACAGATTTATTAGAAGTTTTGGGTTCAATCGGTGGCGTTGAAGTTTTATCTGTTACTGCGGTGGAATAACTACATCTCGTAATTGACCCGCAGATTGTTCGGGCTTTAAATCCATAATAAAAGCGCCCATCGCAGATTCGCTACCTGCCAAATACTTGAGCTTTCCTGGAGCGCGACGCACACTGGTGATTTGCCAATGCAATCGCAATAAATCACGACCTTCGCGCACTGGTGCTTGATGCCACGTTGCAATGTATGCCATTTCAATGCCAAATACTCCATCGAGTCTGCGCATAACTTCAAGTGCGATTTCTGGAAAGGCATCAGATTGTTCGGGGGAGAGTTCTGCAAGATCGGCAACGGGTTGCAGCGGAGCTACGTGAATCTCAAATGGATAACGCGCAGCGTAAGGAACAAAGGCAATCCAATGCACATTTTTTGCAATGATGCGATCGCCATCTTTTAACTCACGGGCAACAACATCATCGAAAAGAACTCGACCGGTGTTTTCAAAATGCAATTGTGCAACGGCAAGCATCTTTTGCACACGTGGCGGAAGGTAAGGATAAGCATAAATTTGGCTATGTGGATGAGAGAGAGTTACGCCAACTTCTTCGCCACGATTTTCAAACGGTGCAATGTGATGGATAAATGGCTCTTGCGAAAGTTCTTGCACGCGATCTTTCCAGGCCTCGAGCAAGACACGAACACGCGCGGGAGATAGTTCTGCAAATGAGCACTGGTGGCTGTCGGTAAAAGTTACAACTTCACACTTGCCTGCCGCTGAACCAGGATCTGTTTCAGTACCAACCAAATCTGGAATAGCCCAGTCCCCTTCCGGGCGACGCATTGAAGGGGATCGGTTATCAAAGACAACAACCTCATAATTTGAATCAGGGACTTCTGTTAAGAGATCACCTTTGGTTGGGCATAGCGGACACAACTCTTTAGGTGGCAGAAAAACTCGACCTTGACGGTGCGCAGCCATTACTACCCATTCATTCACAAGTGGATCTAAACGAAGTTCACCTATCCCGGGTTGTTCTTCTGGCGGACGTTGATCTTTAGCGCTTCGAACTTGCCCTTGAGTGTCGTAGTAACGAATTGTGCGCCCATCGGACATCGCTAAATCAGTGCGCGTTATACCTGCACCGATTTTCTTTACCTGGGTCATAATGGATAACTCTACGGGTTACTCAACCCAATTGAGAGTTCGCGCAACTGCGGCCTTCCAACGCGCCGCACCAACTGTGCGTTCTTCTGCGGATTTACTTGGTTTCCAACGTTTTGATTCGCGCCAATTGGCTTTCACTTCTTCAACTGATTTCCAATATCCAATGGCTAATCCTGCTGCGTATGCCGCACCGAGGGCAGTGGTTTCCGTAATTAGTGGGCGCACTATTTCGATGCCCATAACATCGGCTTGCAGTTGCATACATAGTTCGCTGGCAGTGACTCCACCGTCGACGCGCATCAGTTCTGTAGCCACTCCACTGTCAGCTGCCATTGCATCCAAAATTTCCATTGTTTGGTAACAGATCGCCTCCAAAGTGGCACGCGCCAGGTGGGCTTTGGTTACCGATCGTGTTAAGCCGACAATTACGCCGCGGGCATCGCTGCGCCAATACGGAGCAAAGAGACCAGAAAAAGCCGGAACGAAATAAACACCTGCGTTATCTGGAACTGAACCTGCTAAAGAATCCATTTCAGAAGCGCTATTAATTATCTGTAGCTCATCACGGAGCCACTGAATTGCTGACCCAGTAACAGCGACTGAGCCTTCAAGGGCATAAATTGCAGGTTGTTCACCAAACTTAAAGCAAACGGTGGTTAATAATCCGTGCTTTGAGCGCACTATTTCTGTGCCAGTATTTAGAAGAGCAAAATTCCCAGTTCCATATGTCGTCTTGGAACTTCCTTTCTCAAAGCAAGCTTGCCCAACCATTGCTGCATGTTGGTCACCCAAAATTCCGGTAACTGGAATCTCTGCCCCAAACGGTCCATCTAAACGAGTTGATCCATAAAGTTCGGAGGAAGATTTAATTTGGGGAAGGATTTCCAATGGAATCCCAAAAATTTCAAGCAGATCTTTATCCCAATCCAGTGTCTGTAAATTCATTAACATTGTTCGCGAAGCGTTAGTTACATCTGTGATATGAACACCACCAGTTAAGTTCCAGAGCAACCACGAATCTATTGTGCCAACTCGCAACTTACCTGCTGCATTTGCCTGTTGAACGGTGTCAATGTTGTTAAGAAGCCAATGAATTTTGCTCGCTGAGAAATATGGTGCAATTGCTAACCCTGTTTGGTGAATCAACTTCTGCTTAACATCATCGTTTAACTGATTGAGAAAATCGGCGGTTCGGGTATCTTGCCAAACTATGGCCTTGTGTAGAGCGGCCCCGGTGTCGCTATGCCAAGCAACGATGGTTTCACGTTGATTTGTAATGCCTACAGCTGTGATTTCATTCGGGGAAAGATCACCCGATGCCATCGCCTTGCCAATAACTTCCTTGGTATTCAACCAAATTTCACCTGCATCATGTTCTACCCACCCTGGCTTAGGGGTGAATTGCTGATGTTCTTTCTGGGCTGAAGCAACGACTGAACCAGAAGAATCGAAGATCATGCAACGAGTGCTGCTCGTCCCTTGATCCAAACTTGCAATGTATGACATATCCTTAAGCCTACATCTACCATCTAAAAAACAGTACGGGGCCAGAAAAAACGTGTTTACTTCGGAGCTAAATCCCACACAGCGAGTTTCGGCCTTGAAGTCTTTAGCTTCTGAAGATTTTGATGTCTTGGTAATTGGCGGTGGAGTTACTGGAGTTGGAGCCGCGCTAGATGCCGCATCTCGAGGATTAAAAGTTGCCCTAGTAGAAAACCAAGATTTCGCATCCGGCACATCCAGTCGCTCCAGTAAGTTAATTCATGGTGGACTCAGATATCTTGAACAGTATGACTTTAAATTAGTACGTGAAGCGCTGCACGAGCGTGAGTTAATGGTTACAACACTGGCGCCACATTTAGTAAAACCAGTCGGATTCTTATACCCACTTCAAGAAAAGTTTCGAGAACGAACTTATGTTGGAGCCGGGCTCGCCTTATATGACATCCTGCGTGGGTTTCAACGCGCCCTGCCTTGGCATAAACATTTAAGCGAGAAAAAGGTCGCCGCAATTGCTCCATCTTTACGTGGTGATTTGATCAATGGAGCAATTAAGTATTTTGATGCACAAGTTGACGATGCTCGCCATACTCTCGCGATAGCACGAACCGCAGCACGCCATGGCGCAGTTATGGCGACTCGAGTGGAGTGTGAAGAATTAGTGCGCGAGGGCAAGCGAGTTGTTGGTGCCAAAGTTAGAGATTTAGTCTCCGGAAAGAGAATTACAGTCTCTGCAAAAGTAACAGTCATGTGCGCTGGTGTTTGGAGCGATAAACTTCACGAAAACTTTGGAATTAAACCTGGATATAAGGTTGCAATGAGTAAAGGCGCACACATTGTGTTACCGAAAAGCGCAATTAAGTCAGATGCCGGAATTATTCTGAAAACTGCTGAATCAGTTCTCTTTATTATCCCTTGGGTAGATAAGTGGATCGTCGGAACAACCGATACCCCTTATAAAGCAGACCGGAATAGTCCTGTTGCAACAAAAGAAGATGTGGAATATATAGTTGAACAAGCCAACCGGGTTTTACTGCCTAAAATAAAAGTTTCGGAGATTATTGGTGTTTATGCAGGCTTGCGACCATTAGTTGCCAACGCCACGAATTCGAATACGACCAAACTATCTCGCGAACACACCGTAGACCGCCCCGTTCCAGGATTTGTAAGTATTGCCGGCGGTAAGTACACGACCTATCGCATTATGGGTAAAGATGTTATTGATCTTGCTGTGAACGATTTACGCCGAATCGTTGCAGAATCAGTAACCGAGAAACTGCCAGTGATTGGCTCTGATGGGTATTTTGCACTTGAGCAGCAGAGCGCACAACTAGCAGAAATAAGTGGCTTGTCTGAGACGACCATAAATCACTTACTTAGTCGCTATGGATCTTTGGTGAGCGAGATACTAGAAATCATCGCTGAAGATAAGAATCTGGCTCAGCCTTTATCACCCGATCTTCCGTATATAAAAGCTGAAGTAATTTATGCAGTAACGCACGAAGGTGCACAGAGTGTTGATGACGTTCTTTCACGCAGAACTCGAATCGCATTTGAAGCAAATGATGGTGGAGATTCTTTGGCTATTTCCGTCGCCACACTCATTGCACCAATTTTAGGATGGGATGCGGCTGCTAAGAAGAAATCAGCTACCGATTTCTCAAAATCGTTAAAAAATGAGCGTATCGCTTTGAGTAAACTGCTTACAAAAGTTCGTTAATTCTTGATTTGATTCTTGCAACCATCGGTTACTGGCTTCTTGCTTGGAGCTGGAGTTGGCTTTGGGGTAATCGTCGGTGAAACTGGAAGTGCTTGCCCAATTAAAAATTCAATTGGTAATTTACTCATAGCGTGCGTACCGGTTGCATCAACAAATCCGATATCACCTGTCCACGCACCTTCTGGAATACCTTTAAGGCTTAGCTTCCAAGAGCCACTTGTAGCTCGAACCACAGTTTGAGTGGGCTTAGGATTTATAGGAGTTAGCGAATTTACATAGAATCGTACCGTGCCGGTTACAACCGGTCGACCGTCTGGTCTGATTACATCGACTTCCACGCTTACCGGTTTATCAGCGGTAGAAAATTTCACATTTTTATATGTAAGCGATGTTGCTTCATTCTTTGGCATCTGATCTGCAATTTCAGGAGTCCATCTTCCTTTAATTAGATCTGCAAAATTAGCTGGACTGCCGCGGAAGATATTTAAATCCAAACGACTACCGGGTACTCCATATTTCGGAGCGATACCGCAGGATGAGTATTGCCAAATCGTCCAAGTAGAAGAGCAATTTGCCGTAGTCCAAGAGTGGACATAACAACCTCCATCTTTTAGCCCAGGCTGAGCTAATGGATCTGCTGGATTAATCGCATATTGAGCCAACCACAATGGATATTGGCGCAAGTCTTCATCGCGCACCATCGCACCTTCTAAGAAGCTCGGATATGAGTAGATGATGGGCGTGCGATCTGTCTTTTCTTTAATTATCTTCAAAAATGTTTTCGCCCAGAGAGTTATTTGTGATTTTGGTAGATATCTCGCACAAGTTTTTCCAGATAATCGCACACAGTTGTTTTCCAGATCTAAAGCATATGCCAGGTCGCGTTCGTTATATCCACCTAATGCGCCTAAGCGCCAAAGTGCTTTTTGTGCCTGAGTCTGCGCGTCAACAATTACCTGCTCATCTGTTTTAACATCTGGCAGAACTGCGTAATGGTAAAAACCAGTATAAATACCGGCAGCTTGTGCGGCAGAGCGGTCCATCATCACATATTTAAGCGCTAGGGCGTCGGCGTCATCGCGTGTATCTGACGCTTTGATTATCACGAATCTAATTCCTGATCCGTACATCTTCTCAAAATTAATCGTCGCATCGTTCGGGTGCTGCCAACGGCTGATATCTGCACCGTGAATTCTTCCACCAGGTCCGAGTTGATCAATAACTGCAAGTGAAGCTGCATTAGATATCTCAGGTGTGGATCTAACGGTAATTGATTTAACGCTTGAGTAAATATATTTGCTTCCAATTTTTGCTTTGGCGCGATACTTAACTTTGGCATCGAGTGCAGTTGCAACCGCAATTACCTGCCAAGTTCCGACGCGTGCAGTCTTTGCCGAGAAACGAGTATCTTGCCACTTTCCATCTAACTCAATTTGTACAGATACTTTAACTCCAGATTTAGCAGGCTTAAGTGATCCGTATAAAGTCACAATTGGTTCAGCTCCACCAGGCGTTTGTTTAAGCGACATACTTAGCTTAGAAGTCGCTGCATCTGATGCAATAACTTGTAATGAGAAGAAACCCAAACTCATTACAATAAAGAAAATCAGTTTTCTCATTAAATCTCTTCGATCTTTACTTCGAGATCCAGGACAGATTTTATTGAAGTAATTAAAGAGTTCTGCAACTTTTCTCGAGTAGGCGAGTACTCGTGCCCACCCGATAACTTTCGTGCATCAGAGAAATCGAGGGAGAGTCTGACGCCATCAAAGTCAGCGAGGCGAGCATCAAAATACGCGATCCAGGCGATTCGATCATGGCTCTCTAAATCATCGAGAACTTCATTCCAACGGCTGCGCAATTGGGCGAGGGAGAGGGGCGCATCCATGCCGCAAACTTTACTGGGTTAGGGAATCCAGAGTTGGCTAGTGGCGCGGTGAGCCGATCCATTTGAAATATTCGCCAGTTAAGACAACTCTCAGGTTCTGTGCCCTATCCGGAACAACTCGTAGATGTTGTGCAATGCGGGCCACAATCTGTTCAACCGATTTTTCGCTGACAAAACGGACCTTAGCGATTTCTGAGTTACTTAAACCTCTTGCAAGTAAGCGGTAGGTTTCAATTTGAATATCTGTGAAGTCGGTAAGGATGCTACGAAAGGCATTCTCATGCAGCGAACCGTGGCTATCGATCCAAGACATCTTCTTCTTTTCATTTATCGCAACCAGCGAATTGGATATCGCATAACTTACTACCGACAAATCAGAGACAGACTTCTTCAAGATGACTTGAGAGCCCAAAGGTATTTGCTTCTCTACTAAACCAAGCAAACGAAGATCTGGACAAGCCGTCAGTAAGACGACACCAAGAACCGGGTTTACTTTGCGAAATTTGTTAACTAAATCGAGTGCTTCTTCACCGGCAAATTGAAGATCAACGATAACAACTTGTGGTGAGAGAAATTTATATAGGTTATGGGCAATTTCTTCAGTGTGAGCCTCTGCGACAACATTTATAGCGTGCAATCGAAGTGCTGCACTGAGAGTTGCCAACTCAAATGCATCATCACTTGCAACTAAAACTGTTGGAGATTTGTTCACCCCTTAAGGTAACCCTGATTTCTTGCACACGGGAGACGGATTGACTTTAAATCAAAATTGTAGTGCTACCCCTACTTTAATATTTCTTACTGAGCCTGAAGAATTAATTTAATCGCCGCCGACGAAGTTATAGGGCAATCTTTAGTTAAAGTTACCGCAACCAAGTTGTGAAGCTCAATACCACTTGTAGCAACTTTTGCAAGATGATCTGGCCTACACAGCATCACGGGCACTAGATTTTCGTTTCTTACGCAAGGTTTTTGGACTTTCTTGGCGTTAGCCAATTTTGCAAGTATTGTCACCGATATGGAGAAAGTACGCTGGGGATTTATTGGCGCCGGCAACATCGCAAAGGTCGCCTTATATCCAGCGCTACTTAATTCTAAAGAAGCTGAAATTTATGCCGTTGGATCAAAAGATCTAGATCGTGGAAAGTCTTTATCTCCTACTGGTCTGGTTTATACAGATTACGACAAATTGCTTGCCGATCCTAAAGTTGAAGCAATTTATATTTCGCTACCAAATTCATTGCATATCCCGTGGTCAATTAAAGCTATGCGCGCAGGCAAACATGTCCTCTGCGAAAAACCTGCTGCGATGGATGTGGCAGAACTAAAAGAGGCAATTGCGGTGGCTAATGAAACTGGACTTATTTTTATGGAAGCCAGCTGGAATCGTTGGCATCCACGAACCTTGCGCATGAAGGAGATAGTTGACTCAGGAATCATTGGTGAAGTAAAAAATATCCGCACCGCATTTACCTACGACGGACTTAATCCCAAAAATATTCGAGTAATTTACGAACTAGGTGGCGGAGGACTTTATGACCTTGGCCCATATTCGGTAGCAGCCCCGATTTGGTTGATGGATTTTGCGTCCGTAAGCA
Organism: Bifidobacterium breve; assembly: GCA_945866305.1. GTDB lineage: Bacteria > Actinomycetota > Actinomycetes > Nanopelagicales > Nanopelagicaceae > Planktophila. The sequence goes on from CAMBGS010000015.1 coordinate 13,299, forward strand.
ATGTTAAAGCCGATGTTAAATGGCATCCTGGAGGAACTGACGAAACTGTAAATCTCTCATTTGATATTGGTGGCGCACATGCAGAAGCGCTAACTTCTATGAACACGCCACTAACCCTTTACTTTGATGTGGTGGGCACAAAAGGACGCGTTTCTTTGACTGGAAATGATGCCTTTAATTCTCATAACAAGGCGAGCACCTTGGAGATAGAAATTGCAGGCAAGATAAGTGTTGAAAATTTCGCTCCTTGTGACCCTTACCAACTAATGGCTGATTCAATGTCGCGTCGCATTCGCGGGGGAGAAGGCTGGCTAATGCCACATTCCCAATCGATCGCATTCGCAGAAGTATTTGAACGCGGTTTTGCAGCCATGGGCCGCCCCTAAGTGATGCAAGTCCCGCTTTGGAAGCCTGCTTCATCTGAGAAGTTAGCTATCAAGGATTTACAAAAACATGCACAAGTAAGTGATTTTAAAGGCCTGCACAAATGGTCTATTGAGAATAAAGAATTATTTTGGCGTTATGTATTTGAAGACAGTGGAGTTCTTGGAACGCTGGGCGATCAAGGGATAATCGATCAGGGCTTTCTAGATAGTGAATTCTTCCCTGATGCGAAGTTAAATATCTCAGATACTTTGTTAAAAGGTAGCGATGAGCAAATAGTAATTACTGAGATAAGTGAATCTGGAGTAAAGAAGCAGTATTCGCGAGAGCAAGTGCGCAAAATTGCTAACCAAGTAGCTTTTGGTTTACAAGAAATTGGTCTCAAAGAAGGCGATGTAGTTTCGGCGATGGTTGCAAATGTTGCCGAGACGATTTTCTTCGCACTCGGGGCTCTCAAGATTGGCGCTATTTTTTCAAGCACCTCTGCCGATTTTGGAACCGCAACAGTATTAGACCGATTTGAACAGATTCAGCCAAAAGTCTTATTGGTTACTACGAATTATCAATATAACGGCAAGCAATTTGATTGCTTAGAAAAAATTGCCGAAATAGTTTCACAACTTCCCATGCTAGAGAAAGTCATTGCAATTGGATCAGTTGCTTCTCCTTATGTCAGCTTCGGCGATTGGATCGCTACCTGCAATCCAAAAAGCGATATTTCAGTATCTGGTGGCTTTGATCGACCGGGCTTTATCTTGTTCTCATCTGGAACCACTGGTAAACCAAAATGTATCGTTCACAGCGCAGCGGGCGTACTTTTGAAGGTGTTAAGCGAACAGAGATATCACTTGGATATAAAGCCAGATGATCAGATCTTTTACTTCACAACATGCGGATGGATGATGTGGAACTGGCTCTTTATGGGTCTGGCCACTGGCGCAGGAATAGTTTTATTCGACGGAAATCCGATGCACCCCAAGCCACAACGGCTATTTGATATCGCAGAGGAGAACGAATTAACATTTCTTGGTGTCTCTGCCAAATATATAGATTCAATTCGTAAATTAGATTTGCGTCCAATAGAAAGCCACGACCTTTCAAGCGTGCGAACAATCGCATCAACTGGATCACCACTTAGCCCTGAAGGTTTTAACTTTATTTATGAAAATGTTTTATCAAAAGTGCACCTGGCATCAATTTCAGGTGGTACCGATATTTGTGGATGTTTCATGCTCGGTTCCCCCACTCTGCCGGTTTATGCCGGTCAGATTCAAGTTCCGGCGCTAGGACTTGATGTACAAGTTTTCAATGAAAATGGCGAAGTCGCAGAAGTCGGAGTCAAAGGAGAACTTGTTTGTCGAAATGTATTTCCTTCTGTCCCACTGTATTTTTGGGATGACCCCGGCAACGCTAAATTTAAATCTGCTTACTTTGAAAGATTTAGCGATGTTTGGACGCACGGAGACTTTGTCGAAAAGACAGCAGAGGGTGGATACATAGTGCAGGGCCGCTCAGATGCAACACTTAATGCCAGCGGAGTTCGGATCGGAACCGCCGAGATCTATCGCATAACAGAAGGCTTTGCAGAAGTAACAGAATCCTTGGCGATTGCCCAAAAGTGGGATGGCGATACCAGAGTTGTTCTATTTGTGAAGATGGCCGATGGAAAATTGTTGACTGAAGATCTTGTTGTTCAGATTAAATTGGCTTTACGGGAGAAAGCCAGCCCACGCCACGTACCTGCCTTAATTGTGCAAGCGCCAGAATTCCCGCGCACTAAGAGCAATAAACTTGTGGAAATAGCAGTAGCTAATGCGGTAAATAAAGTAGCAAATAACAACTTAAGCGCGCTGGCCAACCCTGAATCTTTAGACTGGTTTAGCGACTTAAATCTTTAACTTTCTCCCAAGTGCGCGAGCTCCAAGAGTTAATTAACGCTTGCTGCACGCTTACGACATCGACGGCTTCTTTGAAGCTTTGGCCAAAGGCTTTACCTTCAACGATTGATTGCATAAAGACATAATCTTCAATTGCAACTAGATCCTCAAAACCAATGGCATTTGCTTGACCAGGCACAAATGCACCGTGGAATGGGAAACGATCGCCACCATAAATAGTGGTGTATCCGGTATTTAGCGAAGATCCAAGTTCGTAATACTGCAACTCATTTAACTTCTCGAAATTCCAAGTTAGTGAACCCTTTGTTCCATATATTTCAAAGGCGTTCTGACTTTCTGGTCCGACGACTGTGCGGCTCACTTCAAATGTTCCGGTTGCGCCATTGGCGAAGGTGCAGAGCATTGAAGCGAAATCTTCGTTTTCAACAACGCCTTTTGGATCACTTGCTTTGCCACGCGAATAATGGCCAGCATTTCCTGAAGGAAGTGGACGCTCTTTAATGGTCGTGTTCTGCATTCCAACTACTTCAGAAATTGGGCCAACTAAAAATTGGGCCATCGAAACGCTATGGCTCAAGATGTCACTTGATACTCCATACCCACCATCGGCTAATTTAAAGCGCCAGGTAAGCAGACCAAGTTCATCGCTACCGTACATGCTTAAGAAACGTCCGCGGTAATGTGTGATTTCACCTAATGCACCGCTAGCAATCAGATTCTTTGCGTGCAGAACAAGGGGTGCCCAAACATAGTTATAGCCAACTCCTGTTGGAACACCTGCAGATTTTGCCAACTGGTAAGCCCTTAAAGTTTGTTCTGGTTTTCCACCAATTGGTTTTTCACTAAATACTGCTTTGCCAGCTTTCGTGGCCGCTTCGATCATTGGCAGGTGCATCATATTTGGCGCAGTTACCCAAACTGCATCAACATCGGATGCAGTAGCCGCTTCCATCCAATCGCCAGTTGCGCGTGCAAAGCCGTAATCTTCAACTGCGCTCTTCTGCCGCGCTGGGTCTACGTCAGCACACACTTGAAGAATTGGCTGGAAACCGCGATCAGGAAATAGCGATGGAATGCGTAGCGCAGAGCGAGAGTGCGCTTGCCCCATCCAGCCGAGACCGAGAACTGCAATGCGGATATCTTTTTTCATTTTTCAACCTTACCTTGGGCTGAAGTAACTGGACAACGTGGGTCTTGCACTTGATCGTTCCAAGAATCTCTAATCCAGTGATGCGCAGGATCATCACAAAAAGCCATACTGCGTTCGGCAGCAGGACCGGCCATTACATTTAAAAAGTACATTGGATATTCAGGGGATGCGATAGATGGCCCGTGATAACCATGCGGGACAAGGTAAGTGTCTTTATCGCGAATAGTAACCGTTTCATCTACAGAGCCATCGACGGTGTACACATGGAAGAAGCCAACACCTTCGTCATCACCGTGATCAGATCCTTCTTTTCCAATCTGGAAATAGTAAACCTCTTCGTTGACTGTGGGACAACCTGGGAATTTATCGTGGCGGTGCGGCGGCCAAGATGAGAGATTTCCACCTGGAGTTATTACTTCGCAGACCAAAATTTTATGACAGGTGGTAAAACTAGTTGGTGTTGCAATATTGTTCACCTGGCGGGTTGCCTTACCTGAACCGCGAACTTCCACGGAAACTTCTTCGGCAGGTGTGTAGCAAACCGGAAATTGTTCGCTTGCTTCAGTAGTTAATAGCGCTACTTCACCAGATTTTCCAGAAAATTTCACTGATGAACTAACTGGAAGGTAAATCCAGTCAGAGACCGCTGCAAATACGCCGGTGCGCCCCTTTAGCGTAAAGGCTTGGCCATTTACTTCCACCTTCACATCTTGAGCAGACAATGGGAGCAGAACTGCTTCGCGCCCCTTTAACTCAACACATACTTCAGCTTTCTTAGCAAAGTTATAGGTATAGAAGCCGCAGAACTCCCATTGCGCATCCTTTGGCGTTAATGAAATCTCTGCATCCGCAGTAGCTAATGTTCCAGCGGGTTTATACCAACTCATCATCAACCTTTTCTAACCATCTTGGCTGCGCGAGATACGGCAGCTTCTACACCTAAATCTTCGCCGAACAATAGTGCGCGCCCGGGAACTAGTCCCCGAATATTTGGAACAGTCAAAGCTTTCTCCCATTTGGCAAAAACTTCTTCCCAATTACTTCCTGGATCTCCGCCTAACAACAAAATTGGGCAACTCGTAGCAGCGGCTACCTTTTCAGGATTTGTTGGAGCTGGAATCTTTAACCAGGTATATGCCGATGATGAACCAAGTGCGGATGCAATTGAAACCACCTTTATCAACTTCTCTTCAGATGGATCAAGAATTGCTCTGCCCTCGGAGTTCTTCATATATGGAAGAGGCTCGATCATAGAAACCAGTTCTAGATCTGCAAGTTGCGTAGTTACGTTAGCAACCATTTCGATAGTTCTAGCAACGCCAGGATCTGACTCATCAATTCTCAGAAGTGTTTTTCCACCATCGAGGCCCATGCTCTTTATATGTTCAGCATCGTAGGCAGTTAAGCGATCATCTAACTCCCACGATGCTCCAATAATTCCACCACGATTCATTGTGCCAATTGCTACTTTTTCTTCAAGGGCTCCAAGCCATGCCAATTCTTCCAAGATATCTGCACTCGCCATAACACCGTCAACACCGGCAACTGCTAAACCACGAATTAACTTGTCTAATAAAACATAACGATCTGCGATTGCAGTTGGATTATTTCCCGCTGCGATGATTCCACGCGCGGTGTGATCTGCTGCAAGTAAGAGCAATTTGCCATCTTTACCCGCAACGGTGCGGCGCGAACGTTTCTTTAGCGCTTTTTGAAGAGATACCGGATTCTTTATCCTGGCTTCTATAAGTTCGAGATAGCGTTTACGATCGAGCGTCATTACCGCTTACCTCCTGTGCCAATAAAGTGATTGAGAATTTCAATAGTTGGCATCGCATCAGAGCACATTAACTCAGAAGCCAAATAGGCACCAGCAGCATTAGCAAAATCACCGATTTCTTGTAATCCCCACCCGCTTAATAAGCCATGAACTAGTGCGCCACCAAAAGCATCTCCGGCACCAAGCCCACAAACCAACTTGATTGGAAGTGGGGCGATAACGATTCGCTCACTTTGCGTTGCAAGCAGAACACCATCTCCACCCATTTTTATGATCGCAATTCGAACACCACGCTTTAGAAGTTCGGTGGCCGCTTCCTGTGGATCAGTAATTCCCAGCGCTACTTGGCACTCTGCAATGTTTCCGATGGCAATCGTGCAAAGTGAAATTGCTTCCTGAGCAGCAGCGCGGGCTGTTTCAACGTTGGGCCAGAATGAAGGTCGGTAATCTAAATCGATTATCGATTCTTGCCTTCTGCCGCGTTGCTGAAGCCATTTGATCGCGCTCTTTGCGGTTTCACCGTTAGATAAGGCGCAGGCGCTTACCCAGAATATTTTTGCTGCTAACAAAGTTTCAGAATCCACATCGCTCACAATTAACTGCGTATCTGGAGCCGATGGCTGGCGATGAAAGATAATCTTTGGATCTTCTGGCGGATCTTGGGAAGCAAGCACGACTGGTGTGAGGCCACTTTCAGCAACTTTTACAAAATCAGTTCTTACGCCAAATTCTTTTAATTTATTTACAACATATTGCCCAAGTGGATCAACGCCAACCTTGGTGACTATTGCGCTCTTGTGGCCCAACCTTGCCGCCGCTACCGCCACATTAGTCGGAGAGCCCCCGATTGATTTGTGGAAAGTTTGAGGCTGGCTAAATGAAGTATTAATCTGTTCAGCAAATAGATCAACGCTAATTCGACCCACAGTGATGAGGTCGAGATCTTTAGCCATTGTCATCCTTACGTGCAAAGTAGGGGCACTTCATAAATCCTTCTCCAAACTATATAGTGAAGGTCTATTGCTGCGAAATAAGGAGTGAATCTGCGCCATGAAGATCGCAGTTATTGGTGCTGGACGCATGGGCGCATTGCGCACTGAAGATCTCGCAAAAGTTGGCGCAGAGGTCACGGTCTTCAACCGAAACCTAGAAGGTGCAAAATCACTTGCAAATAAATTTAACTTTCGCCACGGCGATTTAGCTGAAGTTAAAAACAACATTTTTGATGGATATGTAGTAGCAACAGCAACAGATTCACATATTGATTTACTGGCTGATCTGATACCAATGGGTAAACCAATTCTCTGTGAGAAGCCAATTTCCTTGACTGTCGAAGAAACAGATTCGGTCATCGCTGACTGCAAGAAATTTGGAACGCAGATTCAAGTTGGATTTCAAAGGCGCTTTGATCCACCCATTAGCAAGGCTGCCAAGTTAGTCGCAAACGGTGATGTCGGAACTTTATATACGATGCACATGTATGCCCACGATCATCTGCCTTCGACTCTAGAATTTCTTGAGGGGAGTGGCAGCATTTACCGTGATCTGCACGTTCACGATTTTGATTTGATTCGCTGGATTACCCAAAGTGATATTTCCCGGGTTTACGCAACACAAGCCGTGCGCGAACATCAGCAATATGCAAAGTATAACGATGCCGATGTCTCACTGATTTCTGTTACTACGGAAAGTGGAGTTCAGATTGCAATCACCGGAACTCGTCACAACCCAGTTGGGCATGATGTTCGAATCGAGATTTTCGGATCTAAAGATTCACTAACAGTGGGTTTGAATCGCAAGACTCCCATCCACGATATAGATGCTGAGTTGAGCTTCGCCGAAACCAGATATCAAGGATTCATAGAAAGATTTCGCGAGGCATTTGCCGCAGAAACTGCCGCCTTTTATCAATTCGTCAGTGGAAAAATTGCTAATCCTTGTCCACCAGAATCTGCTCGCGAAGCGTTAAGAGTTGCCATAGCCTGCGAGGAATCGATCAGAACTGGCCAGTCAGTCAGCCTTTAATCTAGATCAATTTAAAGTTGGTGGGACGGGTCGGACTTGAACCGACGACGACCGAATTATGAGTTCGGGGCTCTAACCAACTGAGCTACCGTCCCTGGTGGGGATGAACAAACTTTACTGTACTTAGAGACCTGCTTTACCAAGTAACTGGTTTAGATGCTCAAGGTGATGATCTGCGTGAGGTAATTCTTCACGTGTGTGGGTGGTTAATACTCCAGCGACGATGCAGCCGGCATCTTTAGCAGATGTAACTCCACCGGGTGCATCTTCGATTGCCCAACATAAATCTGTTTGCAAACCTAAGCGATCTGCACCAAGAATAAATGGTTCAGGGAAAGGTTTGCCACGACTTACCTGATCGAAGGTAACTGAATTAGCCGGCATTGGAATTTTACCTGCGCGCGTGCGCGCAATCGCTAAATCGGTTGTGCACGAGGTGACAATTGTCCAAGGAATTTCGCGATCGGTTAACTCAGTAAGAAGTTCAAGCGCGCCAGGAACGGCATGAACACCATCGACATCGGCGATTTCTAAATCGGTTACTCGTCGTATCCATTTTTGGATCTCAGCTTCTTCACGACCAGCTAATACTTTTCTTAAAGTTTGTTCTGCGGGAACTCCGTGATGGCCGGCAAGTGCTTCCAGGGGAATACCTGCTTCATTGGCCATAGTGACCCAAGAATTAACCACCGCATCTTGCGAGTTGATTAGGGTTCCATCTAGATCAAAGAGAAAGCCAATCTTCTTCAATTACTTTCCTTTATCTTTATTTGGTCTTGGGTCGCGTTGCATTCCACGGCGTCCCCAAAATTCCCACATTCCCATAACGCTTAGAACGAGTGCAAAACCAAAGAGTAGATCTTCGGCGGGAGCAGAGAAGATGCGAAGACCAACTATTGCATCAGGGCTATACATAACAATATTTTTTGAAGTCAGCCACCAATTGGTAAGCAATTGGAATGGCAAGATGATTGCATATGAAGTCCAGAAGGCAGGACGAGTCAGAAGTGAGTTTTTAAAGAGGAATAAATCGGCCATTACCGCGATGGCGAAAGCGGTTATTGCGATATCGCTGTAATTCATTGCCCGAACTCATCTTTGCGCCAATGAGGTTTAACTGTAGTTACGCCTTCAATTGTCATAATCGCCGCCATAGGAATGACTATAAAGAAGAGATACTCCTCAAGTGGAATGTTTAACGGTCCAACTATTCCGAGCATCTGTTCGCGATCAAAGAACCAGTGACCTTTGGATATTGCATAAGCATCCCAGATAAGAAAGAGCGTACTGATTGGGAGAACGCTGAGAGCAACTCTTTTAATTCGGCGCAAAACTCCGACCTTAAGGAATATTTCTAGCCAGAACGAGCCGCAAACTGTGAAGATAAGCATCGCCATGTAATTCCACTTTTGCACGGGTAGATCCTCTCACGCAAGAACCCAGATAGCGCCTTACGCTTTGGTAGTGTTACAGATATCGCATAAATTTTTAATTGCTGAGAAGGAAAATGGGGGAGCTCGTGGCACAAATTGAGTTAGCCCTATTTCAACAGGTTAGAAAATTCTCAAGGTTGGCTGTGGCTGTGGCAATACTCGCCTCTCTGATATTTGCTCGGGTGATTGAAAGCAGCGATAACACCTGGCAAGTTGTGATCGCGGTTATCGCCCTTGCCGTTGGAATCCCACATGGCGCACTTGATCACTTGGTTACATTGCCTAAGAGCTCAGTGAAAAAGATGGCTGGTTTCATTACGGTCTACGTTGCCGTCGCAGTTATTGCGGTTATCGCACTTTTAACTTGGAATGTTGTGGGCTTCATCTTCGTTGTGGCGATGAGCGCAGTGCACTTTGGTATTGGAGATGCAGCATTTATATCGGAAATAGATCGCAGATCTTTTGATTCAAAGAAATTTCCACGTTTTTCATACGCCGCAGCCGGCGGTGCTTTACCGGTGGTGATTCCACTTGTGAGCGAGAAGAGTTCTGCCGCACTTGAGCGCGTTAACCCCGTACTAGTTAATTGGCATCAAGGGTTAAATGACGAGCTTCTGCTCCTCACCCTGGCGATATTTGTCATTGCCCTGCTGCGTTTTTTGCAGAAGCGCAGAATCTCGGATGCAATTGACTTATCCCTTCTCTACTTTTTGGCGTTGACAGCTCCACCACTTGTGGCATTTGCTGTTTACTTCGGGTGCTGGCATGCCATGCGCCACACCGCGCGCTTAACTCTGGTGCTTCCGAGATCACAAAAGGCATATGAAGAAGGAAGATGTACTGGCGCATTTTTAGCTGCGATTTGGCCAGGAGTTCCTGCACTTGTTGGAACCTTTGTTGTCGCAGGAATTGTTATCGCCCTCCGTGGTGGCTCAGTCAGTGAACAATTCTTATGGATTACGCTAGTAATTGTTTGGGCGTTAACCGTCCCACATATGGCAGTCACTGCACGACTAGACCGAAAGGCTTTAAATTGAGAGTTTTGCTGGTCGCAGTTTTTACTTTATTGACGCTGCAACCTGCTAACGCTGCACCCGTTTATATATTTCCAGTGGCCGATTGCGCAGTTAATTATGCACGCGCCCATCACGATTACGCGGCGACCGATATTTTGGCGAAGAAAGGCTGCAAATTCGTCTCGCCTGTAAATGGCATCATTGATGAAGTAAACCGTAAAGATAATTGGAGTGGCAAAACTAATTTAGGAATTGATCGTGGCGGGTTGTATGTTTCAGTAATTGGCGAGGATGGTGTTCGTTATTACGGCTCGCACCTTATTTCTGTTGCTGCGGAAATTCAACCAGGAGTTGCAGTAATGGCCGGACAATTACTAGGGAAAATCGGATCAACTGGAAGCGCGCGAGGAACAGCGCCACATCTTCACTTTGGAATTTCTTGGCCAACTCCATCACAACCAAATGTTTGGTGGGTACGTCGCGGTGTTGTTCTGCCTTTTAAGTATTTAGACGCGTGGAAATCGGGTAAAGATTTATCGCCAGTTAAAGCAGTAGCTACAGCACTTAAAAAGAACGGTGAGATTCCACCTTTACCGAAGAAGTAAATTTGAGATAAAAAAATCCCCCACCGCTTTCGCGATGGGGGATTTTAGTAAACTAAGTGTTATTAGTTAGCGTTCACTGCATCGGCCTGAGGACCCTTTGGACCCTGTACTACCTCGAATGAAACTGACTGACCCTCTTCAAGGGACTTGTAACCGTTTCCTTGGATTGCTGAGTAGTGAACGAATACATCTTGTCCGCCACCATCAACTGCAATGAAACCGAAACCCTTTTCAGAGTTGAACCACTTAACTGTACCTGTTGCCATGTTTTACTTTTCCTTCGATATGTGGGTGTTTAAGAAATCCTCAAACACGGTCTTCCTCTTGCGCCAGCGATACCGAGCAAAGCA
>CAMBGS010000016.1 GCA_945866305.1 Bifidobacterium breve
TGTAGTTGGTCCATAGATTGTCGCGCCAGAGCCTGAGTATGTGTAGGTCAGGCCATTTATGGAATCGGCTGCGTTAAGACCTGTAACAGTAAAAGTATCAGCAGCCTTTGATCCGCCATAGAAGATAGTGGCAGGAGTTGCTGCGGTGACGGTCATTAAACCAACGTTTACTTGCACGTTGAAGTTTGCTGATGAGGTCGCATTGGTTGCATCCGTCACCGTGGCTGTCATTCCGTATGTCCCTGGAACGACACTAGCCGACACTGTAACTACTGCGCCAGAGATTGAAATTCCACTTACCTGAGAGTTATCTGATGTTTTTTTAATTGCATAGCTCTTTGGATTCGTTCCATTTGTAGACGTCAGAGTTAAAGTATTTACAACACCATAAGTAGTAGTCAGGGTAGTTGGCGTAACCATTGCTAAAGCAGCATTTACCGTTACGGATGCAGAAGTGGTTGAGCCGACACCGGTGCCTATTGCGTTAACCGCCCGTATCGAAACCGTGTACGCGGTTCCATTTGTCAGTCCAGTAATTGCGAAAGGAGAGGCGTTGCTTACTGGTGTTCTCGCGGTCCAAGCCCCACCGTTTAGTGAGTATTGATAATTAGTGATAGCACTTCCGTTAGCAGCGCCTGCGGTAAAGTCAATAGAGAGAGTTCCGCTAGATGTGGTGATCGCATTTACCGTTGGTGCACTTGGAAGCTGAGCTACTAACACTCCTGTCAGCGTCGGTGCCGTGTAAGTCAAGCTCGAATTATTAGTCGCTGCATCGGCAAGGGTGCCGCCATTTAAATCAATCGGAGATGTTGCAGAAATACCATCCACATCGACTTCATTGATATCCGAAGCGACCGTGTATCGGAAAACAAGCGCACTCGTGCCCGATCCTGAAAGATAATTCGCATACCTTGTGGCAGTTCCGACCGTCAGCGTTAATCGGGGAGTACCCGTAACCAATACTGCTTCACTAAAGTTAACTGTAAAATTCACAGCCGTTGAAATTGGAGAGTAAGTCGCCGAAGTCGGCGCAGTAACACTTGAAATGGTTGGACTAGTTATATCCCTTGTAACTGGTGTAGTCGTTTGCGAATTATTTCCGGGACCATTCGTTGCCGTCACAGTTCCGTAAACCGAGTTGGTAATCAACTGCGGTATCACCGTGCCTTCACTACACGAACTAACAGTCAGAGTGAAGTTTGTTCCAGACGAGGCATTTACCGAGAAAACACAACCTGTCGCGGTTCCGGCATTAGAAAAGTCAGCGTCGCCCATACCAGTAACGTTTTGGGACATCACGATCGAGTAAGTAAATGCACTTGCAGATTTTGTCGGAGATGTTTGTGTTGTTGAAAAAGTTGTTGGTGTGGGCGCGTTTAAATACTTTACAGAAATGGAGCCATTTCCGTGTGTACCACTTCTGTCAATGTTTGATTGGTTTGTAGCTACAGAGTAAGAGCCACCTCCACCGCCGCCACCCCAGTCGGATGCCGAAGCGCCACCTCCACCGCCGCTGTAACCGCCACCTCCACCGCCGGTACCGTAACCAGATGCGCCACCGCCACCGAATCCGCCATTTCTGGAGTAAGCAGCGTATCCAGATGAAGCCAAACCTGCTGCGCCCCCATTTATCAATGCGGTTCCAGCGGTTCCGTAAGATCCGTTAGTTCCATTGCCAGACCAACCTGCACCACCACTGGAAGGATTGACACTTCCTGTTCCTCCGCCTGAGCCATTAGTTCCACCTGCTCCAACACTGTAATACGCGGTGTAACCTGACAGGGAATTAATATTTCCTGTTGTTCCAGCAGTGCTGAGAGAGGCACTTATTCCGTATACGGTATTTCTACCGCAACACGAACCTGGTCCTCCACCTCCACCTCCTGCAACAACTAAGGGTGTTTGAGGTGTGACAGAAGTGTTGGAAATGAAACTTGCACCACCACCACCACCTCCGCCGTTTCCGTATGTGCCACCGTTAATTTGGCCCTGGCCGCCAACGAGAACTTTTAATACGTGCCCAGGAGTTACGGCGACATCACCTTTCATTTCAGCGCCATAGCCTGGCTGCGGTGATTGAGCATTTAAGCCAACACCGCCAGAGGCACCTTGAACTACAACGTAAATGCTTGTAATTCCGGCCGGCACTGTCCAGTTATTGAAATCTCCCGAATAATCAAACGTGATGGTGCAATATGCTCCAGAACAAACGGGTGTTGGGTTTGCAGCAATAGCAGTTGCAGGTGGCGCGCTAATTGAAACGCCATAGAGGAGAGTTGATACCAAGCTTGCTATCAATAGCTTATGAGTGCGTTTGTGTGTATGGAGATTCGACAACTTAATGGCAGAACGTTTGCCCTTCAGCAATGTTCGAAACCATGACATCTATTTTTCCTCCAAAAAAGGTCCAAAAAAGGTGGAAAAGGCTGGGGTTATCTAGGCAATTCTGTCGCTTGGGCTCTGAAATGTCCATATTGATAGGTATAAGCGAGACAGGTACGCTCCAGACATGAGAAGTCGAATCGCCATCGCTCTGGTGATCTCGGTGATTTTGGCAAATCCAGCAAGCGTTCAAGCTGCCCCAAAGCCAATTCAGCCAAAAGTTGGAAATTGCTTCCTGCTCGCCCCGATCGAGGTGCCAGCGCCATCGGTCAAAAAAGGTGCTCTAGATTGTCGTAAATTGCACAATGTTGAGACGTACAGAGTTGTTACCTCACCCTTCAAGACTGATCCAAACTTACAAACCCCAGTGGATCTTTTCACCAGGGTTACTCCAATTTGTGAGGCTGGATTGTCGGGATCAAAATTTTTTACTAATTGGTCATCCAAGCATCCAACTCCTGCTGAATGGAAGTCCGGCGCTCGATGGCTGCGATGTGATGGCTTAGTTATTACGAGCGAATCAGAAACGGTTACCTATAAATCCTGGAAGGGCAAAAAACTAGATTTCAAATAGCACTAGGGCGTAACTGTAAATCCAATCGAATTGAAATCACTGCCTAAAGAATTGCTTACAAAGATTGGCCCAGTTGTTGCTCCAGCAGGAATCACACCGCTTACTGATGTCGAACTTATCCCAGTTATTGATGTAAGCGCCTTTCGCCCAATCTTAATTACATCGACCCCGTTCATTCCGGTACCCGTGATCGTGACGACTGTTCCAACTGGACCTGAAGACGGTGAGATGCCAGTGATGGCTGGACCAATTGAAGGAGCGATGCTCCAGCCCGTTGCTGATGCAATAGCGATTTCTGTCGGCATCGTTGAAACAGGAGCTGCTGGCTCTGGGACGTAGTAATTCATAATTACTGTAAATTCCGATGTTGATACCAAGTAATTCTCACTTGTTGCCTTCGTTGCAGTTACAACGCAAGTCCCTGCGGTGGTGACAAATAAAACTACCCCGCTTAATTCGCAACCGGTGGCCGAACCGTTTGCCACTGCGATCGTTTCCGCTCCGTCACCGCTGCCGCCAAATTTATAGATAATAAAGGCTGTACCGAAGATTCCAGAGAGATATGAATAGTTTGTAAACGCACTCTGGCTAGCCTTATTTATAGTCAAAGTCGCGGTCTCGTAAATTGTCGCCTTGTAATAATCCGTTGTTATCCCGCTGCCAAGAGTTAGTAGTGACGGAGTTATTACATAACTACCCGCGTTCGTGGGAGCTGTCAGTGAAGCGCTATAACCCGAAACCGTTGCGCTAAATGCGCGAATGGGGAGATAAGGCGTGGCCTGCCCTTTGTTCTGTCCACCCACTCCTGCCCAAGGCACTAGTGAAGACGCAATCCAAGTGTCTGCTTCGGTTGAAGACCAGTACAAATAACCAGCGGCCGCCTCTCCGCTACCTAGTCCGAGCATGTTTCTCTCGCTGTAAATTTCAAGTAGTTCGCCATACGAAGGCAAGAACCAGTCAGATTTCCCACCCAAAGTTAAGTTAACTGCCTCGACACCAGCGCCACCAGTGCAGTTATCAATCATAATTTTCGTGTTCGCCGCGCCCGATCCAATATTCGTAGCCGTCGCACCTAATAGTGTTGTGTATGGATTTCCTGGACCTTCGCACCAGTTAAAGGTGGTTTTGCTAAATGTCGCCGGCGCCATTTCAAGATAAATTCCACCTCCGCTAACTCCACTTACAGCATTAATCGCAGATCCCGAAACATAAAAAACTTTGCCACCACCTGGGCCTGTGTCACCTACTTGGCATACTCCACCTTGCGCACAAGTCGGTGTCCGACTGAAATTAAACGTCGCACCGGTTGCTGTGTTTCCTGCGACTAACCCTGAAACGGTCACTGTCGGTGTCATTGCTGCGGCAGATCCCGTGTAAGTAAGGGCGCTCGGAGTCGCGGTCGTAACCGTCAATGTATCGGCCTTACTTAGCGTGAAAGTTAACGCTGTCGCCGTAGCCGTTTCATAGTTATTGCCTTGGGTAACGGTTGTCGTCTCAAGACAAGAACCAGTGTAAGTATTTGCAGTAATTTCACCCGTGGAACTATTTATAGAACATCCCGACCCAACAACATACTGAAATGTGCCATCAGAATTCGAACTTGGTGACGTTGTATTTGAAGTTACCGTTGCGGTATCGCCATATTTCAGCGATGTGGAACTGTATGTGGTTGGACTCAGAGTTCTTGCCGCTCGCGAAATCGTTAAGGTTCCATTTGTCACAGACGTCGAGGCCGTATACGAATCTGAATTACTCATTGATATTGTCGGAGTTATTGAATACACCCCGGCCGCGGTCGGCTTGGTCGCTGAAAGCGAGTAACCGGTTCCCGCATTAGTTGTCCCTGAATAGCCATAAGTTACCGTCACGGTGTCGGAAAACTGCAAACCAGAAATCGAATAACTCGGCGTAATCGCAGAAGCAGAACCTGAGTAAGTACTAGTTGCACTACCAGCAGATATAGATAAAGCATCAGCTAAAGCTGGAGTAATCGAGACTAGCGCCGAACTGGTATCGACATAATTTGTATCGTTAATGAGTGAAACACGAACACTGCAATTTCCGCTAGCCCTATACATAGTGACGACACCAGTGGCGGCGTTGACATTGCATGCAGTTGTGGTGCTTGTCTCATATGCCAAAGTTCCCGTTAAATTCGGAACAGCCCCAACTCCAAGAGATCTGCTAGAGCTGTATGTTGCAGTGGCAGCGCTTCCATATTTCAGGGAAGCCGAGGCTGACACAGTCAAGGTAAGTGGCGCTTTGCTGACGGTCACAGTTCGTGTGTCGTACGCAGCAAGATAATCAGTAGAAGTTGCTTTAGTTGCTACAACCACACACGAACCTGCAGATGTCGCAGTCAATGAATCTCCACTCGAAACAGCGCAACCCGCCGTGCCTGAACTACTAACCGAGTACGAGACTGCACCTGTTCCACTTCCGCCGCTAGTTAACAAGCGTAGGTTTGTCAGAAAAACTGCTGATGTGGAAGTCAGAGTTAAAGTCGCCTGTGCTGCCTTGGATACCGTTATAGAAACAGAATTTGTTGAATCTGCTGCTGAGTAAACATCATCTGCAGCTCGACTAGCTGTAATTGTGCAAGTTCCAGCACTTGCAGCGATAGTTACTGTACTGCCTGAAACCGTGCAGGCAGTTGAAGCGCCTGCAGAGTAAGTGATTAAACCCGTTCCAGCTGAGGTTGCTGAAACAGTCTGAGTCTCGCCAAATGCTTTTGTGTATGCCGTTGTGGCAAATGACAAAGTTTGACTGCTCTTTAAGGTCGCGTTCACAGTACTGGTAGCGGGGTTTGACGTTGAATTGGAAGCCGTGCGTGCGAAAACTCGGAAATTGTAAGTAGTACCGCTGGTTAGCCCGGTGATGCTAGCCGTTGTCTGGTCACTTACAACAAAAGATTTTGAGTCAGTCGCTGAATATGTATTTGCCGAAGTTTTGTACTGCACAACATAGTCGGTAACGGTTACACCACTTGGCGCTGACCAAGAAAGGTTAACCTGACTACTTGAAGCAACTGTTGCAGCAACAGAAGTAGGCGCACCTAAAGAAGGTTCTGCAACCTTTCCCCAAATTTGAAAGCCCATATTTCCGTGACCTGTATTGCTAGTAACGCTTCCGTTTGCAACGCCTGACCAACGAGCTTGATCACCCGGTGAATTTTGCGATGTGCCACCGAGGCCTATACCCACGACAACGTCACAGCTACCCCAATCACCTTCTTGATTCCATGCCATTCCCCACCTGTAGCTCATGGCACCGCCAGTGCAGTGGTCTCCATTGAAACCATAACGTCCGAATCCTGCTTGATATGAAAACACTTGGGTTCCAGATGAACTTGTGAAGTATTTAGTTTTTGGAACGCTTAAATAAGAATCGGTTGCAGGTGAATTTAAGTTGAGTACTGTGGTTAACCTTGTAAAAGCGGTAGAGGCGCTGGGGAGAGTCTCCAACCAGACGTGTCCTCCAAAAGAGTTGCTTTGAATATCACCGTTAGAACTTACAGTTCCAACGGCAGGATCCTTGAGGACTGCCAACATTTTCGTCAGAG
Source organism: Bifidobacterium breve (assembly GCA_945866305.1). Classification (GTDB taxonomy): domain Bacteria; phylum Actinomycetota; class Actinomycetes; order Nanopelagicales; family Nanopelagicaceae; genus Planktophila. Next base: position 6,519 of record CAMBGS010000016.1, read on the forward strand.
TTAAACTGTTGTAAACGGCGAATTTTGCATCTGTGGTTACATCATCAGCCAACGAGTTCGTGTTTAACGTGGTGTTGCTGGCAGTAAAATTAGTTGACGCATAATTAAAATTGGTAGTGCCTTTCGCACCCTTCATGAGCAAAATCCAGGCGCCATTGTCAGATCCTGTGCGATTCATTTTTAGAACCACTTGCGTGGCGGTTCCACCAACCTTTATCCAATATGTCCCGTCAGTTGTGGTGCCGTAAATATTATAAATTTCTTGTGGTGACGTGGCGGGGCACAAATCACTTGAGCCAATTACACATTCTGCATTTTGAGCGGCTACCGACGTCTGTATAGGTGAAATAAAAGTGAAAGTTGCTATGAACAAAACCAACGAGGTAATGCGTCGAAGGTAAAAATTTTGACTTGAGCTAAGCATTCGTCGATTCCAGGCTCACTCGCGTTACATCCGCCATCAGCGCCAAAGGATAGGTAAAAACGATTGTATATTCAGCGCGATTGGCATCGTAATCAACGTACTGGTAGCTATCGAAGTAACCAATATCTTGACCTTTGCCGTTAATCAGAGTCAGCGCATCTTCTCGAGAAACGGTGTTGTTGCTATTAATTGCCAAAATTGCACGATTTACCGTCAAGCTTGAGGCATCGGTATACAAGGACATAGCGGTAGACGTCTCGCTATTGAAAAGTTGAATCTTTATCTTCTTGCCTGCACAAGCTCGGGTATCTAAACCCGTCAATTTAATGCTGCGCGCATGCGACATATTTGTGTACGCCTGACCATTCGCGCGAGTTCCGGACTAGGTTGCCGGTGAAGGGAATAATGAGACGGTTATAAATGAGTCGCAAGCTTTGAGTTGAACCACTCCTTGACCAAATTCGACCGTACCATTTCCATTTAACGTAATTGTTTGCGCCAAGCCCGCACCGATCACAGCGTATGTAAGCAACGCTACGCCGCCAAATAATTTCCTCTTCTTACGGGGTTTACTCTCGTCTTCTTCATACGCGGGGTACTCGCCATCATCTTCCTGGTACACCGATGCTCCTTATACTTTGCCTGATTTCATCTTAGTGATGCAAGCAAAGACGGGTAAGTCCACTGGAATAATCTAACAAGTGGGTTGTGAGGGACTCGAACCCCCGACCCAGGCATTAAGAGTGCCTTGCTCTACCAACTGAGCTAACAACCCATTCAAACGGTCGAATGTTTGAATGCAGAGCAGACCCTATCAGGGCCGAGCGTCTTGTCTAACACACTCCGTAAGGCGAAGATGGTGACATGAGTCGCTGGCAAATTCGTATTTCGGTGCTCTTGGTTTTAAGCGCAGCGATGGGTCAAGCGCCACTTGAGGCTTCTACCAAGACAGCGGTGGCGGTATTGGAAACACTGGCAGTTAAAGGTAGAGCGCCAAAGACAGGTTTTGAGAGATCGCAATTTGGTCCGACTTGGTCTGATGTTGATCGCAATGGTTGCGATACCCGAAACGATATTTTGTATCGAGATTTGACGTCCAAAACTTTTAAATCTGGAACTCAAAATTGTGTGGTCCTGACTGGAATCTTGAGTGACCCGTATTCGGGGGAGAAGATCTCGTTTGTGCGCGGAGTGGGTTCGAGTATGGATGTGCAGATTGATCACGTTGTTGCGTTATCTAATGCCTGGCAGACCGGGGCCTTTAAGTTGAGTTATGACAAGAGATTGGCCTTGGCTAATGATCCGATGAATTTGTTAGCGGTTAAGGGGCGCTTGAATTCCCAGAAAGGCGATGGAGATGCCGCAACTTGGTTGCCGCCTCGTAAAGATATTCGCTGCGCTTATGTCGCACAACAGATTGTCGTTAAAGCAAAATATCAATTGTGGGTTACATCTGCTGAGAAAGCTGCGATGGTTGCCTTACTTGCCAAGTGTCCAGGATTTAAAGCGCCAACAAACTAATATGTTATTTAGTGGTTTCCCTTAAAGCGCTTATATGAAGCGTTGATTTCCAATTCGGCAGCGTCGTGACCGACCCATTCGCCACCTTGAACAGACTTGCCAGGTTCTAGCGTTTTATAAACTTCAAAAAAGTGTTTGATTTCAGAGAGTTCAAAGGCAGGAACATCGCTGAGGTCTTGCAGATATGACTTGCGAACATCTCCCGCTGCCACACATAGCAATTTGTCATCTCCGCCGGCTTCATCTGTCATATTCAGCATTCCAATTACTCGACAAGAGACAACGCATCCTGGGAAAGTTGGCTCATCAAGCATTACCAAAGCATCAAGTGGGTCGCCATCTTGTGACAGGGTGTTCTTCACATAGCCATAGTCATATGGATAACGCGTTGAGGTGAAGAGCATTCGGTCTAGTCGAATCTCACCAGTCACGTGATCGACCTCGTACTTATTTCGAGATCCCGCTGGGATTTCAATGATTACGTCGAAGATCATAATTACCGCTCTCGTTTAGAAAAACAAAACAGAAAAACTTGGGGTGAACGACGGGGCTCGAACCCGCGACATCCCGGACCACAACCGGGTGCTCTACCAGCTGAGCTACGTCCACCATGTGCTGATTGAAGTCATATCTTACCTGTTATCCGGTCTTACTCGTTCCCCGTAACACTCGGGATAAAGAGCGTTGAGCGGTAATACGCCAGTTCTGCGATCGAATCTTGAATATCTCCCAAGGCGCGATGGTTGCCTGTCTTGGCCGGGGCGGCGAAATAGAGTTTGGGATACCAACGTCGTGCCAATTCTTTAACCGATGAAACATCAACGGTGCGGTAGTGCAAGTACTCACTTAGGCGCGGCATATCTCGTGCAATGAAATTGCGATCAACGCTAACTGAATTTCCGGCCAGTGGTGATTTGCCAGTTACGGTTCCGGTTGTTTCAAGGTAGGCCAAGATTGCATCTTCGGCGGCGCTGGTTGTCATGCCATTTGGTATTTCAGTGATCAGCCCTGATGTGGTGTGCATCTGTGTTACATATTCGTTCATGCCTGCCAACTTTTCGGCGCTCGCATGAATCACAACATCAATGCCTTCGCCAATTACATTGAGATCCGAATCGGTGACAAGGACGGCAATTTCGACCAAGGCATCGCTAACTAGATCCAGGCCGGTCATTTCGCAGTCGATCCAGATCAGGTGGGGCAGGGGTGTAGTCATGTGCGCCTGGCAGGAATCGAACCTGCGACAACTCGCTTAGAAGGCGAGTGCTCTATCCGACTGAGCTACAGGCGCCTGCAGAGGTCGATAGTTAATTGTACCGACACGAGCCACTAAGGTTTTGCCCATGGCTGAATTCATTTACACGATGAAGAAGACGCGCAAAGCGCACGGTGACAAGGTAATTCTCGACGATGTGACCCTGATGTTTTTGCCTGGGGCAAAGATCGGCGTGGTTGGACCTAACGGTGCCGGTAAATCCACAGTTCTACAGATCATGGCTGGATTGCAACAACCATCAAATGGTGAGGCTTATCTATCTCCTGGTTACACCGTTGGAATTTTGCTGCAAGAGCCGCATTTAAATGAAGAAAAAAATGTTATTGATAACGTTAAAGAAGGTGTTGCCGAAACTGTTGCAATGCTCGATCGCTTTAATGCAATTAGCGATGAAATGTCCCAACCAGATGCTGATTACGACAAGTTACTTGCCGAGATGGGCACGCTGCAGGAACAGCTGGATCACCGCAACGCTTGGGAACTCGATTCACTTCTGGAACAAGCGATGGATGCACTTCGTTGCCCACCACCCGATGCGGATGTCAAAGTTTTATCAGGCGGAGAAAAGCGTCGCGTAGCTTTATGTAAGTTGCTCTTGGAAGCGCCTGATCTGTTGCTACTTGATGAACCTACAAATCACTTGGATGCCGAATCTGTCCTTTGGCTAGAACAACACTTAAATAAATATCCAGGTGCTGTCGTTGCGATCACGCACGATCGTTATTTCCTGGACAACGTCGCACAATGGATCCTCGAACTCGATCGTGGTCGCGCGTATCCATATGAAGGAAATTACTCAACTTATTTGGAGACAAAAGCAACTCGTTTGAAAATTGAAGGACAGAAAGATGCCAAGCGCGCCAAGCGCTTAACTGAAGAACTTGAATGGGTTCGCCAAAATGCGAAAGGGCGCCAAGTTAAATCAAAGGCGCGTCTGGCGCGTTATGAAGAGATGGCGGCCGAAGCCGACAAGATGCGCAAGTTGGACTTTGATGAAATCCAAATTCCACCTGGACCACGTTTAGGAAACATTGTTGTTGAAGTTGATCATCTGACTAAAGGCTTTGGCGATCGTGTCTTAATTGATGATCTTTCATTTACCTTGCCCCGCAACGGAATCGTTGGTGTTATCGGCCCTAACGGTGCTGGTAAAACAACTCTCTTTAAAACGATTCTTGGGCTGGAAGCGCCAGATTCTGGCAGCGTCAAGATTGGCGAAACTGTAAAGATTGCTTACGTTGATCAATCACGAGGTGGAATCGATCCAAGTAAATCTCTCTGGGAAGTTGTCTCAGATGGTTTGGACTTTATAAAAGTTGGCCAAGTAGAAATGCCATCGCGCGCATATGTTTCAGCATTTGGCTTTAAGGGTCCTGATCAGCAGAAAAAAGCCGGCATACTTTCTGGCGGTGAACGCAATCGTTTGAATTTAGCGCTAACTCTAAAACTCGGTGGCAATCTGCTACTTCTCGATGAACCAACGAACGATCTTGATGTTGAAACACTTGGATCACTTGAAAACGCTTTACTGGAATTTCCTGGTTGCGCGGTCGTGATCTCGCACGATCGTTGGTTCTTGGACCGGGTGGCAACTCACATTTTGGCTTATGAAGGTGAATCTAATTGGTTCTGGTTTGAAGGAAACTTCGAATCCTATGAAGAAAATAAAATATCCCGACTGGGCGCCGATGCTGCAAGACCTCATCGCGCCACTTACAGAAAGCTCACTCGATAATGAAATATGTAAATAAGCAATTTGTTCGCTGGGATGACCTAGATGCGATGACCCACGTCAACAATGCAAAGTATCTGACCTTTGCACAAGAGGCACGCTTCGTCTGGTCGACAGCGGTATTTACATCTGCAATGAACGCTTCAACCCTTATCGAAATGGTTGTGGCGCGCGCAGAAGTTGATTTCATTGAGCCGATTTACGAAGGTGGACGATTCGTCGATGTTGAGATTTCTGTAGAAAAGATCGGGAACTCATCCTTTAATGTGCTTTATACGATCCGCGATGAAGAAAAGGTTTTTGCCAAGGTAAAGACTGTGCAGGTTGCAGTGTCACTTGAGACAAAGAGGTCTCGCCCATTAACCGATAAGGAAAGAGAATTCCTTACCAAGTACCTGGAGTCCAATTAATTGAGCCACGTTTTAAATTCTCGTAAAGAACGCCCATGGTGGCGCGATGCCGTTACTTATCAGATTTACATTCGCTCGTTTGCTGATGCAAATGGTGATGGCATCGGAGATGTCGAAGGAATTCGGTCACGACTTCCATACTTAAAGGAACTCGGCGTTGATGCAATCTGGATAACTCCTTGGTATCCATCACCACAGAATGACCATGGCTACGATGTTTCAGATTACATGGATATCGAACCGCAATATGGAACTCTCGCAGATGCCGAAAAATTAATAAGAGAAACGCACGATCACGGAATTAAATTAATTGTTGATATTGTCCCCAATCACACCAGTGATCAACACATATGGTTCCAAGCAGCGCTAAAAGCGGCCCCTGGTTCACCAGAGCGCGATCGTTATATGTTCCGCGAGGGCAAAGGCCCTAACGGTGATTTACCACCAAATAATTGGGAAGCAGTTTTTGGTGGATGCGCGTGGGAACGAGTCATTGAAGCTGATGGCAAGCCGGGGCAGTGGTACTTGCACCTCTTTGCAATTGAACAGCCAGATTTAAATTGGGAGAACCCTGAAGTTCGCTCGCACCTAGAAGATGTTTTAAAGTTCTGGCTCGATCGTGGCGTCGATGGATTCCGCATTGATGTCGCACACGGAATGGTCAAATATCCAGGGCTTCCTGATATTCCTGAGATCAATACAACTTCAGAGATGTTGGCACCGCACGAGCGTCCATTCTGGGATCAAGAAGGGGTGCACGAGGTTTACCGTTCTTGGCGCAAAATTCTTGACTCATATCCTGGCGAACGTATGGCCGTTGCCGAAGCTTGGGTCAGTCCAGCTTCTCGCATCGCGCGTTATGTGCGTGCAGATGAATTACAGAACTCATTTAACTTTGAAATGTTGACTACTTTATGGAACGCCGATGAGATTCGGGTCAAGATAGATAATTCAATGGCCGCACTCGTCGAAGTCGGTGCACCACCATCGTGGGTATTTAACAACCACGACGTAGTTCGATCTATAGATCGCTTAGATCTAGGCTTAACAAATAACGGTGAATCAACTTTTACGCGTCAAGGCGATCCAGCGAAATTCAATATTGCGCGCGGAACCTTGCGGGCTAAGAGCGCAACGTTAATGACGCTGGCACTTCCTGGCGGTACATATTTTTATCAAGGTGAAGAACTTGGACTTCCCGAAGTGCGCGATCTTCCTGAAGATCGACTCACAGATCCACGTTGGAAGATGAGTGGTTATAAGGATCGCGGTCGCGATGGATGTCGCGTTCCTCTTCCTTGGAAAAGTGAGCCAACCGGCGGTTTTGGTTTCTCAACAAATGATTTGTTGGAACTAGATCAGGCCTGGTTGCCGATGAGTCCTTGGATGGGAAATTTCTCAGCCGAATCACAAGCTGGCGTTGCTGGATCAACTTTAACTATGTATCGCGAAGCTTTAGCGCTACGTAAATTAGAAGAAGGCTTAGGTGATGGTCCGATGACTTGGATCGAAGCCGGAAAAGATGTCGTTGCATTTTCTCGTCCCGGTAATTTCGCTTGCTACATCAACTTCGGTGCAGCAATTGAGATTCCCGCAGGCGCAACCGTCTTGATTTCTAGCGGCCCATTAGCTGGAAATGCAATTCCAACCGATACTGCGGCTTGGTTGCGCCTCGCGTAAATGAGTAATTGATGACTTTCTACGATGAAGTTGGGGGAGAACCCTTCTTCAATGATTTTGTCTCTCAGTTTTATGCTCGCGTTGTAACTGATCCAATATTGCGCCCGATGTATCCAGAGAAGGATATGAAAGGTGCGGCGCTGCGTTTAAAGATGTTTCTTGAGCAGTATTGGGGCGGGCCAACAACTTACTCAGATGAACGCGGTCATCCGCGTTTGCGAATGAGACATGCCGGTTTCCATATTGATATCGCAGCGCGTGATGCCTGGCTTGCTTGTGCAATGGGTGCGCTAGATGGAATGGTGATGACGGATGCTAATCGCTTACAGTTGCGTGAATACCTAGAAATGGCCGCGCACGGAATGGTTAACGCTTCTGAGAACCATTCCCTATAACCAAGATTTCTCCATTTCGCACATACCAAAGCACATTCTTCTCATCGCGAATTGTTGTTATGCGCAATCCAACTTTCTCAACTACGCCTTCAATATCTAAAACCTTTATTTGATCTCCCACGCCATATTGATCTTCAATCAACATAAAGATTCCAGATAAAATATCGCGAACTAAAGTTTGTGCACCTAGTCCGATTGCAACGCCGATCACGCCAGCTGAAGCGATCACTGGTCCAAGATTAAATCCGAATTCGCCCAAGATCATTCCTAATGCGATTATCCAGATTACGGCTTTAAGAATTGAGGTGAGGACAGAACCTGTTGTGCGGGCTCGTTCGGATTGGCGCTTTGCGAAACCCGGACCAGGTTTTAAATCTGTAGTTGCTAGTTTGTTGACTGCGCGCTCGATGGCGCGGCGTCCGATGCTATGGGTCACCCAGGCGGCGACAAGGACGGTAAAGATGCGCAGCGGTGATCCGCTTAGCCATTCGAGAATATTTCGGGTCTGCTCGCTCATAGATCAAACTCTAATCCAATTCTTTACCAAAAATTGACCCGTAAATACCCCTATCTTCCACTTTCTTAGTGCAAGATAAACCAATCGGCGCGAGCCACGCGCTTCGAAACTGGGGTATGTATGTCTCGTTCGTTAGTTCTAAACGCCACCTATGAACCGCTAGGTGTTGTGACGGAACGTCGCGCGCTGCTGCTTGTCCTTAACTCTCGCGCCACCATGGTTGAGTCATCTGGAAGTGTTCTGCGCTTTGCGCAGGGTCAGATCGAACTCCCATCGGTAATTAAGCTAAGTAAATTTGTAAAGATTCCATATCGTCATGCGGTGCCACTTTCACGACGTGCAATATTTGCGCGCGATGGCGGTCGTTGTGTTTATTGCGCAGCACCAGCAACTTCGATTGATCACGTTATTCCGCGTTCGCGCGGCGGCGGACATAATTGGGAGAACGTTGTCTCTGCTTGCCATAAATGCAATCACTTGAAGGCAGATAAGCCGCTAAAAGATTTAGGATGGAGACTTCGCTCACTTCCACGCGAACCAGTCGGTGCAGCTTGGCGAATTCTTGGCACAGGTCGTACGGATAATCGATGGCTTCCGTACCTAGAGCCATTCGGTGTGGCAGCAGCGACTGCATAACTGATTTACACTTAGGGTCATGATGATCAACCTTGCATCCGCAATTCAGATACTTTCACTCGACAATCAAGAAGATGGAACAAATGCCGGTGAAGGGCTAAGCGCGATTGAAACCTTTACTTATTTCTTCGCTGCCCCGACGGTGCTCTTTATAGCAATCTCCGTAATTACTTATGCACTTACTGGAGAGCGCAAGAAGAAAGAAAAGATTAGTTCGGTCGTAACTTCTATCGACTAATCAGCGAGCATCAACAGCGCGCGCTTTAAGCGAACGAGTCATAGCATCGCGACCTTCAGCCACAGTCCGGCGCAGAGCAGGTGATGCATCTTTTCCAGTTACATCAAGCCAGTGCTGCGCTTTATTGACAGTCGCATCGCTGATCACCCAGGTAGGGAAAGTTAAAGTTGCGGTCGTTTCAGCAATCTCATAGCCCTTGGTAGACCAAACTTTTAGGATCGCATCAAAGTACTCATCTACAAATTCTTCAAGTAAATTGCAATGGATATTCTCATTAAACCCACGGCATTTGTAAGAGTGAATAGTGTTACTCAAATCATCAGTTGTGATTGATTTGAACGCAGCAACCTTGGCTTCGTGGTTCGGTAGAGCAGCGTGGGCATAGGCAACATATTGCTTTCCGTGAGCGGTCTTATCGCGATCGCCTTCAGCTTGAATATCTGCAACGCCAAAGATTCCACGCTTTACACCACACAAGAAAATGAACCAACGCAGATCGGCATCCATCAATAGTCCTTCTACTGAACCATTTAGCATCGCCTTTAAACTCTCAAACTGAGCTGTTGTGAAGGCGTTGTTGGCAAAGGCCCGCGCGTATTGCAGTTGTTCATCGCTTCCAGGTTTGGCGCTAGCCAGTAACTCTTGTGCAGTATTTGCAACTGATAAGCGAACCGCATCGCGATTCTTTGGCGCAAGGTATGCCCAAATTGCAGTGTCGATTTGTGTGAAAGTCGCGGTGATCATTGAGATATCTGTTTCACCCTTTAGCGCGTTCAGAGCAATTTCAATGTAGTCACTTGCAGAAAGCTCGCCATCGCGAGTGGAATCCCAGAGCGATGCCCAGATAAGTCCGCGGGCTAGTGAATCATCGAGCTGGCCAAGGTACTTCTTCATCGTAGCAACAGAGCGATCATCGAAACGTAACTTGGCATAAGTCTGATCTTTATCGTTGATTAGGAGTAAATCTGCTGCTTTTTTACCAGCGAGCTCCTTGATCTGGGTTAACTCACCAGCGATACCTACTTCAATGCTTTCGCGACGAACTAAAGCATCGCCTTTAATATCAAATAGCCCGATATACAAACGGTGCGGGCGAAGTTCTTTTGATCCGACTGGCATTGGTGGCACTTCTTGCTTAACGGCAACAGAAGCATATTTATCACCATCTAGCGCGATGACAGGGCGAAGAGTGTTTACACCTGCGGTGCGCAACCAAGTGGCAACCCATTCGGTCAGATTCTTTCCGCTGGCTGCTTCTAATTCAGTAATCAGATCGCTTAGTTCGGTATTGGCATATGCGTGCTTAGCAAAGTACTTGCGCAGGCCAGCGATGAAATTGTCGCGGCCAACGTGAGCAACTAGTTGCTGAAGAACTGATGCGCCTTTGGCGTATGAAATTCCATCGAAGTTTGTGCGAACATCATCCAAATCTTTCATCTCAACAGCGATTGGGTGCGTGGAAGAAAGTTGATCAGCGCGGTATGCCCAGTTTTTGCGAACTGAGTTAAATTCAGTCCAAGCATTTTTGTACTTAGTTGATTCGCTAACTGCCATATAAGAAGCCCATTCAGCGAATGATTCATTGAGCCAAAGATCTTGCCACCACTTCATAGTGACCAAATCTCCGAACCACATATGAGCCATTTCGTGGTGAATTGTTGAGGCGCGACTGATGTAACTGCGCTCGGTCACTTTGCTACGGAAAATCAAAACATCTTCGTGGAAGGTAACGCAGCCGACATTTTCCATTGCGCCCCAGTTGTATTCAGCAACTGCGATCTGGTCGTACTTACCAAATGGATAAGCCAAGCCAAAGGTCTTTTCGAAGTAAGCAAAGCCTTGTTTGGTGACTTCAAAGATATTTGCAGCATCGACATATTGGAAAAATGACTTACGGGCATAAATTCCCATTGGAATGGTCTTCTCGCCCTTGTACTCATCATGAACAGATGTGTAAGCACCGGCGACGATTGCAGTGACATAAGTTGAAATAACTTGTGACATTGCGAATTGAGTGTGCTTGCGATCGCCATCAAGATCTTTAGCTGATTCGATGCCGTAATTTGAGATTACCGCCCAGTGCTTTGGAGTAATGGTGCTGATCGTGAATGTAGCTTTTTGATCTGGTTGATCAAAGCAGGCATACATACGGCGAGCATCGCCAGTTTCGAACTGGGTGTATAGATAAACCTCGTTATCGGCTGGATCTACAAAGCGATGGAGTCCTTCGCCAGAGTTTGAGTAAATTCCTTCGTGTTCAATTTCTAGAGTGTTATCTGCCGCGATGGCCGGCAAGAAAATTGATTCGCCATCAAATTTTGGATCAAATTCTGTGCCATTGAGCTTCGCACTCATCACGCGCTTACCAACACAGTCTATAAATGTGGTTGCACCTGGCTTTAGCCCGGCAAATTTAATGGTCGTCTTTACCAAGAATGTTTCAGCGCCTGTAGTCACATCTAAGTCAATTTTGTAACTTTGGACCTTAATGATCTCTGAACGTTGGGCTGCTTCGATTTGGGTGATATTTGTACCTGGCACGACGACTCCTTTTAGGATGATGTTTTTTGCTTCTCGTAGTCTAATCGTGAAAGAGTTGTGCTGTGGAACCCATGACTAACCGAAGTTATCGCCTGCGCGGCGTTCGAATCACCCAATCGCAACAAGCCGCTCGCGATAATTTATGGGCAAAATACGGTGTCGCATTTTCAGAGTCCCAAATTGATTTAGATTCTTTGTTTTCTAAGAAGCAGCCGATCGTTATGGAAATTGGTTACGGCATGGGAGAGGTAACTTGGCAGATTGCTAAAGCCAACCCAGATATTAATTACCTCGGTGTAGAAGTACACATGCCCGGTGCTGGCAAGTTAATGGCGAAGTTGGCCGAACACGAGATCACAAATGTGCGATTGATCGAGCGAGATGTATTTGAAGTCTTTCATTACATGGTTAAAGACTCCAGCCTTGATGGCGCTCATTTGTTTTTTCCAGATCCGTGGCCAAAGAAGCGCCACTTTAAACGCCGTATTATCCAAGAGCGATTCTTGAGCGAAGTTGCGGCAAAGTTAAAACCAGGCGGTTACTTACACATTGCTACTGACTGGGTTCCGTATGCAGAGTGGATCACCGATGTTTTTTCAAAAACAGATCTGTTTGTTGGGGGAGTCATAGCCCGCCCAGATACACGCCCGCTTACTAGATTTGAAGGACAAGGTATTTCTAAAGATCACGCAGTAAATGACTTTAGATTTTTAAAAGCCTAAGTTAGATATTTCCAGTCTCTTCATAGTTAGAGATCAAATTGATTCGCCGGATATGGCGTTCGTCGTTACTAAATGGCGTTGCGATAAAGGCATCAATGATCGCCTTGCAATCTGCGATCGAGTGCATACGACCACCGATAGCGACAACATTTGCGTTGTTGTGCTCCTTGCCAAGTTTGGCTGTTTCAATACTCCAAGCAAGTGCTGCTCGCACACCTTTAACTTTATTCGCAGCCATTTGTTCACCATTGCCGGATCCACCGAGAACTATTCCAAGTGATGTCGGATCTTTCGCTGCAGCAACTGCGGCAGGAATACAGAAGACCGGATAATCATCTAAGGCGTCATATTCATAAGGCCCGTGATCGGTAACGTCGTGTCCGCTATTTACCAAGTGGGCAATTAATTCAGTTTTTAGTTCAAGACCTGCATGATCACTACCAATATGTAACCGCATGCCTGAAGTCTCTCACGCTGTTATTTAACTACCGCTGATCGCAACAACGAAAAACCCGCCGCGAAGGAGAATTCACGACGGGTTTTTCTACCCTTGGAGGAACTACATGCCGTTAAGCACTATTACTTATGCTGGTGATCCTGCTGGTGCAGGAATCTTTGGAGCGGCACCGAAGCCACCCTTTCCTGGACCACCGTGACCACGACCATCTTTACCGCCTTTACCGCCTTTACCTGGACCGCCCATTCCTGGTCCACGCTTTCCGCCGACTTGATCTACTTCAGCGGTTACGTGTGCAGTTAGTCCAGCCTTGAGAGTTGTTGCTTGTGCAGCAGTTAACTTTCCGGCAGTCACAGCAGCATCGATGCGCTTAGTGTGATCAGCAACAAGAACAGTAATAAGTTCTGCCTTCTTTGCACCTGCAATTGCACCAAGTGATTCACCTGCTGCAAGACGAGTACGAACAGTTGCACTGTCAACACCTATTGTTTTCGAAATTAGCGCCTCGAGTGCTGCACGTTGTGCATCCTTTGCAGCATGATCTGCATCCTTTGATGCTCGCTTAGCTATTTCGGCTGCTGTTGCAGCAGCCTTAATCGCATCTGCTTGAGATTGTGTAATTGTGCCCTTAGCGACTAGAGCTGAAAGTACGGAAGCAATTGCTTCTTGCGGTCCCTTCACATTCGCCATTGGATTAGCAATTCCATTTGAGGAAGTGCGAGTTGTCTTAGTTGCAACAACCTTGGTTTTTGATGATGCTTGACTGATTCCAACTGAACCGATTGTTAACGCAACAGTTGTAATCGCTACTGCGATCACTATCTTCTTTGATGACATTTGCATGTCTACCTTTCATCCCTTGGAGCACTTTGTCGAAACCCTTGTTATCGACTACCCGTAGATAACTACCTGATGCTCAGAAAACTACCCCTTCTTCCTGAGAGACGCTTGCGAGTTTTTGCCGCCCTGCCCTGCGTAGCAGCGGGGGTACTCATACAGGTTCTAAGGATTGTCTCAGGGACAGCCCTCTTCGCCGCGTGAGTCCGCCCCTTCACAATTTTCTTTAACCACCCATAGCTCGCCGTCCCGGAGGTTTTATGAAACGCAATCGCAGGTACATAGAAATTATTGCAACGCTTTTGCTTACAACACTCTTTAGCGTTACTGCGATCCCGCTTTCAGAAGCTGCTAAAAAACCTAAGGCTGCTGGACGAACTTCCAACACAATTTCAAACACGATTTTAAACGGCAAGGGTGCACCATTAAGCACGGCAGGAATCAACGGGGACTTCTACATTGATACGAGAAGTCTCTTAATTTATGGACCAAAGAAAAGTAATAAATGGCCGCTGCCACAAAGTTTGCAGGGACCAATCGGTGCAGCAGGCGTTGATGGAAAGAATGGAGGCGAAGGTAAAACCGTTTCTAGTGCATCAACAGTTGCAGGTCCCGTGGGTTCACAAGGCGAAAAAGGCGAAAAAGGTGAAGCTGGATCACCTGGTGCAAACGGTTCACCTGGTGCGAATGGCTCACCAGGTTCAGCTGGTTTAGCGGGAGTAAAAGGTGATACTGGTGCGACTGGCGCAACTGGTGCGGCCGGTACTTCAGGTGGTGGAACTCCTGGCGCAACCGGAGCGCAAGGCCCAATTGGATCTACAGGTTCAGCTGGTGCAATCGGAGCAAAGGGTGAAACAGGAACCGTAGGAAGCGCCGGAAGTAAAGGTGAAACCGGAACTGTTGGAGCAACGGGTCCGTCAAATGTTTATACCAACTCCATTACTCCTTGGAGTTTGTCCACGTCAACACTAGGTGGTTATTCAACATCTTCATCTTTCCTCAACTTCAAATCCGGTAAAAACTATCTATATACGATTTACCTTGTAGGCCAATCAAATGCCACTGGAGGAACTTTTGCTATTGAGATAATTCATTCAGACGGATCTTCTTCAAAGTTTGGGTATTCCGTTGCAGAGAGATTGAATTTCAGAGCGGAGGCAATATCAAATCGTTACACATTCACAATTACTGGTGTAATTTCTCCGGTCGGTGGAGATGTAGGAGTGGCGATTCGAGTCATTGATGACTCCGGAAGTACCGGTGCATCAAATGCAATGGCATTTAGTGGTGTTGTATTTTCAACCCTAGTCGGAGCAGTTGGCGCACTTTAAAAGTATGGAGCGGGTGACCGGGATCGAACCGGCATGGCCAGCTTGGAAGGCTGGGGCTCTACCATTGAGCTACACCCGCGAGTGGTTTTAGCCAGAGACTGGCTTCGCGATACGGGTAAGAGTACTGCCTCGGTAACCGAGAGTAAAAAATTACTCTAGACTCACGTCTTGCGCCACGGGGCGTAGCGTAGTGGCTAGCGCGCCTGCTTTGGGAGCAGGAGACCGGGAGTTCGAATCTCCCCGCCCCGACCAGAAGTTCAATGAAATGTTTATTGCACTTCAAATTAATTTCTAATCAAGGAGCAATTTGTGAAGAGTACGGTCGAAACACTTTCCCCAACTCGAGTCCGCCTTGATATCGAAGTTCCTTACGCAGATTTAACTGGTTACGTAGCCGATGCTTACACAGCTGTATCCAAGAAGGTAAACATCCCGGGCTTCCGTAAAGGCAAAGTTCCAGCTGCAATGATCGATCAGCGCGTTGGCCGCGGTTCAGTTATCGATGAAGCGATCAATAACGCACTACCTGAGTTTTACGGAATGGCAGCTCGCGAACACTCTGTTCTCGTTGTTGGGCGCCCTGAAGTTGAAATCAAGGAATATGTCGATAACGAGAAGTTGGTATTTGCCGTTGAAGTCGATGTTCGCCCAGAAGTTACCCTGCCTGACTTTTCAAAGATAACAATTGAAGTGGATGATGTTGCGGTCACAGATAAAGATATTGATGAGCAAGTTGACGAGCTTCGCGCTCGCTTCGGAACACTTTCTACTGTTGAGCGTGAGACCAAAGATGGTGACTTCGTTACCGTTGATTTGACCGCGAAAATTGATGGCGCTGAAGTAGATGGTGGCAAGGCAAACGATATTTCTTACGAAGTCGGTTCAAACCGAATGATCGATGGCTTAGATGCTGCACTCGTTGGCATGAAGGCCGGAGATGTAAAGAACTTTGAAACTCAGCTCGTTGGCCAAAAGGATGACGAAAAGGGCGATGTCGAAATCAAGCTTAAGGCTGTTAAAGAACGTGAACTTCCACCAGTTGATGATGCTTTTGCAAAGTTAGCATCTGAGTTCGACACAATTGCAGAGTTAAAGGCTGATTTTACTGAACGCCTAAAGCGCGTTAAGGCGCTTGAACAAGGTGCACAAGCACGTGACTTACTCTTGAAGAAGATGATTGATGATTTGGATATTCCAGTTCCAGATAAGTTGGTTGAAGATGAAGTACACCAACATCTAGAAGGCGAAGGCCGACTTGAAGATGCGGCACATCGTGCTGAAGTTGATGGTGAAGTTCGTGTATCAATCAAATCTGATTTCTTACTAGATGCCATCGTTAAGGCTGAAGAAGTTCAGGTTAATGAAATTGAATTAACTGAATATTTGATTCGCACTTCACAACGTTACGGAATGCCTCCAGAGCAGTTTGCAAAGCAGCTCCAGGATGCCGGCCAAATTACGCAATTAGTAGCAGAGGTTTCTCGCACTAAGGCGTTAGCAGGAGTACTAGGCCGCGTTAACGTTGTCGATAAATCTGGAAATAAGATCGACTTAGAAGCGCTTCGCCCACAAAGTTCACCTGCTACTGAACCTGCTCAATCTCTTCCAGAGGCATAGTTTTCCGAGTAGGTTGGTCTTTCCAACTTTGATTTGAGGTTGCATATGCACCTGAATGCGATTCGTCCCGCTTTTGCCTTGGTTCTGGCATT
>CAMBGS010000017.1 GCA_945866305.1 Bifidobacterium breve
AACAAGCTCAGATGTATGCTGACAATTTTCTTGGTTTCCATTTATCGAAGATGCCAACATACGCCGCAGCAACTGCAGCAAGCCGTGCAGCCAATGGCGCAGTAGCGGGCAATCCTTCGGATGAAGCACTTAAGTCTGAAGCTGCCGCAAAATTGGCGATGGTAGATACAGTATTTAAAGGCACAGTCCTTCGCGGAACGTTGTTGACTGCATACGCATTCGGAACTTTGGGATCCATTGCAGGAATTTCTGCATTGGTTTCACTTGCCGGTTCTCTCGTGATGCTTTTGCTTTCAATTCTTGGGTTACTTCATATTCGTCGTGTCCCCGAGGATGCGACGATTTAACCCTCAACTCTCCGTGAGGGCGCCCCTCGTTAGCCACTAAAACAGTGACTGACGGGGGGTTTTTATTGCGACTCGCCCCAGAATGTCCAATAAGTATTCAACTAGGCAGGAATACCCTTGAGCCAACTTCCCTGCAATAAGTGCTCACACACACACGGTGAACGCTCTCGTAGCAACTTATTTGGAAAGGTAATCAATGTCCTTACTAACTTGGAAACTCCACGGAGATGGCAAGAAGATCTCTGCTGGTGAAGTTGTTTCAACAGATGAAAGACTCAGCTGGCCCCGCACCATGGGCGTTGGTCTTCAACATATCGCCGCAATGTTCGGCGCAACATTTTTGGTACCTATCATTACTGGATTTCCTCCAACCACAACTCTGTTCTTCTCTGGAATTGGAACAATCCTTTTCTTAATAATTACAAAAAATAAAGTGCCGAGCTACCTAGGTTCTTCGTTCGCTTTCCTTGGCCCAATTGGCGCAGCGGTTGCGTCAGCAGGTGCTGGTGGTGGAATGGCTGCAGCGCTTGGCGGCATCGTCTTTACTGGCGTAGTTCTCGCGCTCGTTGGACTTGCGGTTCGCGCGGCTGGAATTGGCTGGGTTAACTGGCTTCTACCACCTGTGGTGACCGGAACTATTGTTATGGTTATTGGATTCAATCTGGCAGGTGCTGCAAAAGGTAACTTCACAAAAGATCCACTAATTGCGATTATAACTTTGGGAAGTATTGCGCTTATAGGTGTGATCTCTAAAGGCTTTATGAGACGAATTAGTATTTTCTTAGGACTAGCCGTTGGTTACGTAGTTGCTCTCATTATGGGAGATGTCAACACAAAGGGAATAGAAGCGGCAGCGTGGTTTGCTACTCCTACTTTCACAACTCCAACATTTAGTATGAATGTAATGATCCTCTTCCTACCAGTTGTACTTGTGTTGATTGCAGAAAACGTGGGACACGTTAAATCTGTTGCTGCGATGACTGGTAAAGATCTTGATGATCAAATGGGCAATGCACTGATGGCAGATGGAGTGGCAACAACACTCGCTGGCCTAGGTGGCGGCTCAGGAACAACTACTTATGCCGAAAACATCGGTGTAATGGCCGCAACTCGCGTTTACTCAACTGCTGCATATTGGGTTGCTGGAGCAGGTGCAATCTTGCTTTCACTATCACCAAAATTTGGAGCGGTACTTAGCGCTACTCCGGTTGGAGCACTAGGCGGAGTTTCCACTGCGCTCTTTGGAATGATTGGAATTCTAGGTGCCCGCATCTGGATCGAATCTAAAGTCGATTTTAGTGATTCAACCAATCTACTAATTGCAGGATCTGCGCTAATCATCGGAATCGCCGATTACTCATGGACTCGTGGCGATTACACATTTACCGGAATCGTAAATGCAACCCTCGTTGCAGTTATCGGCTATCGCGTTCTTCACGCGATATCTGATGCACGCGGTAAATAATCAGGAATACGCTGTAAGGAAGGGGCGGCTTTTGCCGCCCTTTCTGCATTTTTCAAGAGTTACAATTAACAAATGGTCATCCCAAGCCGATTAGCTGAATACATCATCGCAGCGATGGTCATCATCCTGGCGCCTGGCCCAAGTGTTTTATTTGTTATTGCGCGCGCCATAGCCTGGGGAAGAAAAGTTGCAGTATTTACAGTTGCTGGGAATGTAACCGGGGCCTTCGCTCTTTCATCCCTAGTCGCATTTGGTTTGGGGCCATTACTTTCTAGATCTCATCTCGCATACTCCGCAGTGCAGTGGGGTGGCGGCGGGTATTTGGTTTATTTGGGAATTTCGGCAATCCGCGCCCGTAAAATTCACGCCGCTGATATGCGAAACCAAGGCACTGTAGTTCCAACATTTTGGCGCTCGGTTCGTGATGGATTCTGGGTTGGGGCGCTAAATCCTAAAGGTTTGGTTTTTTACGCTGCAGTGCTCCCTCAATTTATTGATATAGATCGCGGGCAAGTTACTTCGCAATTATTGCTTCTCGGTGCGCTCTTTTCGATATTGGCATTTATCTCAGATGGTACTTGGGGGTTATTGGCCGGCACAGCCCGTGTGTGGCTTGCAAGTGACGAGAGCAGATTGGAAAAATTACGTGCAACAGGTGGAATAGTTATGGTCATCTTGGGTCTATCGGTGATTGCGTCAGCAGTGCGTGATTTAATCATCACATGAGTTTAAAGATTGTTAAACCAGCTTCACCCGCTCGCGACACTATTGCGCCATCGGATCTGACTTTTGGATTATCAACCTGCAAACGATGCCTCTGGATTAAATACTGGTTTAAAATCACGATGCCCGGACAATTTCCGCTGGTAAAGCCTTTATCTGCAGCTCAAGAAGAACATTTTCGTCGCGCAGCAATGCCCGACTTAGATCCTTCGCTCGCCCCAGGAGTTGTAAAACAATGGGGACAATGGGTTAAGAGCGCTCCTATCGAAGTAGATGGAAAAGTTACTCGTTGGCGAATTCTAGGAATTTATGACTTGCTCGCTCATTATGACGATGGCTCGGTTGGAATCATCGATTGCAAAGTCTCTGACTCGGATCGCGATAACGCCCAGTTCTATGCGCCACAGTTAGAGGCATACGCCTATGCGTTGGAAAACCCCGATAAAGGTAAACCCTTCCCGGTCTCGTCGATGGGGCTCTTAGTTTGGAAACTAGCTGGCGTTACAGAAACGGCAGATGGCGCTTATGGTTTTGGCGTCACCCAGCACTACCTGCATGTAACCCGCGATCAGGCACAGTTTAATTCATTGATATCAGATTTAATTGATGTAATTGAAGGAGAACTACCTGAAGCAGGAACTGATTGCGATACTTGTAATTACTTAATCAAACGCTTAGCAATAGAAAGTAATTAACTTTCATCCTCATCGGTACTTTTCTTTGCCTTTGTCGCATAGGTATCAACATATTCTTGACCAGATAATTCTTGAATGGTCGCCATAATTTTATCTGTGACATCTCTTAAGTAAAGCAAATCAGTAGAATCGCCTTCGAAATACATTGGTTCACCAAAAATCATTTCAACGCGCATTACCTTTGGAACAACAGTGCCAGTTGGTTGAATTTTCTCAGTGTTAAACATTGCTACCGGAATTATTGGAGCTCCAGACTCAATCGCTAAACGTGCGATGCCAGTGCGTCCCTTATATAAACGGCCGTCGGGTGATCGCGTGCCTTCGGGATAAATACCGAGACACTTGCCTTCTGCAAGGACTCTAAGACCTGCGATAAGCGCTGCTTCGCTTCGCCGGCCACCTGAGCGATCGACCGGAACTTGGCCCAGTGCGATAAAAGTCAATTTCTTTAAGAGCCCCTTCGGTCCAGGCGATGTGAAGTACTCGCTCTTGGCCAGAAAGGTAACTTTGCGCGGAACAACCAGGGGCATGAAAATGGAATCGCTAAAAGATAAATGATTAGAGGCGATTATTACCGGACCAGTACCTGGCACATTACGCAGCCCTTTAACCTTTGGGCGAAAGAGAATCATTAAGAATGGGGTTAGAAAAGCGCGCAAGATGCCATACGGCAGGTTGTTCATGGTTCTAATTTAGCGCCAAAAGGTTGGAATGTGCGAATATGAACCATGGAGCAGGAGTAATGAGCGAAAAAGACCAGCGTCCGGATGGACCCGATGACGCTACAGAACGTGAATTGATTGAAATGGAATTTCAATCAATGGTTGAAAACCTATCCTTAGATGAATCTGCACCAACTTCATATCTTGACGAACTAGATGCAATCGCAGATCATGAAAAATTCGTAGCTCCCAATCCCATCCGAAAAAGCGTAATGCAAACTTTCCGTGATGCGCTATCTGCCATTAGGAAATGGAAAGACGGAAAAGACTTTCGAGACGACGATGGAGTCGCACTTTAAATTCTGGAAAGGTCTGCAACGCCAACCAAGCCTGCATTATTACCAAGCTCTGCAGGAATAATTTCGGGGTATGGATGCTTGCCACTAAATGGGATTAAGCGCAGTGCTGCTTCCCTTGTCGGTCCAAGGAAAATTTCTCCGGCCTCAATTACTCCTCCACCTAAGACGATGCAAGAAGGATCAATAACCGCGCAGAGCGAGGCAATTCCCGCACCTAAATAACTAGCCATGGTGTTAAACGCGGCAAGTGCAACCGGATCTCCGTCACGCGCCGCTTCAGTAATGTGTTGACCTTTTAAACTTTCTAAAGTGCCATCGCCGCGAGCGAGCAAATTGCGTGCGATGTCTGGGCTCGCACTTATCGCTTCTCGGGTATGGCGCATCAGTGCAGATCCAGATGCATATTGCTCTAAGCATCCACGAATACCACAACCACATAGATGGCCTTCGGGAATAATTCTTATATGGCCGAGTTCTGCGCCAATACCAAAGGCTCCACGAAATAGTGATCCACCTAAAATTAATCCGCCGCCTACTCCAGTTCCTAAAGTCAATAACATTAAATCTTTGTGGCCACGGCCCGCACCATATTTGAATTCGCCCCAAGCGGCCGCATTGGCGTCGTTCTCTAAGACGATGCGCTTGCCAAGAATTTGGGTTAACTCGTGATTTAAGTCAACTCCGTTCCAGCCCGCGATATTTGGCGTTGCTAAAATAGTTTTTCGATTAGATGAGATAAAACCTGCAGCAGATACACCAATGGCTTCGCTTTCAAATTCCCGCCCCAACTCATTAGCAACATCTGCAATTGCTTGTGTAAGAGCCCGGCCGCCTTCGCGGGGTGTATCGCGCCGAGCGGTCGCGAGAATCTCGCCTGTTGCGCTTACGACACCCCCAAGAACTTTGGTGCCACCTACATCGATACCGATGGTGTTGGAAGCCACGCAGTTATCCTTCTATATGTTCTTTAAGCTGCTTCAGTGCGCTATCGATAGTTGATTTCTCCTGCTTCGCAATCATCATCGCGGGAATGGGCATTGATAATCCAACCGAGAGCTCATAAGTTACTGAAGTTGCATCACCGCCTAAGTTCTTAAGTAAATAGGCACCATCCATTTTGGTAAGGATGTTGGCATCATCGAGTGAAAAAGTGACTTTCTCTGGCGCAGCGCTCCACTCAAAGTCGAGAGTTACTACATCTTTAACGGCACCTGCATCAACTGTTAGCTTTGCTTTCGTCGCGCGTCCTTGATCATCAGTGGCAAGTACATCCACTTTTTTGAAAGACCCTGACCATTCGGGATAGGAGGCTATTGCGAACAAGGTGGCCCCAACCTCAGAGATAGGGGCGTCGATGGTAATTGTGGAACTGCTGAAATCGCTCATGTCCAAAGGTTACCCGTAAAAAAGTGCTCTCCCACCTCTCCCCTTTTTTCGAGACGGGCGCTAGCGTTGGGGCATGAACGAAATAAGCATTCCGGCCCTTGTCCCTGCTGCCGCTTCAGGCAACCTCACAAATTTGATCGCAGAGCGCGCTTGGTTTGAACCAAATCGCGTTATGTTATCCCGGCCTCTCGGTGATGGCTGGCAGAAAGTTAGCGCACAAGAGCTAGACGCTGAAGTTCGTGCGACCGCCAAAGGTTTGGTCGCTGCCGGAATTCAAATCGGCGATCGCGTCGCAATCATGGCCCGCACCAGATATGAATGGACCATTCTTGATTTTGCAATTTGGTATGCCGGTGGATGCGTAGTTCCGATTTATGAAACATCTTCTGCCGAACAAGTTGATTGGATTTTGAACGATTCTGGCGCAGTTGGGCTAATTGTCGAAACTCCAGCACATCGCGAATTAGTTAACACAGTTTTACCGGCACACACTAAACATATTTGGACCATGACCGAAGATGTGCTTTCTGTACTGGCAAACGCAGGAGCGCATATCGGAGACGATGAAATAGATCGCCGTAGAAATGCGCTTTCACCTGACACGCTTGCTACATTGATTTACACATCTGGAACTACTGGAAAGCCAAAAGGCGTGCAATTAACTCACGGTAACTTTTTATCTGAGTGCGGCAATGTCGTTGAAGGTGCGAGCGATCTATTCCTTAAGCCAAATGGTTCAACGCTTCTCTTCTTGCCTGTTGCGCACGTTTTTGGTCGCATGGTTCAAATCGGAGCGATCCGTGCTGGTCTACACCTAGCTCACTGCAGCGATCCAGTCGGACGTTTGCAACCTGATTTGGCATCATTTAAACCAACCTTCGTTCTCGCAGTACCTCGTATCTTTGAAAAGGTTTACAACGGTGCGGAAGCAAAGGCAGATGCTGCTGGTAAAGGAAAGATCTTCCGTAAGGCAGCAGAAGTTGCTATTGCTTATAGCGAATCGTTGGATAAGCGTGGTTTTAATCCACTACTAACGCTTAAGCACGGGCTATTTGATAAATTGGTTTATTCAAAGATCCGCGCAGCGCTAGGTGGAAATGTTGAAGCGGCCATTTCTGGTGGAGCACCACTAGGAAAACGTCTAGGACACTTCTATCGCGGCGCTGGCGTAACAATTTATGAAGGTTACGGATTAACCGAAACGACCGCAGGTGCAACTTTGAATATCACTGGAGCGTTAAAAGTTGGCACTGTTGGAAAACCAATCCCTGGCACAAGTGTGAAGATTGCTGACGATGGTGAAGTATTAATCAAGGGACCAATTGTCATGCGCGGATATTGGCAGAATGATGCTGCGAACGCGGAAGTGTTTACTGAAGATCGTTGGTTCAAATCTGGAGATTTAGGTCAGATCGATGCCGATGGGTTCCTTTCTATCGTTGGACGCAAGAAGGAATTGATTGTTACCGCTGGTGGAAAAAATGTTGCTCCTGCAGTTCTTGAAGATCGCCTACGCGCGCATCCACTAGTTAGCCAGTGTGTGGTCGTTGGAGATAATCAACCATTTATCGCGGCCCTGGTGACTATTGACCAAGATTCACTTAAGTCCTGGATTGTCGCCAATAAGAAGGATGGCGCAACAATTGCATCTTTGACGCAGGATCCCGATCTGATCGCTGTAATTCAAACCGCGGTAGATGAAGCAAATAAAGCGGTGAGTAAGGCTGAATCTATTCGTAAATTCACCATTCTCCCTGCTGACTTTACGATTGCCGGCGGACAACTAACGGCAAAACTTTCTATCAAGCGCCACGTCGTTGCCCAGGAATTTGCCAAGGAGATCAGCGAACTATTTACTAAGTGATTACGCCGCAGCGTTTAGCTTTAGCCCGTGAACTTCATGACGGGGTGGCGCAAGATTTAGTAGCGCTTGGTTATGAATTAGACCTGCTTTTGGCTGCCACCGATACTCATGCACCGATGCGTAAAGGTATCCGCTCACTACGTTTTCAAGTCGATGAAATCATTATCAAAGTTCGCCGCGAGATGTACCAACTCAGAGAAGTTCAATTTGAATCAGTTCAAGAAAAGTTAACAGATGCAGCAAAAAAGATATGTGGCTCTATGTTGTCGCGCTTGGAGATCGCCGAATTTGAAATCGATCCTGCGCTAGGAGTAGAAATCACCGCAATCGCTACTGAGTTGATGCGAAATAGTGTCCAGCATTCTAGGGGTAGCGAGATTGAGATATATCTAAGCCAAGTTGAAAATCACACTTACCTAGAAGTGCGCGATAACGGAAAAGGAGGTGCGACCTTGGATAGTTCACGTTTAGGTTTAATCGGTATAAAGGAACGAACTGAAAAACTCGGTGGCGCTTTCACTTGTTTATCGACGAGTTCAGGAACCCGAGTCGCAATTACTCTTTGAAAGAGCCCGTAACTCCACAAATTTTATTGGTAGATGATCATCCATCGGTTAGATCCGGAATAAAGCGAGCCATCGAAAGCGCTGGAATGTCTTGTTGTGGTGAGGCAGCCACTCGCTCCGAAGCTTTTGCACAGATTGCGCACAAATCTCCTGATGGAGTGATTCTTGATCTAAATCTTCCTGACGGTTCTGGTCTTGATATTGTGCAATGGATTCGAAAACACTCTAAAGAAATGGCGATCGTAATTTTAACAATGAGTGATGAAGAAAGTCACTTAATCGCGGCGATGCGCGCCGGAGCAAGTGCCTTTGTGAAGAAGAGTGCACCTCTCGAGGATGTGCTCGCATCGCTAAGAAGCGCGCTTAGTCAGCCAGAAAATTTCAACGCAGCAGGCTTGAGTAATGTTCTTAAGAAGCCTGATGCGGTGGATGTTCTCACTCCGCGAGAGTTGACGGTTCTGCACGCACTGTCACTGCCTGGAACAAATAGCCAGCTTGCAAAAACTCTCTACATATCAGAGGCAACACTCAAAACTCATTTAGCCGCGATCTATCGCAAACTAAAGGTGAGCAATAGATTCAGCGCAGTAACGAAAGGGAAAAGTCTTAATTTATTTTGAGGAGTTCCGAAAACTTCGTAGACCAAATATTCCAACGCCAATGCGCATCAATCCACTGACGCCCACGTTGACCCATTTCCTTTGCCTTAAGTGGATCATCAAATAATGAAATAACGGTCCTGGCAACGTCAGCAGGATCTCTTCCATCTACTGTAAATCCTGTCTCGCCTTCTAAAACCGCATCTGGTGCTCCCCCAGAATTACCTGCAATAACGGGCAAGCCACAAGCACTAGCTTCAAGATAAACGATTCCGAGACCTTCGACTTCGAGACCAGCAAGACGAGAACGTGATGGCATAGCAAATATATCTCCGGCAGATATATATCGAGGAAGGTCTGCGTATTGAATTCGACCGATGAAAGTTATGGAATCTTGCACCGAAAACTTCTTCACTAAGCCTTCCAAGTGTTTTTGATATGGCCCCGTACCAATTAGCAAGATATGCGCATCAGAATGGTGTTGCAAAATTTCGGGTAACGCGGAAATTAGTGAATCTTGGCCTTTACGATGAACTAACCGACCTACGCTAACAATCACTTTTTTGTTGGTAAGTCCCAAAGATTCTCGCAATTGTACGGCCGAAGATTGAGGTGCGAAATGCGCTGTATCTATTCCTGGCGCAATCTTAACCATTGCAGATACCGCATTTGCGGTTAGTGATCGCGAAATTTCTTGGCGAGTAAAATCTCCTAAATACGCTAGATGGTCAACGTTGTTGCCGATATAGCGAATTGCCCATTTAAATGGCCAGAGTTTGGCCCACCAGACCTCATGGCCATGAGTAAGCGAAACTATTTTCAGCGCACCTGCTTTACGCAATGTGCGCGCCATAATTGCCAGTGGCGCAGCTGCTCCGAAAAATACAACTTCAAAATTTTCTTTAGTAATTAACTTCTTAACCGCACGACTAACTCTCGGGGTTGGAAGCAAAATCTTGGATCTATCTCTAATTACCTCAACTCCAAATCGTTCGAGCCAGCCCTGGTCATAAAGTTTGGTATCACCCTGCTGCGAGGTATAAACAGTTACTGTGCCGTGCGGCAATCTTTCGATAAGCCCCATCACAAAGGTTTCTATGCCGCCAGCACGCGGCCCGAAGTCATTTGTTATACAAAGAATTTTTTGGGGCATTTAGTTTACTAAGTTAGAGGCGACGTGCGCCGACATATGGTTTGCGTCCTAGGCTGGATGCACTGGCAACTTTGACACGTGATCCAGATCGAGGTGCATGCACCATCTTGCCGCCACCAAGATAAATTCCAACGTGCGAAATAGGACGTCCGAAGAAAACTAAATCACCAGGTTTTAGATCGCTACGTTTAATCGATTTACCGTAACCGAACTGTGCGCGAGATGAGTGCGGGAGCGAGACTCCGGCACTTTGAAATGCCCGCATAGTCAAACCAGAACAATCCCAATATGTCATTCCGGCTGCACCAAAAACGTACTTGTCGCCGATTTGCTTTAGCGCATATTGCAGAGCTTTACCCGCACGACCTGATACACCTGACAGAGCTTTTGCTGCAGCCAGAGATGATGCTTGATCAGCATCTTCTTCTTGTTGGGCAAGTCGCGCTAGACGTTCCCGATCTTCCTTCTTAAGTTTTGATAACAACGATTCAGCTTCTGCCAATTTTGCCGTGGCTCGCGCACTCTGCGCAGCTAATTTCTTTTGCGCTGCTTGTACCAGCGCTAACTTGTCATTAACTGTCAGGGAGGTAGCGGTGAGGCGTTGCTTGGCTGCTTGAAATTTACGGAGTTCAACAGATTTTTTCCGAGTGATTGCTTCTAATGAACCAGCGGCTGAAAGATAGAGTGCGGGATTAGATGAGAAAAGTAGTTCTAAGCTCTGACTTAGCCCACCGGTTTTATACTGCTCAATTGCAATCGCACTAAGCGACTTAGATAAAGCGCTAACGCTCTGACTTTGGACTTCCTTCTTCGCTTGAATTCCCGCAAGAGTGCGATTAAGAGATGCTAATTTTACCTTTGCTTCTTGCGCACCCTCTGCGGCGGTAGTTGCTTCTTCTTCAAGTTGGCGAACCCGAGCTTGGACCTCGGCCAAAGTTTGTGCCGCTTGAGCCGACGGCGCGACAAAAATTGGAGCGGCAATTGCAAGTAGGGCAACTGCAACAGCAGTGACTGATCTCAGTCGAATCCCTTGGCCGATGTTAAACATAAGAGTTGAAGGCTAACGGGGGCAAACCTGCATTCTCAACTTGAGATACGCGTGGCTACCCTGTGAATTTAATAATTCTAGGGAAATCACGCTGAATTAAAGCGCAGTGGGCGTACAAGTCCTCGCGATGAAAGTAGATCTATGGCATTGGCAGTCGAGTCCGGAATCTCGCGGAGAACTTCTTTGGTCTCTTTATTGTTGATGAAATAAGTCAAGATGCAATCATTGCAACCGACATCTCGCACGGCACAGGTATCACAGGAAATGATCATGTAAAAAATATATCCACCTCCACTGACATCACCCGTAGTCGCGGTAGCCTTTTGAAATGGCAATATTTGCATCCTTAGTAGTTGGAAGCGATGGATCCACCAGTAAAGGCGGAAACTCCCGAGGGATTACGACCGGGGCAGACCGAACCGCCTTCTTATCTCGCCGGCGCAGCGCAGACTTTCTGCTAATTGGTGGCGAAACTGCTCGCACCGAGCCTTACCACCGCACACCGGTACCGGTTGTTGTGGCATCTCGCTCAATGATCAATTCCTTAGCCGATAATCGGTTGGCGTACTGGTGGAACCTATCTCCCACCGCCGCGCTTGCTAAAGGGGTGAAGAAATTTGGTGAAAATGTTCTGGTGGAATCCGGCCCATCGCTTATCGACGATCTTCTTTTAAACAAAGCGCTGGATGGAATTTATTTAAGTATCACTACAGTCACAGGTGGAGAAAACCACATTGATATTGCAGCGTTAATGTCAAACTTCATAGAAGTGAATCGTCAGGTAATTGAAGAAACGCAATTTATAGAAGCTAAAAGGCGGTAATAATTGCAACGCCTGCAACTGCGGCAAATATTCCAATATATTGAATGCGATGCAATCTCTCGTTTAAGAATTTAAACGCTAAAACCGCTGTAAATATCGGATACAAGGCGCCGAGCACCATTGACAAAGTTAAATTACCTTTTGTGGTCGCAACACCTAAAAGCAAATTTGCTAAGAAATCAGCGCAACCAATAAAAATCAATATTGGTGCCAATTTGAAATTCAAACCACCGATGGTGCGATACTTTAGAAGAATTCCCAAAGATATAAACAAAGTCGTAGTCCGCATCATCACCATTGTCATCAGGGCGCTACCTTGTGAACCAATCGCCATCCACACCAGCGCTGTACCAAATCCAGCGGCGGCACCGAGTGCGAGGATTAGCGGTTTTATTGGAAGCCCTTGTGAAAGTTCTGGACCGCTAGCTAAGAATGCACCGATTATCGCCAGTGCCGCACCAATCGAGAGGATCAGAGATAGACGATCTCCTTTAACGAAAAATGCGTAAGCAACTGGAATTAGCGCCGATAAACCACTTATTGGCGATACCACTCCCATACGTCCGGTAGACAGACCCGCATATAAACAAATCAGCCCGATATAACCAAGCACTCCCGCGAATGCGCCAGGGATAAAATATCCATTTTCACCAAAGGCGTTAGCGGAAAATTCTCCAGCAAGTAAAGCGAGAATAATTCCAAATACAAGACCAATCGCTTGTGTCACACCAAGAACTGCAATTGCTGGATGTTTTTTACTTAAATTGCCACCGTGATAATCGGCAGTGCCCCACAAAAAGCTAGAAAACAACGCTAGTAAGGTCGCCATAGCGAGCAAGGTTACACAGTCTTGCGCCCCGCCTCCCACTTATCTTGCCTTGCGATCTTTAGAATTAAGCAGTGGATGTAGCCCAATTTAATCGCATGGTTGATCACCTTCGATCCGTAACTCCACGATCTGAAATTATTTTGGAAGAAGTTCCAGCCCCACAAAAATTGGCAACCTACTCTTTTGCCTTTACCGCAGATGTATCTAATGGCCTGCTTGGCGATGCCGAAGACGAGATCGCATCTGGTCGTTTCGTTCTCCTGCATGAACCAGGTGGACAAGATACTTGGGAAGGTGAATTCCGCTGTGTCACATTTTTGAGTGCAGACGTTGATGAAGCAATGCAAGATGACCCGCTTCTGCCAGAAGTTGGCTGGAGTTGGCTCCTTGATTCACTGTCTGCGGCAGGATGTGAATTTAACGCACCGAGTGGAACTGTTACTCGAGTTTCTAGCGCTTCATTTGGCAAACTCTCGCCGCGTAATGATGAATCAGAGATTGAGATTCGCGCATCCTGGAGTCCGGTAATCAAAGATCCTAAAGAGATGATGTCTCACGTCATGGCCTGGTGCAATGTTCTTGGTGAAGTTGCCGGCCTTCCTCCTGTGGTCGAAGGCGTTGCCCCTATTTCTGCAGCGCGTCGCAAGGCATAGCCGCGCGCTAAAAATTCTTAAATATGGATAACGTAAAAGAGGATGTCCCCGAAAACGAACCAGTAATTACTGCAATTCCGCTCTTGGCTCCCGCCGAAGGTGTTCCAAAAATTATTGCAGATGAAGCAACGTTTGAAAACGCACTTCGTGATTTAGAAAAAGGCTCTGGGCCCTTTGCCGTCGATGCAGAAAGAGCCTCTGGCTATAAATTTAGCGCTCGTGCATATTTGATTCAGATCAAACGCCGCGGTGGTGGATTGCATCTGATTGATCCAATTCCATTTGGTCCAAATCATCGTTTATTTCTTGAGTTAAATGCACTTTTGCAGAGCGATGAAGTAATTCTGCACGCCAGCACGCAGGATCTTCCTTGTCTGCGTGAATTAGGAATAAATCCCAAAAAGTTATTTGATACTGAACTAGGTGGTCGCATCGCCGGGCTGCCCAGAGTTGGTTTAGGGCCACTTCTTGAATCTCTAATGGAGATCTCACTCGCCAAAGAACATTCCGCAGCAGATTGGTCACAGCGACCATTGCCACAAGAATGGCTAAATTACGCGGCACTTGATGTTGAGTTATTGGTAGAACTTCGCGACAAAATTTATGGGCTTTTGGCGAGCGCGAATAAATTGGAATGGGCGAGCGAAGAATTTCAAGCGATTCTCGATGCTCCTCCTCCACCGCCGCGCGTTGATCCTTGGCGGCGAACTTCGGGGATGCATAAAATAAAGAAGCGAAATCAATTAGCGGTGGTCCGCGCGCTTTGGACGGTGCGAAATGAAATCGCTCAGGAATCTGACATTTCGCAAGGTCGCCTGCTCTCAGATGCGGCAATCGTGGAAATCGCAAGTGTTGCGCATGTGAAGACGATTAAGACAAAGAAGGATTTGGAGCGAGCACTACGTCCGCTTGGTTTGCGAGCGCGCTGGATGGAGAACACCGCTTCCTGGATTAGCGCTATTTCCGATGCCCTGGCCCTTAGCGAAGAGCAATGGCCACAAACTAGAACCGATTCAGATTCACTGCCACCGATAAAGATTTGGCGCGAGCGCTTTCCGGAGAAATACGCTCCACTTACCCACGCCAAGGCTCTCCTGCTGGCTAAGGCAGAAGAGCTCTCTATTCCCCTTGAAAATATGCTTACCCCCGAATACATCCGCCGGATCTGCTGGAACGCCCCTAAAGGCGAGGTAGCGGGCGCTTTGGCTACTCTGGGTGCGCGTAACTGGCAGATAGAGATCACTGCTCCTATATTGGAGGCAGCCCTGCTCGAGACTATTCCGTTGGCCGCCCCCGAGAGCGAAGAGCCTGAAACAGCCCCAGTCGAGATGTGAGGAATTACGCAACACTTAAGTTGCGTAATTCAGGGAGTAGTTCTAGATTTATCTCATGCTCAGCACATTCATTATCGCCCTCCGTGAAGGCTTGGAAGCCGCGCTCATCGTGGGGATCCTGGTCGCCTACATTGTGCGCACCGACCGCCGCCATCTCTTGAAGCCAGTCTGGACCGGAGTCACCAGTGCCATCGTTGCAAGTTTGGCACTGGGCGGAATTCTCTCTTTCACTTCCGCTGAATTATCTAGCCGTGGTGAAGAACTATTTGCGGGCATAACGTCTTTTCTAGCAGTTGCCCTTGTCACCTGGATGGTTTTCTGGATGAAGCGCACGGCTCGCACTCTGCGTGATGATCTACAGGGAAAAGTTGATAGCGCAGTGTTGACTGGCCCAATAAGCCTTGCTTTAGTGGCTTTTTTCGCTGTTTTGCGCGAAGGCCTAGAAACCGCGCTATTTATTTACACCAATTTCAAAACTGTTGGAGCAGCATCATCTGCCACTATCGGACTGGTACTCGGTTTAGCACTTGCCGTCGCACTTGGATATTTGATTTATAACCGAGCTGTGAAATTAAATCTCGCAAAGTTTTTCACTGTAACTGGAGTTGCACTAATCATCGTCGCCGCTGGAGTACTTTCCTACGGCGTCCACGAATTCCAAGAACTGGGTTATCTACCAGGCGTTGATACCTACCTATGGGATGTAACTCCTTGGATTGCAAAGGAATCTCTCCTTGCCGCGCTCCTTGGCGGAACTATTGGCTTTGATACGACCACTTCAATCGTCCAATTCTTAGCCTCAGGTATTTATCTCGCGGCAGTCTTGATCCCCTACCTTTCAAAGAAGAGCGCATCAGCGCCACGCGTGAAGGCCAGCGCTTAACCCTGCTTGTTCCACTTTTCGCTACTGACGAGTAACCTATCCCTAGGAGCTAAACACTCGTCGTTCGTTAGAAAGTAGCGCAAATGTCACGCACCGTTGTTCTAGTCGATGCTGTTCGTACCCCATTTGGAAAGGCCGGCAGCATGTACTCCGGTACTCGCGCCGATGATCTGATGGTGCGCGCAATGCGAGGTCTGCTCGAACGCAATCCAAAAGTAAACCCCGGTGATATCGAAGATGTTGCAATCGCTGCTGCAACTCAGACTGGCGACCAAGGTATGAACTTAGGTAGAAGCGCGTCATTGCTTGCCGGCCTACCAAATACAGTGCCTGGTTATTCAGTTGATCGCTGGTGCGCTGGTGCGCTCACCGCGACCACTTCTCTGGCTGGTGCAATCGCTATTGGATCAATCGATATTGCAATCGCCGGCGGCGTTGAACATATGGGAAATCATCCAATCGGTGATGGCCTTGATCCGAATCCAAGATTTTTAGCGGAGCGAATTGTTGAACAGGATGCGCTCGCCATGGGTGCAACCGCAGAACGTTTACACGATCGCTTTCCGCAATTAACTAAAGAACGTGCAGATCGTTATGCATTTAACTCACAGATGAAAACAGCGGCCGCTTATGCTGCTGGAAAAATTCAAAGAGATTTAATTCCAACTGCTGCTCGTATTCCAGAAATGGGTTGGGGCATCGCAACAGTTGATGAGCCACCACGTCCAACGACAACAATGGAAGGCTTAGCAACACTCAAAACTCCATTTCGCGCTGCCGGACGTGTAACACCTGGAAATTCATCTGGCTTAAATGATGGCGCAACCGCAGCACTTCTTGCCAGCGAAGATAAAGCAAAAGAGCTGGGACTAACCATTAAGGCCAAGTTAGTTTCCTACGCATTTGCTGGCGTCGAACCAGAAGTTATGGGTTTTGGGCCTGTTCCTTCAACGATCAAGGCTTTGGCAAAAGCGGGTTTAAAGATTTCCGATATTGGTGCATTCGAAGTAAATGAAGCATTTGCTGTGCAAGTAATTGCATTCTTAGATCACTTCGGCATCGCAGATGATGATCCCCGCGTTAATCCATATGGTGGAGCAATTGCTGTCGGCCACCCGTTGGCATCATCCGGAATTCGGTTGATGTTAAATCTGGCGCGCTCATTTGAAGAGCACACAGATGTTCGTTACGGCCTAACCACAATGTGTATCGGACTTGGTATGGGCGGCACCGTTATTTGGGAGAACCCTCACTTCACTGGAGGATCAAAGTAATGGCAACTGAAATGAAATTACCTGAAGGAGCTCCAGAGGAAGTAATCACCAACGCACTTGTACGCGATGTTGACCTAACTCCATTTGGCCACAAAGGCTCACTTGCGCTTATTTCTTTGGATAATGGTTTAGACCACAATCGTCCCAATACCTTCGGTCCGCAATCACTTGCTGCCTTAGATGCGGCAATCACCGATGCCATAGGTCGTGCACCAGCTGCAATCGCGATCACCGGCAAGCCATTTATCTTCGCCGCAGGTGCCGACCTTTCGGCACTCTCCTTTCTGACAAAGCGCGAGCAATCACTTGCGATTGGAAAAATTGGCCACGATGTTTTTCGTAGATTTGATGAATGCGGTATTCCAACTTTCGCATTTATTAATGGCCTTGCCCTCGGTGGCGGACTAGAAGTCGGTCTACATTGCAACTATCGCACCTTGGCATCGACCGCATTTACTGGGCTACCCGAAGTCTTTCTAGGATTGGTACCAGGTTGGGGCGGTGCCACAATTTTGCCAAAGTTGATCGGTCCAGAACGCGCGATACAAGTCATCATGCTTAATGCCCTAAATAACAACACCATGATGAAAGCTAAGGATGCTCTCGCACTTGGTGTTGTCGATGCAGTTTATGAACCAGCAGATTTCTTAGAACGATCCGTTGCATTTGCCGCGAACGTTTTATCGGGTAAAAATAAGATTGAACGGAAAGATTATTCAGACGATCCTGCTTGGGAGGCAGCCCTTGCCACCGGAAAAACTGCCTCACTTAAAAAGTATGGCGGCGCCGAATTAGCATCGCCAATGCGCGCATTGGAGTTAATTGCTGCCGCGCGTACAAATTCTCGTGGCGCAGGCTTTGACGCGGAAGATCAAGTACTCGCTGATTTGACGATGTCAGATCCGCTACGCGCTTCGCTATATGCCTTTAACTTAATTCAGAAGAAGCGTAAAAAAGTTGAAGGTGCTCCAAAACCAGCCATTGCTCGCAAAGTAACCAAGGTTGGCGTTGTTGGAGCAGGTCTAATGGCTTCGCAACTTGCACTGCTTCTTCTACGCAATTTGAAATGCCCGGTTGTAATGACCGATATTGATCAAGAGCGCGCAGATAAAGGCGTCGCCTGGGTCAAGAATGAGTTAGCAAAATTAGTTGAGAAGAAGCGCATGAGTGAAGAATCTGCGCGCCGACTTTCCCTGCTAATTAGCGGATCAGCCGATCAGAACTCTTTTGCGGGCTGTGATTTTATTATCGAAGCGATCTTCGAAGAACTCTCTCTTAAGCAGGATCTCTTTAAGAAGTTAGAGAAGATTGTCTCCCCTGAATGTGTACTTGCCACAAATACCTCATCGCTTTCAGTTGAGAAAATGACTGAAGGGTTGGCAAATCCTGAACGCGTTATTGGTTTCCACTTCTTTAATCCAGTTGCTGTGATGCCACTTCTGGAAATCGCACGAACTTCCACGACTGATGATGCAACAACTGCAACTGCCGTAGGAGTAGGCAAAGAGTTAAAGAAGACAATGATTATCTGTAAAGATGCGCCTGGCTTCGTTGTTAACCGCTTGCTCACTTGCTTTATGGGTGAAGTCACCGATTCTGTAGATGAGGGCACCTCACCAGAAGTTGCAGATGGTGCGATGCGCAGTATTGGTTTCCCAATGTCGCCATTTGAGCTCCTTGATTTGGTTGGCCCGGGTGTAGCGCTCCACGTTTCAGAAACGCTGCATGCAAATCTAGGTGAGCGCTATCGCATCTCCCCCACAATGCAGGCGATGGTTGCAGCAAAGGTCCGTAACTTCTATATCAAGGGTGGCGACGGCAAGTTAACGCAAAACCCTGAAGCGCTAGCCTTAATGAAGCAAGGGACAACGTCATCAACCGCAGAACAAGTTCGCGAACGTGCACTTAAAGCTTTAGCGGTTGAGGCGCGCATGATGCTCGATGAAGGAGTTGTTTCAACTCCCGCTGAAATTGATCTTTGTATGCTGATGGGCTCTGGCTGGCCGATGCATTTAGGCGGAATATTGCCTTACTTAGATCGTGAAGGAATCAGTGAAGCGGTTTGCGGTCAGCGTTTTCACGCGCCGGGAATTGCATCTCTTCCATAATTTCAATTGAGTTAACTGATCCGCTAGAGCTATTCCACTCGACGATACTGCGCGCAATGCTTTGAGAGGTAATACCTAAGTCGTTGAAAATTTCACTCCGCTTGGAGTGCTCAATAAACTCAAGTGGAACACCGATTGAGTGAATTGGAATATTCAGTTCTGCTTCGCGGAACATCTCAGAGATTGAGCTCGCGATTCCGCCGTGCTTAATTCCATCTTCTAGTACCACCACGCTTTTGTATCGTCGCGCCATCGTGGCTATTGAAGTGGGCAAGGGCTTCACCCATCGTGGATCAATAACTGTTACGCCAACCCCTTCGCGATATGCCATTCCTGCTGCCTCAACAGCGATCGCCGCCATTGCACCAATACTCACCAATAAGACATCTGCACTTTCGCCACGATAGAGAACATCGATTCCGTCTCGGCGTTCAAATGCCGGAATATCAATTTGAACCGCGCCCTTTGGATAGCGAATCATAGAAGGCGCATTAGAAATTGCAACGGCTTCACGCAGAGTTTCTCGTAAACGTGTTGCATCGCGCGGGGCTGCGACATGCATAGTTGGAACTATTCCGGTTAGCGCTAAATCCCAAATTCCGTGATGGGAAGGGCCATCATCTCCAGTTACTCCCGCACGATCTAATACAAAGGTGACCCCTGCTTTATGCAGCGCCACATCTAAAAGTAATTGATCAAAGGCGCGATTTAAAAATGTTGAATAAACCGCAACAACCGGGTGTAGTCCAGCAAAAGCCATACCAGCCGCGCTTGTTACAGCATGTTGTTCGGCTATACCAACATCAATTGTTCGCATCGGAAATACCTTTTCGAAGGCATCAAGTCCTGTTGGACCCATCATTGCGGCGGTAATTGCAACGATATCTTCGCGCTCTCGTGCAATTTCAATTAATTCGCTCGAGAAAATCTTGGTCCAGCTTGTGGCGCTCTTGGCAAGAGGTGCTCCAGTTTCAGGATCTACGATGCCAACAGCGTGAAACTTTTCAGCTTCATCATCGATTGCGGGTTTATGACCGCGCCCTTTTTCAGTTATCACGTGAACTAGAACGGGTGCACCAAAATCCTTCGCTTTACTCAAGGCTTTTTCGAGTGCAGCAATGTCGTGACCGTCAATTGGTCCCATATATTTCAAGCCAAGATCTTCAAACATTCCCTGGGGGGCGACGATATCTTTTATGCCTTTTTTCATACCGTGCAACGTTTCGTAAATTGGCGCGCCCACAACCGGGGTCTTATGTAGTACTTCTTTACCCCAATCTAAGAAACGCTCGTATCCTTTTGTTACCCGTAATGTTGCTAGGTAAGTCGCCAATCCCCCAATTGTTGGAGAGTAAGAGCGCTCGTTATCGTTTACGACAATCACTAAATTTCGTTTCTCAGCGGCGGCGATATTGTTTAACGCCTCCCAAGACATTCCCCCAGTTAAGGCACCATCTCCGACAACTACGACCACATGTCGATCTGCCTGGCCAGTCTGCGCGAAACCAAAAGAGATTCCATCGCCCCAAGAGAGAGCGGTCGATGCGTGTGAATTTTCAATTACATCGTGTTCGCTCTCGCTCCGATTTGGATAACCTGCGATTCCACCACGTTGGCGAAGTCCATCAAAACTATCCCCTCGTCCAGTAACTATTTTATGAACATAGGATTGATGTCCTGTATCGAAGAGAACTACATCGCGCGGTGAATCGAAAGCGCGGTGAATCGCCAGAGTTAGCTCAACAACTCCCAAATTTGGACCAAGATGTCCGCCGGTCTTTGAAACTTTGGTAATCAAGAATTGGCGAATTTCTTCGCAGAGTGAATTTAGTTGAGCAGAATCCAGCGCTTTGACATCTGCAGGCGATTTGATTTGCTCAATCATGGTTTCATTCTAGTTTGGAGCAAGTTATTTCGCGATTTTTACGCTAGTAAAGAGCCTCTTATATGCGCCATTACTGAAGTAATTGGCGGAGCACGTACTGCATGATCCCCCCGTGGCGATAGTAATCACCCTCACCAGGTGTATCGATTCGCACCTTGGCGCTAAATGACTTATCCCCTGCTGTGACTTTTACCTCTTTCGGAATTCCACCGCTATTCAATTCCGTGATCCCTGAAATTGCAAAAGTTTCAGTGCCGGTCAAGCCTAGTGATTTCGCTGTTTGACCTTCTTTAAATTGCAATGGGAGAACACCCATTCCAATTAAGTTTGAACGGTGGATTCGCTCAAAACTTTCTGCGATAACAGCACGTACACCTAATAACGCTGTGCCCTTTGCGGCCCAGTCGCGCGATGATCCAGATCCATACTCTTTGCCTGCAAGGATCACCAAAGGCACTCCGGCGCTCTGATAAGCATTTGAGGCATCGTAAATGGTTTCTTGTTTTCCTTCATTTAAGAAGTTCCGAGTAAAACCACCTTCAACGCCATCTAGCAACATATTCTTCAAGCGAATATTGGCAAAGGTTCCGCGGATCATAACTTCGTGATTTCCGCGTCGAGATCCATATGAGTTGAAATCAGTGCGTGCTACTCCGTGAGCTTCTAAATATTTACCAGCGGGTGAATCAGCTTTTATATTTCCAGCAGGTGAAATGTGATCTGTTGTTACAGAATCACCCAAAATAGCCAGTACGCGCGCGCCAGAAATGTCGGTCACTGGCGTCGGATTCGCTGGCATGCCATCGAAGTAAGGAGGTTTGCGGACATAAGTTGATTGCGCATCCCACTCAAATGTTTTTCCAGTTGGAGTATCAAGAGATTTCCAGCGATGATCGCCATCGAAAACAGTTGCATAATCCTTCTTAAACATCTCTGAAGAAATAGATGAGTCGATTACATCTTGGATCTCTTTAGCGCTTGGCCAAATATCGGCTAAGAGAACATCCTTGCCATCTTTATCTTTACCAAGGGAATCCTTCTCGAAATCGTGATTCATAGTTCCGGCAAGTGCGTATGCAACAACTAGTGGAGGTGATGCTAGATAATTCATCTTCACATCTGGACTGATTCGACCTTCAAAGTTGCGGTTTCCTGAAAGCACTGCCGTAACTGCTAAATCGTGGTCGTTCACTGACTTGCTGATCTCAATCGGAAGTGGGCCAGAGTTACCAATACAAGTTACACAGCCATAGCCAACAAGGTTAAAGCCGAGGGCTTCCATATATTTTGTTAGATCTGCGCGGTCGTAATAATCGGTAACTACCTTTGAACCCGGTGCCAAAGTTGTCTTTACCCAAGGCTTGGAAGTTAAGCCGCGTTCTACTGCTTTCTTGGCAAGAAGGGCGGCGCCAATCATTACTGATGGATTAGATGTGTTGGTACAGGAAGTAATAGAAGCGATGACTACATCGCCGTTCTTGATCGTGGTGTCTTTAGCGCGAACGCTCACTGGGTAAGCCTCTTTGCCAGTCTTCTCGGTGAAATACGTTGGGAGAATTTTCGCAAATGCCTCTTTAGAGCCACTAAGTGAGATGCGATCTTGCGGACGCTTTGGTCCTGAAATAGATGGAACAACTGTTGAAAGATCTAGTTCTAT